>PLKM01000017.1 GCA_003141095.1 Acidimicrobiaceae bacterium | reverse complement strand
GCGCTCCAGCTCCGCCGTACAGGCGATGGTCGGTCTCTGTGACGACATCGTCGCTGGCCGAGATCAAGCGGAAACAAACGCCGTACTGATGCCGGACTGTGTTTACGGAGGGCCTGCATGATCATCTGATGGCGAGCTTGCACATTAATTTTGTTCAAAATACCATAACAACTGTGAGTTCTCACACGCCTGGCCAGCTTCCGCCGATCGAGGCAGTGGTCTTCGATGTGGGCGGGGTTCTGCTCGATTGGAACCCTCGTCACCTCTACCGCAAGCTGTTCGCGGACGAATCAGAGATGGAAATGTTTCTTACCGAGATCTGTTCGCCGGCCTGGCATGCCCCCCATGACCGAGGCGTCTCGACTGCAGCGTCATGCGAGGAGCTCGCCTCTCGGTACCCTGAATATTCCGAGCTCATCTGGGCATGGTCGCGGCGCAGCGAGGAGATGATCGGAGGTGTTGACACTGGAACGGTTGAGGTCCTCCGGGCGGTGAAAGAAACCGGGCTGCCCTGCTACGCACTCACCAACATGGAAGCGGAGACGTATCCGCTCCGCCTTCGGAGATTCCCGTTCCTTCGATGGTTTGACGGCACCGTCGTTTCCGGTCAGGAAGGAGTCGCAAAGCCGGATCCAGCCATCTTCACACGACTACTCGACCGTTTTGGCCTGATGGCCAAGACGACGTTGATGATTGATGACACGCAGGAGAACCTCTATGCCGCCAGCAAACTGGGGATGCAGACTATCCAGTTCCGCTCGTCGCGCGAACTCCGGACGCAACTCGAGTCCGCCGGCTTAGGTCGATCTCTCCCACAACACCAGTAGAGATGGCGCCGCGATTACCGAGCGCGGTGGTCTCGGTTGCGGGTTGATCGCAAGTCAACGCCGCGCGTACGTGGGCAGACCGAGGGGTCGCACGTCCGAACATAAGCGGGATCCGTCCCGAATCGAAGGCGCGGCATGGAGTACTTCAACTCCAACCACCCCGCCTATTCGGAGATTGTGGACATCGGCTCTCCGACACCAGGTCTTCTTAACCCGCTTCTCACAGCCAGTGCAAGGATGTAGAACTGTCACGCCGGGCCAGCGACACCAAGAACGAGGGCCACCCTCTGGGCGTAGATCCGGTGCATCCAGCACCTCATCCTTGTCGAATAGTCGATAGAAGTGCCGAGTCTCTATCTGACAATTCGCAGGAGTGACCCGTCTGCAGCATTCAGTTCAGTGACGGTGTTTCCATACTGGTTCGCGACCCACACCGTTGAGCCGCTCGCGACCACTCCCATGGGCGCGTCGAAGCCATCGGCTCTCTGCTTGACAACGCGTACCAGTGAGCCGGCACCGGAGTCCAACTCAGTCACCGAATCGCCAAAGAGGTTGGTTACCCAGACGTGCTTGCCGAGCACGCAGAGGGAGTTGGGACCGTTGAGCCCATCGCCGGTAATGACCCGTATCAGGGAACCGTCGGATGCATTGATCTCGGTGATCGAGTTCCCGTAGAGGTTCGCAATCCAGACGTCACCATCGTGCGCGGCAACGCCTATCGGCCAGTTGAACGCCTCGGCACTGCCACTGATGGTGCGCACCAAGTGCCCGGTAGCGGCATTCAACTCAGTGACAGAATTTCCGTTGGCGTTCGTCACCCATGCCTTGCCGCGACTTATCGCAACGCCGCTGCTCCCGTTCAGGCCGTTCGCGCTCGATCCGGCGATGCTTTGGGTGAGGGGACTCTTCCCGATGCTGTATTCGTTAACGGAACTGCTATCTGGTATCACGGCGCCCGCCCCGTAACTCTGATGGGCCTGACTTGCCACCCAGACTCGCGCGTGGCCAACCGCCACGGCTACTGGGCTGTTCAACTGTCCGGAAGTGAAAGTCTGGACCAAGGATCCATGCGAGCAGTTGAGCTCAGACACCGTGTTGCCTGAGAGATTCGCCACCCATAGGTCTGCTCCATTCGCCGCGACACCCATTGGCTCAGCGAAATGACCACGTCCACTGCCGATGACCTGGGCGACCGTGCCGTCGGAGGCGTTCAACTCCGTGACCGAATCACCCGTCACGTTCGTGACCCAGACATGCGCGCCACACGCGGCGACTCCGGTCGGTCCGCTAAAGGATGAAGGTGCGACTGTGGCAGCGGATGCTGGTCTGCCGTCCACGGCAACGAGGGTCAACACCACCAGAGTTAGGACAACGGTCAGTTCCCCGAGTACGAACTTCAAGCCTGCTCTCACGTCGCTACCTTCTGGGGGAGAATCCACGTCGACGCGCCGATTATGGCTTCCGCATTGGTGATGCACTTGGGCCAAGTTACTCTACGTTTCCCCGGCTTCCAACACCAAGTGGTTTCAACCCAATTGATTCGGTGGCGCTCTGCGACGAATCAGTTTCGTTCGCCATGCACCACGTCGGACTTGGTCACCTTACAACTGGCTGCGTATAAGTCAGGTCTGGGATAAAAGAGATGGTTGACATGTCTGGAGGGCCAATTTTGTCGCTTTCGCCTCGCCGGAGGGGAAGAACGAAGCGACAAGTTTTTCGAGCGGACAACAACGGGCAGTCAATGCGGTGCGACTGACACCACTCGTCACAGTCAAATTGCCTGGGCATTCATCTGCGATCGCCGACGCATTTAGACTCAGTAAGCGCACCGGGCGCCACTTGAGTTAAGGAATTGAATGGACGACATTCAGTTGATCGGAGTCAGGACGCCGGAGTTCCGCAAGATCTTCGATCGGATCAAAGTTGCCACTCGGCTTTCATCCGAGTTAAGCGCGTTCTGCATGGACGAAACGGAGTCAATCCAAAAGGCTTTCGAGGAGTTGATTGGCAAGCCTGTTGGCGACCGATTTACGCTCATACCACCCTTCTACGCGGATTACGGGCTGAACATAACTGTTGGCCAGGCCGTCTTCATCGGTTGCGGATGCTTGTTTACGGGCTTCGGAGCCATCAAGATCGCGGACGAGGTCATGATCGCACCGAAGGTAAACCTAATCACGGCGGGTCATCCAGTTGAACCGGACAAACGGAGGGAATACATCACCGTAGAGCCGATCACGATCGAAACCAATGTGTGGATAGGAACTGGCGCCACGATCTTGCCCGGCGTGAACATCGGAGCAGACGCCGTCGTCGCGGCCGGCGCAGTCGTGACGCATGACGTCCCTCCGGCAACTCTCGTGGCCGGCGTCCCAGCCCGGGTTATTCGGAACCTGTAACCACTGTCAGGAGTGCGGGCCGGTCCCCAAGCATTCTGTATCAACCTGAGTCTCCACTAGACGCCGAACCTTCTTAGCGTCGAGTCGACTGCGTCTAATGACGGATGGCCCTCTTCACTATCGCCAGGGCCGTACTCTCCATTAGATTGTGTACCTTGGCCCATCGACATCAACAAAACCCGATCCTTTGAGTCTGTTGACGGACGATTGTATAGTCGATATTGGTAACGATTGTGGTTCGAGACGCACCCTTTAGGTTGGGAGTGACGGGCACGAAGTGGTGTCCAGAAGGAGTGACAACATGGAGATCATCCGAAATCCCGACGGGAGCCTGGTGGTACCTATTCCAGAGGGGCGACATCACGACAGTGACGACGCAGTCGACGCTCCGACCCGTGACAGCGCTGACGTGGTCGCTGAACCGACCACTCGGTTGTTGCATCCCGGTGAAGGAGGCTATAGCGAAGCTCTTGCCGAATGGGATCTTCAACAAAATCCCGATCGCGACGCCGCCGTGTCGACCGCGAGCGGGCGGGAAGAAGCGATGAACGTCGTGCACACCCTCGCCGAGTCGCCCGACCATGACGTTGCCGGTGCGCTCAAAGACGTCAACGACTCCGAAGCGAGCGGCGAGGCGCTGCGACATGTGCTGATCGGGGGGACTCACTCGGTCGAGGCCTTCTCCGAAGAAGTGGCGGACGCCGAAGGGGGCGAACCACTCCCGGCCCACAAGATGACCAAGATCATTGGCGAAGTCTTAGCCGAGCTGGACAAGTAATCGGTCCGTCCTCGCGCGATCTGACACGGTGGCGCTCGGATCGTTGACTTCGAGAAGAGGCCGCAGAGGCGCCTACATTCAAAGAGTTGTCCCGAATGAATAGGGACTGGAGTGATCGTGGCCGCGTTCATGACTGTTCGGATGATCGCGCTCTTGTAAGGCCCGTCGTCACGTCTCCTTAGTGATGACCGACGTAGTGTTGCCACGGTCGAATCCTCCAGTCGGAGATCGTTGACGTCGGCCATGTTGTGTCGGGTCTCTGACACCAACCGTTTGGCGGTCGCAATCTGATTAAGGATGTTTACGACCTAACGTTGCTCACGTGAGCCACTTCACCCGAACCAGGATCGCTTTCGGTGCGGTAACTGTGGTGGCAATCCTTGTTGCTTACTGCCTTCCACTCGGTACCATCTCACGCGCTTATGCTTCGAGCGCACCGAAGGGCGCCACCACATTCTTTTCGGTGGCGAAGAAGATTAGTTTCGGCAACTACGGCCCAGACGCGAGCATTGTCGCCATTGACGGACAGTCAATTTTTCTGACCGGAACCTTCGAGCACGGAAAGAGCGCTCCGGCAACATTGGTCCGTGTCGACCGCCAAAGTTTCACGGTGACGCAACAGGCAACGCTTCCAAGCGTCACGAGTGTCGCCTATGGCGACAACGCACTCTGGTGGGCCACCGGTGCGCCGCTCGGCAACGCCGGCACCACATTGACTCCGGGCCATGGGCGATTACTACTCAAGGTGGACCCCACGAGCTTGAAGGTCTTGGCGCGCTTCATGCTTCCAGGGCCGACGCTCTTGGTCACGGTGGCCCAGGGCAAGGTCTGGGTTGCGACGTCGACAGCACTATTCCGTGTTAACCCGGAGACCGGTGCGATCATCGCGAGGGTCGCTCTCGGCCTTTTCCCGGTGGCACTAGCTCCGTCTTACAACAGTGCGTGGCTGTACGTACTGGGCTACTTACCCGGCGACCACTTGATACTGGCGGATTACTCGGCATCCTCTGGGCATCGCCTGAGCTCTCGTCAATATCCGAACTTCAGTGACGGGCCGCTCGCTGTGGTGCGTGGGGGTGTTTGGATTCCGGTCCAGAGCACCAAGACTCAGTCCACGACGGTGCGACTCTTCAAGGGTCGACGCTTCACTCCCAGCTCGTCGGTGGGAAAGTTCACATTTGACACCCAAGCGTATGTTGGAGGCAACATTCTGTGGCTGATCGACGCGGGCGGACGCGGGTCGACGGTGTGCGCCAATCCCGCCGACGGGATCATACGAGCCAAAGGAAACCCGGCCGGAGTTGAGTACGGAGCAATGGCGTTTGACGGGGGCAGTACGTACCTGCTGCGCAGCATTGGTACCAACGAATCGCTGCTCAAGATAGTTCCTTCGTCGGAATGCTCTCGATGAGACCGCGTTGACGGCATGCGATGATCTGTAAATCGCCAATTGGGACGGGTCATACCGCCATTAGAACTGTCGCGTCGGATCTCCGACGCTTGATCTACGCCGGATGGGTCTCGTCCCTCGAGTCAGGAGCGTCTTTCGTTTGACGAACACGAAGTTGTCGCGCGAGGTCTCGGCACTGTTGCTCGAGAGCCCTTACTGGTGCTGGCACCGTTGCCGTGCGTAGACGAATTGACCGGTTCAGGCCTTACAGTTCCAACTGCCCTTGACGTGGACTGTGCCCGTGGCGGCGCCCTCGTGAGCTCCGAGAGTGAGGTTGACCGTGCCGCTGTCACTCGTAATGGTCATCTTCCCACTGGTAGCAACCCAGGCAGTCAGGTTGCTCGTCTCCAGCACAAAGGAACTCTTGAGAAACTTGAACTTCATGTAGGTGCCCAGCTTGGTGACAAAGACACTGATTGACCAGGTCTTGTATTTCTTCGAGGATAGTGAGGTGGTAAATGAACTGAGCGTGACGCCATTAGCGCTGGCGTCGCATCCACTGTTAGGTCCGATCTTGAGCGTTCCCGTCAGTGCACCGGTGAAGACCAGAGCGTTGGTCGAACCAGACGCCGACGCGCCGGCGGCGGGAGCGTAAGCCAGGGCTAGGGCGAGTAGCGGGACCGCGCCAACAACTGCTCTTGCTGTCCTACGGTACCTAGCGCGGGAATCCTTGTCGCTAAGGAATGTCATCGTGCCTTCTCTCTCAAAGGTTGGTAGCCAATCGGAGATGGTGTTCGCGCTGAACACGCATCTAATCCCATGCTGTGCCATGCATCCCCAGAAGACGATCGGGACGAAAGTCACAGAACCAAGCGCAGTGGATGGTGGCAGTTGTGAACCCTTGGACGGCTAATCGGTCAGGAAATCAGCGAACCGAACCCGGGCCCAGGATCCGAAGCCAATTCGGATATCTCGAGGGCGCGATTACTTCAAACCACGCGAAGTGCGTGAACCGATTCGGGCGAATTCTCCAAGAGCGAAGGCCTTCGTCTGCGCTGCGATCTGCAGAACTGGCTTCACCTACGATGCGGGTGTGACGACAGAGCCCGAACGGAGCGATAAGCCCCGCCCATCCGTCTGGCACGTACTGATCGGCAGACCGCTGCGCACGAGCGATATGTCTCAAGAGCAGATCACCCCGGTGGAGGGACTCTCCGCGCTGTCGCTCGACGCGCTGACCTCGGTCGCTTACGGCCCTGAAGCCATCATCGTCGTGCTGGCCGTCGCCGGCGCGGGTTCGTTGCACCTCATCCTGCCGATCACGCTCGCCATCATGGCCCTCCTGGCGATCCTGGTCTTCTCGTATCGCCAGGTCATCGACGCCTATCCCGGAGGTGGTGGCGCCTACGCTGTGTCACGCGCGAACCTCGGGTCCGGCGCCAGTCTCGTCGCCGGGGCGGCGTTGATGGTCGACTACACGCTCACGGTGGCCGTTTCAATCGCCGCAGGAGTGGGGGCGCTCACCTCGGCGTTTCCGGGCTTGCGTTCGGGCACGGTTCCGATATGCCTCGCGATTCTCGCGCTCATCACGCTGCTCAACCTGCGCGGACTGGGGGCCAGTGCCCGGGCGTTTTTGCTGCCGACGCTGCTCTTCATCGTGGGCCTGCTGGCGATCATCGTTGTTGGGCTCTTTCATCCGCTGGGTCTGCACGAGACTCAGCCGGGCCGCTCGCTGATCTCGACCCATGGTTTGCAGGTCGTCTCGGTTCTGCTCATCCTGAAGGCGTTCTCGGCCGGCTGTAGCGCCCTTACGGGCGTGGAGGCGATCGCCAACGGTGTCCCGCTCTTCCGTCCGCCCCGGGCCAAGCGCGCCAAGCGCACCGAGATGATGCTGGGCCTGATACTCGGCGCGATGCTGCTGGGCCTGGCCGTCCTGGCCCGTCGCTGGCACGTCGGTCCTCGCTCGAACGAGACGGTCCTCAGCCAGATCATGGGCATGGCCGTGGGACGACATTGGGCGTACTACGTCGTGTCGCTGAGCATCACGGTCGTGCTCGCTCTTGCGGCGAACACCTCGTTCGGCGGACTGCCCATTCTGGCCAGCCTGCTCGCGCGCGACGATTACTTGCCCCACCTCTTTGGTCTGCGCGGCGACCGGCAGGTCTTCAACAATGGCATCTGGGTGCTGGCCGTCTTGTCGGGCGGCCTGTTGATCGCGGTCGGCGGAAACACCAATGAGATGATCCCGCTCTTCGCAATCGGTGTCTTCACCGGCTTCACGCTCTCGCAAAGCGGACTGGTCGTGCACTGGTGGCGCACGCGACCCGACCGCTGGCGCTATCGGGCCGTCGTGAACGGCGGCGGCGCGGTCGTGACGGCGCTCTCCACGCTGGTGTTCCTGATCTCGAAGTTCGAACAGGGTGCCTGGATCGTGGTCATCACGGTCCCGCTCTTCGTCCTGCTGTTCCTACGGATCCACGCCTACTACCAGCGAGCGGCGGTGGAGCTGGGCATCGGCAATCTGCCGGACAAGCCGGTCGGCAAACAGACACTCGTCATCGTCCCCGTGAGCAATATCTCCCAACTCACCCGGTTCGCCATCTGCGAAGCGCTGTCGCTCAGCGCGAACGTCATCGCGGTCACGGTGGCGACCGAACAAGCCGACGGAGAACCTGGGTACAGCGATGAGCTGCAGCGCGAGTGGTTGCAGTGGAACCCCGGGCCTGCACTCGAGATCCTGCACACGGAGTTCTCGTCAATCGTCGATCCAATCGTTGCATTTATCGACCAAGCGCGAGCGAAGGGCGACCGACAGATTGTCGTGCTCATTCCAATCGTCGTGCCGAGCCTCTGGCGTTACCGCCTCCTTCATAACCAACTTGACCTAGTGCTGAGCGCCGCGCTGCGCAAGCATGCCGACGTGGTCGTGGCCCGAGTTCAAATGCCGCTGGAGGTCTCGTCTCGATGAATCTGGCTGGGGAACACGCACCAAGTGAATCGGTCCCGGTATTCCGGGACGTCAGTTCTAATGGCACGAGGTTCACCGACACCTGGTTCGCGGGTTCGTGAGTACTTCAGGCTGAGCATTGTCAGCGGTCAAGTGCGTGGGCTGTCGTCGGCGGTGCCAGGGCAGTGACTGACGACGGATTCACGTACCGTTGAGCGGCGAGCTCGAGTGGCTCGCGGCCGAGGGGCGAAGTGTTCCTGGCAAACCAGCGCTGCGCCAGTCCTCTATTGAAGGTACTCTTCGACCACGACTTCGGGCCTGGTGGTTGCCTCATTTGGATCCTGACCAGCGGAACGTCGCGCTCGACGCTGGCGCAGTAAATCCCAACATTGATCAAGCTCAACTTCGATGGTATGAAGTCGAGCCAATTTGTCCTTGGACAATGCTTCGCCGGCGTGAGATTCCTCGAGCTCGAGTTCCTCGTTGGCGAGCTCCCCGATGTGTTGCAAGACCGTGTTGTCATCCATAGGCACTCCTCTTGACCCGGAAGACAAAGGTCTTCCGGGTCAACTGTAGGCCTCGGCGAACTGGTTGCCATGTGTGAGTGCAAGAACCGGGAACGGCGGACCGCAAGCTGGCGGACACTGCTCGTCGCTTGAAATGGAACTGCTCTCACGTGGGCCCCCGAGCCCGTCGTGAACTGGTCCACCCGGCACCGTGAGGTGTTGACCTATTGCTAGGTTCATTGAGTTTTTCGTCGTTGGCCCCTGGCCTTGACCTCACTTACGAGAGGGTCGGGTCGCGGCGACAAGAACGGAATGTCCCCGACTGGCGAACGCTTCGGTGCTTTGCACGCGAACGTAGACTCACCCGGGGTCGCTGGTACGTCCGTTTCCAGCGCATCGAGAAGACGCTTCGTACTTGAACATGTGTGGACACGTAATCAGGAGGGGCTTCAGCAGAGCCGATCACAATCGCGAGGCGTGCAGCGGTCTCGACGCTCGTGTCACGCCACGGTTCCGGTGAGGTTCCAACTACAATCCGGTCAGGAGCGAGATGACGTTCGTACCAGGATCGCCAAATGGTCGCGGTTCTAAATAAAGGAGACTGTCGTGCCCACAGTGACACCTGATAATTGGTTAGACCTTCCTCGCATCGTCGGTCCCAACATTGAGGGGAGGAGCGAGCGCCGCGTGAAGTCGGTGACCACGGCTCCGGCCGGCTTAGAGGGTGAAGGATTCCCGGTGCGGCGCGNNACGCCCCCGGCGAGCCCAAGGGAACGCCCTGGCACCCGCACCGCGGTTTCGAAACGGTGACCTACATGATTGACGGAATCTTCCTGCACCAGGACTCCCACGGCGGCGGGGGAGTGATATCGGATGGCGACACCCAGTGGATGACCGCGGGAGGGGGGATCTTGCACATCGAGACCCCACCCGAACAGCTCGTGGTCTCGGGCGGACTGTTCCACGGTATTCAGCTTTGGGTGAACCTGCCCGCGAAGGACAAGATGATCGCTCCCGCGTACCAGGGACTTGAAGCCAGACAAGTGGTGCTGCTGTCCTCGCTCGATGCGGGTTCGCTGGTGCGAATCATTGCCGGCGACATCGACGATCATCGTGGCCCCGGTTCGACCCATACCCCCATGGCGCTGATGCACGCGTCCGTTTCGCCCGGGGCGGTTCTGGAACTGCCCTGGAACCCACATTTCAACGCGCTGGTCTACGTCCTCGCCGGATCCGGTCGTGTGGGTAGCGAGCTTCGTCCGGTGCACGCTGGGCAACTCGTGGCGTTCGGCCCCGGCGATTGGATTCGGGCCCAGGCCGACGACCGACAAGACTCTCGCACCGTCCATCTCGAACTCCTCGTCCTCGGCGGCCAGCCCATTCGTGAACCGGTAGAGCACTACGGGCCGTTCGTGATGAATACCCGTAGCGAAATCGTCCAGGCCCTGGAGGACTTTGAAGCTGGTCGTCTCGGTACCGTCCCGGCGAACGCGTTGATGCCTCACGTGCCCGACCCCAACCCGATTCGGGTCGAGCATACGGGAATTTGATCCGTCAAGTGCTCGATGGCCGACTCGAGCAACGGCTGGGAAACACCGTCGTAATGGAAGATCCTTGCCACGGGCTTCGTCGTTGGTCACGCTGCCACGTGCGGGACTGAACTAGGCGCGCCGCGGCGCCCATCGGAATCGGCGCAGGGCGATGATGATCGCTGCGGCGCCCCAGATTCCCACGATCAAGAGGTCGTGCCAGGCCCAGGGCGAGACGTCGGGTCGCAGTTCGAACGGTGCCTCGACGGCGAAGATGAAATGTCGCACGGGAAAGTAGTTCGAAAACTTCGCGAGGCCAGAATGTGGTTGCAGCGGGAACCAAAGGCCGGAGAGGAAGAGCAATACGAAGAAGACAATGCTGGTCACGGGACCGGCAGTTTCCTGGTTCGGGATGGCGGTGCTCATGGCAACCCCCATCGCGACGAAACTGACGATACCTACGAGCAGCACGACGACAAACGGAGCCCACGCCCGGGGGAGATTGACGCCGTAGCCATTGCGTCCAATCGCCAACAGCAAGACCACCTGGACGAGCGCCACGACCGTCGTGCTGATGAAGATCGACGTCAGTAACGCCCACGTCGGCAGCGGGCTCAAGCGCAGCCTCTTGAGTAGGCCCGTCTCGCGACGTACCACCAGATTGATGGCGAGCGTCGTGAAGCACGCGGACATCACGCCGTAGGCGACGAATCCGGGAACGTAGTACTGCACAAGTTCCATGTTGCCGAGATAGGGGATGCGCGAGGTTCCGGCGTCCGCGCCCAACATGACCAGGAAGACCACTGAAAACCCGACCGTGAATATGGCGCCCACCCGATTCAACCAGAACGCAAGCTGCTCATACTTGACCTGATGTCCGACCAGTCGGAGATCATCTTTCGCACGGGAGCGACCAGATTGTTGGAGTTCGAACTGGCTCACGTGACTGCTCCGTAACTCTCGTCTGGCGTTTGACGAGTCAAAGAGAGGTAGATATCCTCCAACGATTCTCTGGTGACGCTCAATCCAGCGAGGGCCACCTTTCGCTCCAGGGCCCAGGTCGTGAGTTGGCAAAGGACTACCAGCTCGTCGTCGGTCCTGATCTCCGCGATGACTCCATCCAGTGCTGATGGCGCCACCGGAAGTTCCGAAACCGCGACGCCGTGGGGAAGCGTGAAACGAATCGTGACCTGACCCTTGTCGCGACCTCCAAGGGTCGCGGTGGAACCGGACGCCACGATGTGGCCCCGCGCCAGTACGGCGACACGTTGGGCCAGGGCCTCGACTTCATCCATGTAGTGGCTCGAGAGCAGCACGGTCGTTCCTTCGGACGAAAGTGTGCGTATCAACTCCCACGTGGTGCGTCTCGCGGCTGGATCAAGACCAGTGGTGGGTTCATCAAGAAAGAGAAGTTCGGGGTTTCCAATAATCCCGAGACCGACATCGAGCCGGCGCTGCTGGCCACCCGAGAGTTTCTTGACCCTGGCATCGGCCTTCTCGCTCAGCCCCACCAAATCGATCACTTCGTCAATTGGTCGCGGGTTTGGGTAGAAGCCCGCGTTTCGCTCGAGGACCTGGCGGACCGTGAAGAACGATTCAACCGCCAGTTCCTGCAGCACCACACCAATTCGCGTGCGCAACCAGCGCTGCTGGTGGCGTTGGCCGGGATCGACCCCGAGCACGCTCACTTCGCCGCTGTCGCGACGCAGGAACCCTTCGAGGATTTCGATCGACGTCGTCTTGCCGGCGCCGTTTGGTCCAAGCAGGGCAAAGACTTCGCCACCCTCGACCTCGAAACTCACGTCGTCGACGGCTCGGAGCGCTCCGTAGGACTTGCGGAGGTTCTCCACACGTATGGCGGGCATCATCTACTTTCGAGATCAAGGGGAAAGCCTGTGCAGCGAAGGTCGGATTGATACGAACAATATCAGTGGCTGTCGACTTTCAAGTAGTCAACATGGTTCGCGCCAGGAACTTAGGTATGAAAACGCTAGTCGTTCGTCCTCGGGCGACTCGAAGGCGCGGCGTGGACGAACCGGGTACGACACGCATCGAGTACCGGCGTGGCCCTCGCTATCGGGCGTGGGACGTGGTGTCGAGAATGTTTGATCGGATACGGCTCAACGCGGGCATGGCAGCGCGTGTCATGAGCGGACGGTGCTCGTCGGAACTGCGCACGAGGGGTCTCTCGGGGTAACGCCTGCGGTCATTGGCCGTCAACCTCTTGAATGATGTGGAGAGCTCATACCAAATCGATGACGACCGACATAGATTCCAACCACATCCCCAGCCAAGGTACAACTTTCGACCGAGAATCTCCCAGCGAGTGACCGATGCCCCCGCGTGGTGTTCCAAGACGAGTCAGCACGGTCTCTCTGGTACAACGATTCGATTTGAGGTCGAACTGGGCCGGGGTCATCAGCTCGAAGTGGACACCACGTCACTGCGGAAGAGCGTCCTACGCGAAGGAGAAGAACCACCAGTACCAACTGTTCCAGTTTCTTCGGTCCACGAAGGTCTACTAGGGGAGTGGGGGAGGTTCCTGTTCCTTGGTCCGTCGCCCGAGACAACGCAGAATGAATCTCCCGAACCTTCCAACATTCGTACTGCGCCCGTGGGCCGTCGAATGGCCGAGTCGTGTGCCTGAGACACCGCCGCTGCTTTCAGCGAGTCCCGCGAGCTGAATGTTGTTGACCTCCTCGTACTTCGGCACCTTAGCGAGTCGATGACGTGGCTTCCTTGGTTTATTTCCGGCTGTTCCCATGGACTCATTGTTCCACACGCCTTCGGCAAACAGTTGGTGATGGAGTCCGGCAAATTTCAGACGTCGCGCGCACTGTAAAGGCGTGGCGTCACTCTGGCTTTTTGGACGGGAACGGCGGGATGTCCGGATGGTGCTCGATGATGTGGTCGAGTTTGGCGTGAAGTTCAGCGGTGCCGGCACTGATGTGGCGCTTGACGAACGCCTCGACTCCTCTGCGCATCGGTGGATAGAAAATCGTCGTGGCGATTGCGGCCAGAATCACCCAAATCAGCGTTGCTACCACGTCGCCAGGTATGCCACCCGAGCCGCCGGCCGGCCACACCCAGCGGTCCAAGAACGTGGTGGCGATCATCCGACTCCCTTGTTCAGGTGTTCGTGCATCTCCGGGTGCAGCCTCTTGTGCTGTTCCTTCAGCGCTTCGTGTTGGTCGCTGGTCGTGTGCTTATGGCACGTCTCGTAGTGTGTTCCCTCGACACGACCGAGACCGCCCTTCAGCGCTGGTCGCCAGCACGACTGGCACTTGTGTCGATGGTAAAGGCCGATGATGCTCACAAAGATTGCGCCCTCGGTAAAATCGGCGCCGAAACCACTCCAAAACGCATACCACTTACCGGCCTCGTTATCCGTGCCGGTGACCTGCAGCAACCAGTGCCAGATTGCGATCACGAGAACCCTTGGTCCGGCCGAAGGAGGGGTGACATGATGCCTAGTGTAAGGCCTTGGGCAATAAGTAGCGCGACTTTGGCGGTGACGAGTTCGCGGAACTCGCACGCTCCCAGCGCCGCAGAGCCGGGTGCCGTGTCCCCCGTAAAAGATAGGTGGGGAAGGTCTGGCCTTCGAGCACCGGTCGTCACCCGTCGAGATCGCGGTGTGCTGGAATCCGTCACTTGATTTGCCCCTTTGCCCGCCGGGCCCGGCAGTCCGATGTGGTGTCGTGCTTATCAATACTGCGCCAGCGTCGGAGATGTCCAGGGACTTTTTAAATGAGGTGGCTTGGCCGTGATCGTCTCAGGCAACGGCCTTGCGATAAAGGTTCAGCGAGACGAAAAAGAACACGATGAATATCCCTACGCACCATGCGACGGCCTGCCACAGGTTATGAAACACCGGCCCGCCTTCGAAAAGGGCCCGCACCGAGTTGATCACCAACGTGGCTGGCTGATTACGGGCAAACGATTGGAGCCAGCCCGGCATGGTGGCGACTGGAACGAGGGCCGAACTCGCAAAGAACAGAATGAACATCGGCAGGATTGCGGCCAACTGAGCAGTCTGGGGGTCCTTCACCGCCAAGCCCACCGCCGCGTAGACCCAGGTGAAGGAGTAGCCGAAGAGGATGATCAAACCGACGCCGCCGAGACACGCACCGACACTGTTATGGAAACGAAAACCCGCGAGTACTCCGACGCCGATGATGAAAATGAGCGCGAACAGACTGCGACAGAGGTCCGCCAACGTTCGTCCAGCCAGGAAGGCCGAGCGAGCCATGGGGAGACTGCGAAAGCGGTCGATCATCCCCATCTGAAGGTCCTGGGCCAGCGCCAGCGCCGTCGTCATCCCGCCGAGCAGCACCGCCTCGAGGAATATCCCGGGTATGACAAAATCGACGTAGTTCACGCCGGGGATCCGAATGGCTCCCCCCAGCACGTAGCGAAAGAGCAGAAGAACTATGACCGGCTGGACAATGGTCATAAACAAGAGTTGGGGAGTGCGAATGATTCGAAGCAGGTTGCGCTTCGTGATGCCCTTCAGATCTCGCAAGGCGAGTCGCGGGGTCAGCGCAATGGGCTGGGAGAGGAGTCGCTCGTGCGCGAGGTCAGTCATGAGTTCCTCGAGTCGGTGGCGTTTCGGGCTTCGCTGTTGACTGTGCTGAACCTTCTCCCGTCAGCGACAAGAACACCTCATCGAGCGACGGACGGCGGATGCCGAGATCAACGAGGTCAATGCCGCCGTCATCGAGCGCACGTCCCGCGGCAATGAGTGCCTTGACGCCGTCTTGAATCGGAATGTTGAACTGGTCGAGATCGTGATTGAGTCGCGGGGGAGCGGTCCCGAACTCCGTTACGAGATCCGCCGCTCGCTCAAGATCAGCGTGCTTCGCCACGCGAACCTCCAACACGTCACCGCCGAGCTCTTCCTTCAGTTGATCGGCGGTACCTTGGGCGACGACGCGCCCCGCGTTGAGGACAATGATGTCGTTGGCCAGGTGCTCCGCCTCTTCCATGTACTGGGTCGTGAGCAGGACCGTCGCTCCATCGGCGACCAGGTCTTTAATGAACTGCCACAGGTCGTTTCTCGTCCGCGGATCGAGCCCCGTGGTTGGTTCGTCGAGAAAGAGCACGGGCGATTGGCCGATCAAGCTCGCGGCGAGATCGAGTCGTCGCCTCATCCCGCCCGAGTAGGTCTTCACCTGCTGGTCGCCAGCATCGGTGAGCGACATTCGTTCGAGTGCGGCCTGGGCGCGACGTTGGTACTCACGCTTGTCGAGGTGGTAGAGAATGCCGATGAGCTCAAGGTTTTCTCTCCCGGTCAGGAGTTCATCGACCGAGGCGTATTGACCCGCGAGTCCAATAAGCGAGCGAACCTTCTTCGCGTCACCCTGCACGTCCAAGCCGGCAATTCGCGCGTGGCCGCGGTCGGGCGTTAACAGCGTTGAAAGGATGCGGATGAGTGTCGTCTTTCCCGCACCGTTGGGACCCAGCAGGGCCAACACCTCTCCCGCCTCGATATTGAATGACACGTCATCGAGGGCCATCTTCGTGGCGAAGTGCTTGGTAATGCTCTCAACTTCGACGGCGAGTGGCACGGTTATTGACCTTTTTACGGAACTACATGGTTCCGTAATTGTAGCTCGGTTTCGCGGCCAGATCGCGCGGAGGATCCGTTAATCGTCGGTTCGACCGAGGGCCAGTGGAATGACCACGTCGTTGACGACTCGACGAACGTGGGTTCTGTTGATTGGTCGACCGAGCGCCATGAACAAGATATTGAGTCCCATGATCATGTCGGGGACCAAACTCAAGTCGCGGGTTGCGGGTACCTCGCCTCGCGCAACGGCTCGCGCGAACAACTCCGAGAGAACTTCTCGCGGTCGCTCCATCATGTTCGAGTTGATCGCGCTCGCCAGCTTTTCGTCGCTTCTCGCCGTCGTCACCAGACCCAAGATCACATCAATCATCTCCTGGTCGCCATCGCCGAACTCGGGCATCGCGTCCACCAGCGCATTGAGATCGCCTCGAAGCGATCCGGTGTCGCGAGACACCACCGGCGCCCTGGTCTCGCGCCACGAGATGACGGCGTCGACCACCAGCGCGGCTTTGGACGGCCATCTGCGATAAATCGCTCCCTTGCCCGCGTGCGCGTGCGTAGCGACTGCGTCCATGGTGAGCCGGTCGTAGCCCCGTTCCGCCAGTACCTCCAAGACCGCGTTCAAAATTGCCGCGTCGCGGGTGGGATCGAGATGGCGCCCTCTCCGGTTCGTTTGAGCGGATTTTGAAGCTTCACTCTGGGGGAGCGTCATAAGTACCCAATATACGAAAGCGTGAGTCAGTGCGTACTGGCACTGGAGATTGGGCCTCTCGAGCGAGCAAGGCGCCGCAGGTTTGACTCGGCCCGTGCTTTCTTAGCGGCGTTCGCTGGTTTTTGCGAGGCCGCGATTAGAATTGAACGGTGCCTAACGGAGATGATCGCAGTAATCGAGAGACTTCTCATCGCCGGCTCGCCAATCATGACCGGTTGGAACGGCTGGGTGCGGCGGTAAATCACAAGGTGGGCGGAGGCGCGCATCGTTCGCCGCAGCGTTCTCGGCGCACGTGGATCCGTCGCCTTGTCATCGCCGTTGGCCTCGTCATCGTGCTGGTGGTTGGTGGCGTGATCGGGGACTACTACTACCTCGGGTCCCTCGTCCATCGTCAGGACGTCAAGAATCTTCAATCGGGTGGCACCACGGAGAATATTCTGCTGATCGGCTCGACCACCCGCTGCGGCCTGAAGGTTCAAAACGTGGCCTACGGGCTCTGCTCCCAAGGCGTCACCGGCGTGAACAGCGACATCGACATGATCCTTCACCTCGATCCCAGCACTGGTGCAGTCTCGCTGTTGTCCATTCCCCGTGACCTCTTCGTGCCCAACGCGCGAGCCGCCGGAGCGAACAAGATCGACGCCGCGCTCTACGAAGGGCCGAGCCAGCTCGTGGCCGCGATCGAAGAAGACTTCGCCATTCCGATAAACCACTACATCGAGCTGAACTTCGATTCGTTCGCGAGCGTGGTCGACGCTCTCGGCGGGGTCAAGATGTACTTTCCCGTTCCCATCTACGACAAGGAGTCCGGTCTCAATATCGAGCGGTCGGGCTGCTATCTGTTGAACGGCGTTCGCGCCCTCGAGCTCGTGCGGGCACGACACCTGCAGATTCAACCCACTCCATCGAACCACGAGCCCTCGACGTGGCCGCAAGAGGCGCTTTCGGACCTGGCGCGAATTCGTCGGACCCACGAGTTCCTTCGCGTGCTGGCGGCGAAGGTCTCGGCCCGCGGGATTGGCAACCCGCTCACCGACCAGAGCATCGCGACCGCGGTGCTGCCAGACCTCACCGTCGACAACGGGTTCAGCGAATCGACGATGGTCAGCCTCGCGAAGAGCTTCGCCCACACGAACATCGCCAAGGTCCTGCAGTACACGTATCCAATCGTGTCCGTGGAAACGGGCTCGTACCTGTACCAGGGTTACTACTACGGCGACGTGGAGTTTCCGGTGCAGCCGAGCGGCGTGCAGACCATTGATCAGATCCTCGGGGTGTCGAGGTCGACCAACGCATTTACCGGCGACCCGCTTCCCGCGCCCTCGAGCTTCACAATTTCCATTGTGAACGCGACGGGGGTCGCCAATCAGGCGGCCGTCACCGCCAGGGAACTCGGAGCCCAAGGCTTCAAGGTGAAGGGCACCGGCAACATGACGCCGGTGGGAACGGTCGGCGAAACGGTTGTCTGGTACGGCGGCGCGCGGCCCCCGACCCATGGCAACTGGACGAGCCCGAGCCTGGCCGCGGCCCAAGCGGTGTTCGCGAAGTTGCAGGGTCCCGCGATGCTCGGCTACGACCCCGCTGAGGTGACGTCCGGAGCGCTCGTGACCGTGCAGACCGGCACGGGTCTCACCGTGGCGACGGCGGCCAAGGCCACTTCAACTTCCACGAAGCACAAGAGTTCCTCGACGACCGCCTCCACGAAGCACAAGAGTTCCTCGAGCGCGGGAGTCTCTACCACCACGGTCTACGACCCGCCGGGGATCAAGACGAATAACTCCTTCAGCGCGCCCAGCCTCGTGAATCAGGCGCTCGAGCCGTACGACCCGAGAGCCTGCAACGCCGCGGGGACCGGTCCGGCCACGACCACCACACTCAAGTAAGGTTGGCATGGAGAGATCGAGTCATTAGAGGAGTGGAAAAGCCGATGACCGTCGCAAAGACCTCCCACACGTGGCCCAAAGTCACCAACGCCACGGAGATCGACTCGTGGCTCATCGACATGGACGGTGTGCTCGTTCGAGAGAACCACCCCATCGAAGGTGCGAACCGGTTCCTCGAGTTGCTGCGTAGCACCAACACGCCCTTTCTTGTACTCACCAATAACTCGATGTTCACCCGTCGCGACCTCAGCGCCCGTCTGAAGTGGAGCGGGATTGACGTCCCCGAAGACCACATCTGGACATCGGCCCTCGCCACGGCGGTCTTCCTCGACGCCCAGCGCCCCAAAGGATCGGCGTTCGTCATAGGCGAAGTCGGCCTCACGACCGCTCTTCACGAAGTGGGTTACACCCTTTCGGAAAACGATCCCGACTACGTCGTGATTGGTGAGACCCGCAACTACAGCTTCGAAGTGATTACGAAGGCCATTCGCCTGGTGGGAGAGGGGACACGCTTCATTGCGACCAACCCGGATCCCACGGGACCGAGCGTCGACGGACCGCTCCCCGCCACGGGTGCGGTGGCGGCCCTGATCAGCAAGGCTACGGGCAAAGAGCCCTATTTCGTGGGAAAGCCGAATCCGCTGATGATTCGCTCGGCGTTGCGCGAGCTGAGCGCCCACTCGGAGACCACGGCAATGGTGGGTGACCGCATGGACACCGACGTCGTCGCGGGACTCGAGGCGGGGCTGCACACGGTGCTTGTTCTCTCGGGAGTCTCTGATGCCAACGCGGCCGACCAGTTCCCCTTTAAGCCATCGCGCGTGGTCTCGTCCGTTGACGTGCTGGCGAATGAGCTCCAAGAAAAAGTCTCATCAATCGGTGCGTCATCTTCGAGCGCGTGAGAAGAAGACAACAACGCGAGTGCATCTTTGCTCCGGTCGAATCTCACCAACACTGAGCCGACCAGTACAACCAATGACGGCGCAGATCAACGAGGACGTTCGTGACCGTTGTCTCCGGCGCTTGAACGAAACTCTGTCCACCCGATAGTCAAACTCGTCACGTAACATTTATGTCCAAAGTAGGTCTCAGACTTTTCAGCTATTCGTGTTAGAAAGTTCGATGGACAACAATCGAATCCCAGGCTCGAGGCTCCCGTTGATGAAAATGGGGTCATCGAATAGTGGGCGATTTCGTCGTCCCGCGGCTGTGGTCGCTTTCGCTCTTACGTGCGCCGTCACAAGCCTTCTTTTCGTATCGGCGGCCCAAGCCGATGGTACTTGGGGCACCGCGGTTGAAGTCCCGGGCTTCGCTTCAGTGAGCACGGGAGCTGGTGCGGTAGTGAACACGATTTCGTGCAGTTCTGACGGCAACTGTGGCGCAATTGGTGAGTACACCGACGCGTCGAACTACACGCAGGCGTACGTTGCCAATGAGACCAACGGGAACTGGGGTAACGCCATCGAGGTCCCCGGCATTGCTGCCCTCAACTGGGGCGGCGCGGTGGCCGACCTTCTCGTGATCTCGTGCGCCTCAACTGGTAACTGCTCTGCTGGCGGCACGTACACCGACTTGGCAAAGAATACCCAGGCGTTCGTCGTGAATGAGACGAACGGAATGTGGGGTACCGCCATCGAGGTCCCCGGTTACGCGGCCCTCAATTCAGGCGGAACGAATAGTCAACTTTATGCACTCTCGTGCAGCTCGCCTGGCAACTGCGCTGCGGGTGGTGCTTACCAGGACACGTCAACGCACCTTCAGTCGTTCGTCGTGAACGAGACGAACGGAACGTGGGGTACCGCCATCGAGGTCCCCGGCACCGCCGCGCTCAACGCGGACGGTGGGGCAATTATGACATCAATCGCCTGCAGTTCAACGGGCAACTGCGCGGGCGCTGGTGTCTACGCCGACTCGTCGGCGAATATCCAAACCTATGTGGTGAACGAGACGAACGGTACGTGGGGAACCGCGGTTGAGATGCCGGGACTCGCAGCACTCAACTCCGGTGGATACGGGCTTCCCGTTCAGATTTCTTGCAGTTCCGCGGGAAACTGCGGCGTCGGTGGTTCGTACACCGACAGCTCGAACAATACGCAGGCGTTCGTCGAGAACGAAACGAACGGTACGTGGGGCGGTGCCATCGAGATTCCAGGAACCGTTCAACTCAATGCGGGTGGAGCGGCCATCGTCTTCTCGATCGACTGTAATTCGTCGGGTGGCTGCAGCGCGGGCGGCTACTACACCGACAGTTCGAACAACGACCAGGCGTTCGTCGAGAACGAAACGAGCGGCATATGGGGAACGGCTGTTGAAGTCTCCGGCACGGCTGCGCTCAACATCGGCGGGAGTGCGGGCGTGCTCGCTCTGGCGTGCGGATCGGTTGGTAACTGCAGCGCGGGTGGCAACTACACCGACTCCCTGGGCAACTCCCAAGGTTTTGTGGTGAACGAAACAGACGGCACGTGGGGCGTCGCCACCGAGATTGCGGGCTTGGGGACCCTGAACGCCGGCCAAGATGCATCGGTGTCGGGGATCTCGTGCAACGTGGACGGCAGCTGCAGCGCTGGCGGCTACTACACCGACGTATCCACGAATCCCCAGGGCTTCTTCGTGAGCGCCGTCGCTGACATCTTTGTGCCCGGTTCACCGAGCATCAAGGCAACATCACCGTCCAAAGGTGTTGTCGCCGTGTCAGTGACCGGGGCTGGCGCGAACGGGGGAAGTCCGATCACCGGCTACCAGTATTCGCTTAATGGGAAAGCTTGGAAGAATGCTCCCTCCGGCGCATCTCGAACTGTTCGACTGAGTCACCTCGCGCCGGGCAGGATTTACCACGTCAAACTGCGGGCACGTAACGCTATCGGAACTGGTGCTTCCTCACGCACGAAGAGCGTGAAGGTCAAGTAACACAACTCCGTACGTCGTGCGACGCGCTTCGCGTGGCACCACGTACGAATTGTCTGGCGATGACATTCGCGAAGGCCGTAGGCTCATTTCGTCGTGACCGACATTCTGGTAGTCCGTCACGCACGAAAGACCCCGGAAGAGATGCGTGACGACGCCGAGTTAACGGTAGTGGCGACGGCGCTTGCGGGGACTGTCGAGTACCGAAGGCGACCATCCGGCGTCTGATGGGTTGAGGTTCGTGCCCGGCGGTACTATCTCGTCAATCCGGTCGAGCACTGCTGCGTCGAGTCGGATGTCGGGCGCTGAAAGCTGCGACTCGAGTTGCTCCATGGTGCGCGGACCAATGATGGCGGCGCTGATGGCCGGGTGCTCGAGGACGAACGCGAGGGACAGTTCAATCAGTGAAAGTCCGGCGGCTTGGGCGACCACGGCAAGCTCGGTGACGATCTCGAGTTTGCGTTGGTTCCCCGGTAGGTTCAGGTCGTAGCGGGCGGGCATGCGCTGCGCGCGATTGCTGACGTTCTCCTTGCCCTCGCCGAAACGTCCGGACAGCCAACCACCGGCGAGCGGACTCCACGGGATGACCCCCATGCCGTAGCTCTGGGCGGTCGGTAAGACGTCGCGCTCGATGCCGCGCACGAGTATCGAGTACGGGGGCTGCTCGGTGCGGAACCTCTCGCGCCCCCTCTTCTCGGCGACCCACTGGGCCTCGACGATCTGCGCGGCGGGAAAGGTCGAACTTCCGAACGATCGGATCTTGCCGGCGTGAACGAGGTCGCTCAGTGCGCCGAGGGTCTCGTCGATGTCGACGCCTTCATCGGGACGGTGGATCTGGTAGAGGTCAATATAGTCAACACCCAGGCGGCGAAGGCTGTTGTCGCACTCGGCGATGATCCAGCGACGCGAGTTGCCCTGGGAGTTCGGGTCGTCGCCCATTTGGGCGTGCACCTTGGTCGCGAGCACGACTCGTGATCGGTCAATCGAGGAGAGCGCCTTTCCGACGATGACCTCGGACTCACCTTGTGAGTAGACGTCGGCGGTGTCAATGAAGTTGATGCCCGCGTCGAGGGCCCGGTGGATGATGCGGATCGACTCGTCGTGATCGGGGTTACCCCACGCGCCGAACATCATCGCTCCCAAGCAAAGGGGACTTACTTTTATTCCGGTACGACCAAGGTTATGAAGGTCCATAGGCCCACCATATTGGGCCGGTCACGTTTTCGTGTCGGTGCACGCCAATTACCAGCGCAAGGCGAAGAAAGTGAAGAAACCCATGGCGGAGGCAAGCAGGACGAGAAGGCGCTTCGGCCTTCGAAAACTACTGGACCGTAACCAGGGTTCCGATGGGGGTGTGGCCCCAGACTATGGCGGCGTGCGCGTAGGTCATCTCCACGCAGCCCAAACTCTGGGGATAGCCGTACTGGGATCGAAGGAAGCCGTGCAGCGCGTCGCCTCCGTGGAAGTACGAGACCCAGGGGATACCGGTGTCGCGGTAGGTCTGGCCGTCGGGCAAGGTCCCCGACATGGTGGTCGTGGTGAACCGCGAGTACACGGGGAAGGTCCCGTTGCCAGTCGGCGCGGCGGTGATGCCGGTATTTACGTCCGTCTGGAAAATCACCTTGCCGTTGATGTACAGCGTCGCGGTTTCGGGAAGGTTTTTGTTGACGTCGACGTAACTGTAATTCGTGGGGTCGAAGCGCTTCTGGATGGCGGCGCCGACGAGGGCGTGCCACGTCAACGTGTCCATTGCGCCAGTGGTGGTGAGGTCGTGGTCGGACTGGAAGCTCATCAGCGCGCCCTCAACGATCACGTTGTCGGTCCCTACGCTCCACAACGGCTTCAGTGTGCTTGGTAGTGACGCAAATCGCCACACGAAAGTTCCCTTCACTATTGAAGGCGATGTGGAGCCGGACTTTGCGATCGAATGAACCTTCGATGTCGTCGGCAACGTGGTGATGGTAGTCGACGTCGTTGTTGAGGTCGGAGTGGTGGTCGACGTGGACGACGGAGTCGTCGTTGTCGTTGTTGAGGTCGACGTGGTGGTGGTCGACGTGGTGGTGGTCGACGTTGTCGTGGGCCTGGAGCCGGCTGGCTGGAAAGACAAGGGCAAGTAACGCAGCGTTGCGAGGAGCTGATCTTCCAGCCTCACGGAGAAGGGGACCTTGTCAACCCGGCTCGCGAGAGAGATGAGTGGCGTCGGACCTGAGGATTGGTGAGAAGCGGCTCGAACGGGCGAGGAGGTGCTCAACGCTTGCGCTTGGGTCGTCAGCAACTGCGCTCCGAGTATCACTGAGCCAGCCAACGAACAGAAGAGGATAGCACGTTGGTTAAATTTCACCAAGGAATCCTACTGTTTAATTAGTAATGTGAATCCCTACTTCGGGCGTTTAACGAACTTCTTATGGAGCAGCGCCACTCTCGCCGATGACAAATGGAGGCGGCTGTTGGCGTGAGATCATGAAAGTACCCCCTGATTCTCGGAACCG
>PLKM01000059.1:13399-18422 GCA_003141095.1 Acidimicrobiaceae bacterium | reverse complement strand
GACCAGCTACCTCGATAGCGGCCCCACGACCTTCACCCTCATCATCGGCAAGGGAAGCCAGAGCGTCGCGTTCTACAACAGCAGTACGTATACGACCCAGATCACGAACGACTCAGCGACCTACAGTCCCTCGGGCACCTACCAGACCTACGCTGAGGGCAGCGCACTGGGAACGATCTCCTTCGCCAGTACCTCAGGGGGCGTCTGCACCGTGAACTCGAGTACCGGGCTAATCACCTTCGTCACCGCGGGTACGTGCACGGTGACCGCCGACGCCGCCACCACGACCAGCTACCTCGATAGCGGCACCACGACCTTCACTCTCGCCATAGCTGCGGCCCATGTCAACCCCCAGTTCGTCAACTTTACGGTGGCGGGCGGGGGAACTCCATCTGGCAATAACCTCACGCTGCCGGTACCGTCAGGCATTTCGGCGGGCGACCTGCTCATCGCGGTTCTTTATACCGGCGACCCCACAGGCAGCGGCGGCGACCCGACCACCGTGACGCTGCCCACCGGCTGGACCGCGCTCCCCAACGCGACGAGTCCTGGGGCTGAACCCCTCGGCGGTATCCTCACCGCCTATCACGTCGCGACTGCGAGCGAACCAGCCAGCTACACCTTCAACTCGGGGAACTTCAACAATGTCACCGCAGTGATGCTCGCCTACGTCAACTCCGACGGCACGACGCCGTTGATCGACCAAAGCAGTTGGAACACCACGATGACCAGTAGCGTGCTGACACCGTCGACATCTGCCGACACGCTGGTCACCGTCTACGGCGACTACAACGGGAATACGTTGTCGGCCACCAGTCCGACCGTGCAGCGCGCTTTTGTGGGGGACTCCCCCTATGCCTCCACGCTCGCGGCAGACCAGTACCTCACCAGCGCCGCACCGGTTCCGGGGATAACCGCTTCCGGTAATTCGGGTCAAGGGACATCGGTGACGATCCTCCTTAAGTATTGAACCTGCCTACGTCCACATCTTGACGATGGCGCGATGACGGCATCGAGCAGTTAGGCCGCTGGCGTGGTAACCGCGACAACCGGCATCTCAAAACGCATGAATCTTCAGTCCGCGGTTCGTCATCGAGTGCGTTCAAACTCGTTGGGAAGTGTTCGGAAATGTATAGGCGGCCTCCGTAATGGGCTGGAACCGCACGTCCTCTTCACGCTGAGACTGACCGATCTATCGCAGGTTCTTCCCGACGGCCAGGAGCGACACTCTGCAGGTGGCAAATAGGGTCGCAGCTCTACAGATACCGGCGTAATGCGACATCTCTGGAGGATAATTCTGTAATACCGCGAGAAACCCGCCCACGACGGCCACGCAGTACACGACGACGACGACCGCCAACCCGACGGCGCCGACAGACGCCGCCGTTCCGACGCAGAGTCAAACTTAAGCGGTCCCCGGCGTTGCGAGTTCGAGCCCTCTGCCGCGTCCACGGGCCAGTCCTCGGTCGCTGTGGATGACGCGTTCGGCTACGTGGTGACATCGGCCGCAGTTTCGGTGAATTTGACGGTGAACAACGGTGGACAAGATGAGACAACTGTTGGGTTGCACCGCCAGCTGCGGATGTCATGGAAATTGTGCGGGCGAGGCAGAGAGGTTCAACGTAGTACCTCCCACTAGCACCGGCGTGGCGGCACAGGCCGACGTCACTTGGCTCGGAAGTGTCATCCAGTTTCCTGATCATATTTTGACGTTTCGACGTGAATGACGACGCAGGGGACGTCACTGACAAGCTAGGCACGTGGTCTACGAGAATGATGAAACCTAGAAGTGGGGGCCATCAGGAGATGGACAGTTGATAATGAGGAAGCGCCCCCTCACACGTTTGACGCTGGAGCTTTCACCGTCTGATGTTATTGATCCCGCCTCGAGGGGTTCAGAGTACCGGCGTTTTCATCTCAACGAGGGGTGTAGTCATGGATGATGAGCGGGAAGCCAAGAAGGTAACGGGTATTCCTCGTGGCTCATACCTTGAGCGAGGAAACGTTGGGAAGGTTGTTTGTAGATAACGTCAATGGGGTCCATAGGGGGAGCGGTGTTTTGATGCTTCGAGGCTCTATAATGAGTCCAGTGAACTCTTGCGAGCCAAGGTTCGTTGCTATGTCGGTGTCTTCTTGAGAGATTGTGAGACCTGGGGTCCGAAAAGTGTCTAAGAAAACAACAACTGAGCGAGTCTCGCGTCGAACGGGCCGCTCTCCTGCGTCAGACTTGATGAGGGGAAGTGGGGTTGCAGCAAGCGATCGCGTGGGCAATGCGCGCAATGAAAGCGGAGCTATCATAATTTTGGCTCTCGTCTACATAGTCGCGGTGAGTTTGATTGTTGGCGCTCTGGCGGACTGGGCCACGAATGACCTTAACAACACTACGAAGTTCAACGCCACGAGCGAACTTCACTACGCGGTCAGTAGTGTGACCAACACAGCAATTCAGAGCATTCGATATGCCCCACTGCCGTCGACGCCAACCTCGAGTGAATACGGCCCCAAAGGCGGGGTGGGGCAAGCAACTGGCCTGGGAAACTGCTGGACACCTGCAGCCAATTCCCCCGCTTCCCAACTCCTTATTGACACCTATACCGTGGCTGCTTGGTGCAACACAGTCATTGACCTTTCTCAGGCAACCACTCGGACCGTCACGTTGTACGCCTGCTTGAGTTCCCTGACCTATCCCTCCACTGCGGCTCTCATACTTCAGGCCCAGCAATCGTGCCAGAATTCGCCCCTTCTTACGGCCGTAGTCATCTTCGATGATTATCCCTCTGGCGGAGGTTTACTCCTCAGTTCGCAGTGCAACCTGGCAGTTGGCCAGTGTGGCGAAGGCCAGACTCTCGTTTCCTGGAACTGGATTTAGCAGACCAGAGTGGGCGTATGACAGTTCCGCATTGATCGGCACTGCCAACTGGTTGGTGGAATACCCGAAAAGTGCCGCTTCGGACAAGGGCTGTTAGGGCCTTTTGATAAGGCGTCAAGGGTCATGGCTTCACTTCGAGAGAATCCATTGCTGATGGTGGTCGCCTCTTGACGGATTACCGAGACATACTTGCCAGGCGTCGAACGCAGTGGGGTCGCGAGGGGCCGGTTGCGTGAAGGGTCCTAGGCTGCGACATTGCCGCTTTGCAGGCCACCAGTGCTTCAGCGCTTGACCAAGTGGAGACTTGGTTAGCGGTAGACGGACGGGTTATCTACCCGAGCAGATATCGAAACGCCTGAGCATTCCTTCACTTCCAAGTTGCTATCAGCGAGAGAACCTTGACCATTAATCTTCTCTGTGATTGCAATGGATATTTCGGCCTTCATCAGGGATAACATTAATCTTTCCTATGAGGCCGACAAACATAGAACAAGATTTCAACCTATGAGGACGTTCGCCGCTGACGCTCTGATTGGTTGGGGCTCGAGCGAACTCTGAAGGAAAAGTGGGGATCTTGATTAATTACTTGGAAAATCTCGACGTGCAGAAACTATTTCTTTGAAGAACACCGAGAGGAAAATTGTGGAAAAGTAGTGAAAGAACCGTTAATTCGTTGATACTTGACGCAATCTGCTCTCATATAATTTGTGCATTAACCATGAACAGGGTAGTTCCGAGTGTCGGTGCTCCATGGATGAAAGGGCAACAAAATGATTAGTACTTACCAAAGACTGAAGCGACAGAGGGATGCCGGAGAGATCGAGGGTGGTTTCACTTTGATCGAGCTCCTCATCGTGATCGTCGTGCTCGGTATCCTCGCTGCGGTCGTCATCTTTGCCCTGGGTGGTATTACGGGTAAGAGTGCCGTTGCAGCCTGCCAGGCTGACGGCGCGACAATCTCAACCGCGATGGCGGCAATGGCGGCCAACACGACTACCGCGCCAACGGGCACGTTGCCAACGACAGTAAATAGTTCCACAGTAGGTGGAACCTCGAACATGACGTCCAACACTGTCACCGGCGGTCCGTATCTGCAATCATGGCCCAACAACCTGCCGCACTACGCCTTCGTGATCAATTCAGGCGTCTTGGATGTCGTGACCGGGAACCTCTACACGGTTGCTGTCCCGAACTATGGCACCACCAGCACCACATATAACGGCAATGTAACCGTGGCCATCGCCACGGCGGCGACTCTTACTGGCTCCACGACAGTTCCTGCGTTGATTCCTTACACCGGTCCCGCTTCTTGCGTCGGCGTCGCTTGATTCGATAGTTTCAGCAGTTAGTCAAAGTGCCCGGCGCTCGTGTCGGCCACCTTGATATTCTTAGCCTTTCGACAGGATGGGAACCCGTGAGCACAGATCAGACTTTGGCGATTGGACCTTGGCTGGAGAAACTTTGGGATCAAGGCGGTAGCGACTTACTGCTCTCGGGAGACTCAGCTCCGCGCATCCGAGTCGATGGCAAACTCCGTCCGCTGGAAGGTGCTCCGGTGTTAACGGGCAATCAGATCGATGAGATTGCCCTCCCTCTCCTGACTCCCGGCCAGTTGGCGATCTTCAGGGATCAGCTGGATGTGGACTTTGCCTTCTCGTGGCTGGACCGCGCCCGAATTCGTGGCAGTATCTTCACACAGCGAGGACAAACCGCGCTGGCCCTTCGAGTTATTCCCGCCAGGATCCCGAACTTCGATGATCTTGGTCTGCCGGCCGCCGCAACATGGGTCTCCGAACAGCCTCGTGGTTTTGTCTTGGTCACCGGACCAACGGGGTCGGGTAAGTCCACGACGTTGGCATCCATCATCGACAAGATCAACGAGACGAGGGCGGCGCACATCCTCACCATCGAAGACCCGGTTGAGTACGTGCACCACCACAAGACGTCGGCGGTCTCCCAACGTGAAATCGGCCTCGACAGTCCCTCCTTTGACCGGGCCCTGCGCTCGGCGTTGCGCGAGGACCCCGATGTCCTCCTGATCGGCGAGATGCGCGACATTGACTCGATCCAGATCGCCCTCACCATGGCCGAAACCGGCCACTTGGTGTTCGCGACGTTGCACACCAATGACGCCCCCCAGGCCATTGACCGAAT
>PLKM01000059.1:732-13385 GCA_003141095.1 Acidimicrobiaceae bacterium | reverse complement strand
AACCAACTCGCGAACGTGATGTTCACGAACACCAAGGAGGGGATGCAGACCTTGGAGTTCAGCCTCGCGACGCTCATCACCGATGGAGTCATCACCTACGAGGACGCGATGAGTGTCTGCGCACACCCGAAGGAGTTGATACGCACGATTGAGCAGATGGAAATAACTCGCTCTCGGGCGTAGGGAAAAGGTGAGCGCCAGACGCGGACCGGATCTGCCCTACTCAGTTGTGTGCGCCGTCACTCCGTCGCGTACGAAGTGGCTCGCGGCGAGCGCCAAGATTGCGGGTTCGACATTCGCTCCCGAGCCGCTCAAGGTCTATGACTCGTTTATCGAGGTGCTCGACGAGCGTCCTTCATTTTCGTCAATTGTGGTGAATGCACCCATTGGCTACCGTGATTCACCGGAGATGGGCCCTCGCCACTGCGACCTCGACGCGAGGGCCCTCTTGCGCCACCGTGGAAAGTTCGTGCACAATGCGCCAACGTATTTGACCATCAACAAAGGCTCAGCGGCGCCAGAGGATCACCTCGACGCCATCACCGCGATGCTCCTGCCGAGCTACCTCGAGGTTTCGCGAGAGATGTTCGCGTACCGCCAGCGCGTCGTGTACGAAGGGAACCCCGAACTCAGCTTCTATCAGCTGAACGGCGACGTACCGCTGCGCGACTCCAAGAAGCTGGAAGATGGGCGCGACGAGCGTCGAGTGATCCTGGAGAAGAAAGTGCCGAATATCGACAAGATCATCGACGCCGAAGTCGACGGGGTGCCGTCCCAACATATCCTGGACGTCGCCGCATTGTTATGGACCGCCCGGCGGGTCTTCTCGCGCGGCGCCAAACGAATACCGGAAGACGCTGAGTGGGACAGTCAGGGTCTGCGAATGGAGTTCGTGTACTAGTAAACGTCCAACCGGGCTGCGTCAGAGAAATCTCTGGAAAGGGTCGAGTATTTCGGGTCCGGCGAAGATCGCGAGGGCCGCGCCGAGCGCCAGGAAGATGCCGTAGGGAATCTGCTGGTCTCGGCGCATTCGCTTGGTCGCGATCAGGATGATCCCGAGAATCGCACCGATCAGGTTGGCGGAGAAGAATCCCAGGACGACGTAGCGCCACCCGAGCCACCCGAGCGCGAGCCCGAGCACCGGTGCGAGACGCACGTCACCGAAGCCCAGAATCTTGGGGCTGGCGAAATTCATGGCGAAGAAGAGAAGGAACCAGGCGACCGCGCAGATCNNGGATAGACGATCTTCTTCGGGAGCAGTAGCAACTCAATGTCGACCCAGGAGAGCGCCAGCAGGCTCGCGAGCAGCACGAGAAACGCAGGAAGGGCCCAGTTGTAGCCAAAGCGGGCGGCGACTCCGGCGAAGAGCGCGGCGCCGGCCAGTTCGACCAGCGGGTAACGCGCCGAGATTGGCGAGTGACAGTTTCGACAGTGTCCACGCAGGAGAAGCCAGGAGATCACTGGAATGTTGTCGCGCTCGCGAATGGGCATGGAGCACGTGGGGCACTTCGATCGCGGCGAGACGATCGACTCGTTGCGGGGCACCCGGTAGATGACCACGTTCAAGAATGATCCGACGGCGAGCCCGAAGAGTGCACAGATGCCAATCAGGAGCCCTAACAAAATATCAACTTTCTTCGCCAACGTACAACGTCACTGCACGACTGTATTTGATATTCACCTCGGCACCCGTGATTGACAACGGATTCACCGTGACCACGGACGAGTTTTTCGATCGTCACGTCGGCGTCCGTGGCGATGATAGTGGACGGGGTGTTACTAACGAACCGGATGTGGGGGCGCCCTTGCGTGAAATCTTCAGCAGGCTCCACCAATTTCGCAGGTGGCGCACCTATAGTTCGAATGGAAAACGCGCACCGACGAAGTAGTCACCAACTCATGTAGTTACCAACCCGTTCGTAGCGTCGAGAGGATCGACAGTGGCAAACGTTGTAAGTCGCAGGTACAGGTACGGCTCAAGTTTCGTAGACCAGGCGTCGGGGGTTCGGTTCGAAGGCCATCATCCCTACGAGCGACCGGATCTGTGGCAGCTCTATCTGAACGGAGCCGAAGGGATCTATCGAGATCGTGGCTTCGAGGGAACCCTTCGCCGTAAGGACTTTGAAGACGGAAACGGTGTCGCCCTCTTCTTCCTGGGTTTTGACGCCAACGGCGATGCGGTCGCCGGCGTGCGATTCCACGGTCCCCTCGAGGGTAGCCACCAGGCGAATCTGATGGAAGAGATGGCGGCGTCGCCCGAAATCGACATGATCGGAAAGCTCATCGACACTGAGGCCCGTCTCGGCGCCCTCGAGAGCAAGGGCGCGTGGTCCAAGGGCGAAGCCGTCACGGGCCATAGCCTCGTGCTCGCCCTGTCGCGGTGCTTCGTGCACGCCATGAACTGGTTGGGCGCCGAATTCGCCATCGCCGCGGTGTCGGATCGTCTGCTGGCGGTGGGCGACCTCACGGGCGCGAAGATGGTGGGGACGTGCTGGGTACCGTTTCCTGACGAGAGGTACCGCACCGTCGCGGTCGAGTACCGGCGCACGCTCAGTTACGAACTCAGTTCACCGGAGAACCAGCAGGCCCTGCGCCTGGAGGGCGAGCAACTCTCGCGCGGACCGGTGAGCGTGGGTGCGGGGACCGTGGAGGAGGCTTCGACCAGCATGCGCTCGAGGCGCCCCCTCTTGTTGGACGTCGCAGAACGGGCCCATCGTGAGGTCTTGAGGGTTCTTCGTGAGGACGCCTCGCTCCAGATCGTCGACCGCCTCGACGAGCAGCGCGAGCAGCTATCCGAGATCACCCCGAAACCGGCTCGCACGCTGCTCGACGAGGGCCATCGATGGGTCTACTACCCGTGGCGTCGAGCAGTGGTGCGCGTGCTCGGACCCCGCGCGTTCTCGACGCTGCGACTCGATCGCAACCACAATAAGGTGACGCGCGAAGAACAGGCGCGGCTTCGTACCTTGCGCATCGGCGTCGTCGGCGTCAGCGCCGGTCACTCCATTGCCCACATCTTGGCAATGGAGGGCCTCGTCGGAGAGCTTCGCCTGGCCGACTTTGACACCGTGGCGTTGTCCAATCTCAACCGCATTCCCGCCAGTGTCCTCGACCTCGGCGTCAACAAGGCGGTGGTTGCGGCCCGGCGAATCGCCGAGATCGATCCCTACCTGCGTGTCGTCGTGGTACCCGAAGGAATCACGCACGACAATCTGGGAGGGTTCCTCGATGGTCTTGATCTGGTAATCGAAGAGTGCGACTCGCTCGACATGAAGTTCCTCGTGCGCGAGGCCGCTCGTGCACGAGGGATACCGGTCGTGATGGAAACGAGCGACCGCGGTGTCCTTGACGTGGAACGATTCGATCTCGAGCCCGATCGGCCGATCTTCCACGGGCTCTTGGGCGACATGGACTCCACGAAATTGGCGGGCCTGTCCCTCGCGGAAAAGGGCCCCTACGTCCTGCGCATGCTCGGGGTGAACGAGGTCTCGTCGCGCGGCGCCGCGTCGCTCTTCGAGCTCGGCCAGACCATTACCGGCTGGCCGCAGTTGGCGAGCGAAGTGACGCTCGGCGCGGTCACCACCGCGGCGGCGGTTCGAAGGTTCGGACTGTCGGGTAACTTGCCTTCTGGCCGCGTGCGCTTCGACGTGGAAGAGGTGCTGTCGGGCCTTTCGCCGGTCGAGGTGAACTCATCGGCGGAAGCCGAGTTGCTGTTGGCGCCACCCGAGGATCCCGCGCCGCTCGGTGCCGATCCGATTGAACACATCGTCGACGCCGCTCGAAGGGCGCCGTCGGGGGGCAACGTGCAGCCCTGGCGCTTCGAAGCCGACGCCGAGGAGATTCGTTTCTACGTGGTGCCCGAGCGCAGCAACTCGTCAATGGACGTGCGCCTGCGCGGCAGTTACGTCGGGGTGGGCGCCGCGATCTTCAACGCCCGCGTGGCGGCGGCGTCGCTGAAGACGCTGGGTCCGGTGAAGCTGTTTCCCGAGGGAGCGAACTCGAACCACGTCGCCACGATTTACCTGGGAACATCGTCGGACGCCGAGCTCGCGAAACTGCAGCCCTCGGTGCAGAAGAGGGTCGCCAATCGTCGAATGGGCCGTCCTTCGCCCATCGACGAGGCCACGGTTGCGATGCTCAGCAGGGGCGTGGAACGCGAAGGCGCGCGACTTCGATTCGTCACCGAGCGTGACCGGATAGAACAGTGCGCGCTGTTGCTCGCCGAGTGTGACCGGTTGCGCTTCCTCATTCCCGCCGTGCACGAAGAGATGCTCGGAGAGATTCGCTGGCCCGGTCGCGATTCACTCGAAGAGGGCATGGACGTGCGAACCCTCGAGATGGACCCGGCCGGACTCGGGACCTTTGACCTGCTGAAGCGCCCGGACGTGATGGGTCACTTGGCCGACTGGCGCGGGGGTCAGGCGCTCGGCATGCGAACACGCGTCATGGTGGGATCGAGCTCGGGTCTCGCGGTGGTGACCGTGCCGAGAGCGGATCCCACCTGGTACGTGCGCGGGGGAGCGGCGATGGAGCGCTTCTGGCTCATCACCGAGTCCCAAGGCCTCGCCGTGCAGCCCGTGGCGCCGCTCTTCATCTACGCCACCGACGACAACGACCTGCTGGGCCTCGGGGGAGAGCGTCACCTGGACGAGATGCATCGACTCTCCGAGCGTTTCAGCGAGCTCCTGGACCTCGAAGAGGGCGAAACGCTGGTGATGGTGATGCGTGTTCTTCACGCGGCGCCACCGACGGTGCGAAGCATCCGCCGGCCCCTCAGCCACGTCTTGAGCCGTGAACACAACTCCGTCGACGAGGCAACGCCCGCAAATGCATACGGAAAATAGGGTTCGTCCAGACTGGTGCGGACGAAGGGAAGGTTTCCTTGAAATTAGCCCCTTTCAATTGAAAGACGGTACTGCTATTCTCGTATTTCAGACCAAATAGCGCTGGAGGCGGTTTCCCCGTGGCAAATTTCAGGCACGCCGATACCATGAGAGTCGGCGCTGAAGCGCGACTCATCGTGGAGACGCTGCGCCAGGTGACCCCTCGAGCCGAAATCGTCGCCGTGGTCACCACTTCTGGTCGCACGGTGCCGGGCTTCGACCTCGAACCACTGGTCGGGGCGAAGTCGCAAAGCGCGTTTGAAGGCATCCGCGAACGCGTCGAAGCCCAACTCGCCGGCAAGGAGCCGCTCGGCTCGTTCACGTGCGTGATTGACGACGTCGAATGGGGAGTCCTCATCGACGCCATTGAGTTGCTCGACGGCCAGATCGTCGGAGCCTTGATCGTGGCGCGCCACGGTCGCGCGTGGTCCCAGCGTGAGTGTTCGCTCACCCGAGCCTTCGGCGGCGTCTTCAGCCAGGTCGCGACGCTCGCCACGCGTGAAGGCGTCCTGCTGCACCAGCGTCGTTTGGACGAGCTCGTCAGCCAGGTGGCGGAGCGACTCATGTCGGCGACCGCGGACAACCATAAAGAGGTGCTCAACTGGACCACCCGGGTGCTGGCGGAGTTTCTCAACTCGGACGTGGCGTTCCTGCGTCGAAATGACCACGTCAGGGGCGTCAGCATCCTCGAAGCGGAGTGGCCGCTTCGCGAAGACGTCCCCGACCCCGACCCCCTCGGTGAGGTCAGGTTCGACGCGGATCCCATCTTCATGGCGACCAAGGACCTTCGCGAACCGTACCTGCCCGGTTTGGAGGACACCACCGAGAACTACATGAACCGCGTTGAAGAGGGATCCGGCGAGACCTTGATAGCGGGCGCCGCGGTGCCCCTACTCCTGGGCGAGTCGACGTGGGGCGTGCTCGGCTTCATCCACTTCGCACTTCGCGCGTGGGTGCCCGCCGAGATCAACGCCCTGCAGGCGGTGGCGTCGATGCTGGTCCAACTGCAGGCGCGGATCGACGCCGAAGAGCGCACCGCGTACAACGCCTACCACGACGACCTGACTGATCTGCCGAATCGCCGCGCGCTGCTGCGCGAACTGAAGCATCGCCTCGGGTCCCGCCGCGACACCGCGGTGCTGATCGTTGACTTGGACCGGTTCAAGGTGATGAACGACTTCCTGGGCCACGCGACCGGTGACCGGCTGCTCATCACGATCGCCGATCGAATCCGCACCAGCATCCGAGCGACCGACTACGTCGCGCGCCTCGGCGGCGACGAGTTCGTGATCCTGCTCGATGAGGCGAACAGCGAGATGGAGGTTCTCTCGAGTTCGTACCGGCTCCTGACCGTGATCGCCGCTCCCGTCAACATCGGCGGCCAGCACGTCAGCCATACCGCGAGCATCGGGATCGCGATCGCCCCCTCGGCCTCGGTGCACTCGGGTTTGGACCTGCTCAGCTGGGCCGACGGCGCCATGTACGTGGCGAAGGCTCGGGGACGCAATCAAGCGGTGGTGTTCGATGAAGAACTGCGTCAGGCCGCCAACGAGCGTTCCCGGATGGAGTTGATGCTGCGCGAGGCCGTCGAGGGCGACGGACTGCGGCTGCACTACCAGCCCGAGGTCGATCTGCGCACGGGACGCCTGCTCTCGGTGGAGGCGCTCGTTCGCTGGCAACACCCGACCCTGGGCTTGCTGGCGGCGGCGGATTTCATCACGATCGCCGAAGAGACCGGCCTGGTGCTCGAGATCGGGCGCTGGGTCTTCGCCGAGGCGTGCCGTCAGCTCGCTGTCTGGCGGCGCGACTACCCGGATTTGGCGTTCATCGTGCGCACCAACATGTCCCCCGCGGAGTTCACCGCCTCGGACCTCGTGGAGTTCGTGGAGAGGTGCATGCGCGAGAACAATGTTCCCGGCGAACGGCTCTGCATCGAGATCACCGAGTACGCGGTCGTGGACGAGCCGGAAAAGACCGCCAACATCTTGCGGGGCTTCCAGCAACTCGGCGTGGAGGTGGCCCTCGACGACTTCGGAACCGGCTTCGCCTCCATGACCGAGTTGAAGCACCTGCCGGTGGATCTCTTGAAGTTGGACATGAGCTTCGTCGAAGGCATCACCACCGACGAATACGACCGGGCGATCGTCGAGTCGATCATCCGGCTCGGTCAGGCACTGCATCTCGGGGTGACCGCCGAGGGCATCGAAGGCACCGAAATAATCGAGAAACTGCTCGAACTAGGGTGTCACCGCGGTCAGGGCTATCTCATTTCCCAACCGGTCTCGTCGAAGGACCTCACGCCGATGCTGGTGGCTGGCGGTGTCCCGCTCTCGCTGCTTCGCCCGGCCAAGCCAACCCTGGAGTTTGCGAGCACGTTATCTTGACCTCGACCAACGACGAAGCATCTGAGGATGCGGGGATCTCGGAGCAGCACTACGAGCCGTGGCTGTTCCAGAGGATGCTCGACGAGTTGTCGGTCAGCGAGCTGGGCATTGGCTTCGTCTACTCGATCCTCGACCTGCTCGCCGAGCGCTACGCGCTCAACGACGCGGTCGTGAATCTCGCGCACGAGTCCTTCGGGGCCCAGATGTTCCGACTGGGCGGCAAAGCGGTGAGCGCTGACCTGGCGGCTCGCTTGGGGACCGCGCCGGGTGTCTACTGCGACCCCGACGTCGTGCCCGCCGTTGAGCGCGACGCGGTGCGCACCGCGTGTCAACTCGCACTCTCGCTGCACCTGGCGCGCTTCAGCGCCGCCCACGACCCCCTCACCAACATTGCTAACCGGCGCACGTTCGATCACGCGCTCGAAGCCGCGGCTGCGCGCAGCGCCCGCTACGGCTGGGCCTTCACGCTGCTGATCGCGGACCTGAATGGATTCAAGGCTGTCAACGACACGCTGGGCCACGCGGTCGGAGACGATCTCCTGCGCCAGTTCGGTCTCGCGATGCGGCGTTCCGTGCGCAGCGGCGACGTCGCCGCGCGCATCGGCGGCGACGAGTTCGCCGTGATTCTGAGCAACGCCGACGGCCACGAGGCGGTGGGTTTTACCGACCGGCTACGCTGCCACCTGGGGCCGGCTAGCGACACGATCAGCTTCACCGTCGGCACCTCCACGTCGCCGCGCGATTCAACTGACCCATCCGAACTATTTCGAATTGCCGACGCTCGGCTCTACGAAAAGAAGGGTTTAAATCACCGATGATGTCACCTACAGAAGAAGACTTCGAACTTGAACTGCGGTCCCTGCCCGGCGTACTGAACGTCGAGATCCGCCACCGCGAGAACGGCGACGTGGACGCGGTTACCCTCATCGTCCACGGCCAGGACCCCGGTGCCATCCGCGTCATGGCCAAGCAGATCGTCAGCCTCTACTTCGCCGAAGCGACCGTCGTCGTCGAAGACGCGAGCAGCGCCCTCTTGCCGCGAGAGGCGCAAGCCGTGCGCGTCGCGCTCGTGGGTGCAACCTTCAACCCCGAGAACGGCTCGTGCGAAGTGGAGCTGAACTACATGGGCCGCATTGGTCTCGGCCACGCCGGGAGCGGTCAGCTCTTCGGTGGTGCCGAGGCGACGCTCGCGGCGTTGCGCGACCTCGGGTTCAACGTTCCGTTCTACCTGCTCTCGGTCGTGAACGTGGCAACCGCGAGGGGCTGGCCGGTCATCGTCACCCTGCGCCCCTTCTCCGAGGGGGCGGACATGTTCGGGATCGCCCAGTCCGACGGCGACGTCATGTCCTCGTCAATGGCGACGCTGAACTCGCTCAATCGGTTCTTGTCGATGTCGAAGAATCAAGAGTAAGACCCTCATCGTGTTGCCGCGAGCGAAGAAACGTCGCGGACGTTTCGTGCCCGCGCCGGTTCGAGGCCTCACTGAGGGCCCGAACGCTCTCTGAGGGCGTACACCGCGCGAAGAAAGTCCAGAATTCTTCCCCGGTGCACACGAGAACCGGTGGTGGACTCCGTAGAATGGCGTTATGCAAAGCCCTACTCGTCACGCAGCGTTGGCTTGCGTTCGCCTGATCGATCAGCTGAACCGTAGCGTCGAGCGAAGCAGTTCGGCCCCACTGGCTTGTGACGCGTGACGAAGATCCTCGTCGTCGATGACGATCCGGAGATCACGAAGTTGCTCGAGAAGTTCCTATCGGGCGAAGGCTACGAGGTGGTGCTCGCCGCCAGCGGCGCCGCGGCCCTCAGCGCGACGTCCGCAATGGAACCCGACCTGGTGCTTCTCGACATCGTGCTCGGCAACGAAGACGGTCGCGACGTGCTGCGCGAGCTTCGCTTGATCAGCGACGTGCCGACGATCTTCTTGACGGGACGAGGCCTCGAGGCCGAGCGCATCGCCGGCCTGAAATTGGGGGCCGATGACTACATCGTCAAACCCTTCTCGCTGGGTGAGATGTCGGCGCGCATCGAGTCGGTGCTTCGTCGGTCCGGCGTGAATACGCTGCAGCACCAGATTGAGGCACCGACCATCGTGTTCACCGACCTGCAGATCAATGAGAGCACGCACGAGGTGCGACTTCGCGGCGAGCTGCTCGATCTCACCTCGAAGGAGTTCGCGCTGCTGGCGTTCATGGCGTCATCGCCTCGACAGGTCTATTCGCGCGCCCAACTGCTCGAGCACGTGTGGTCGTCCTCTGCGGAGTGGCAGAACGAGGCCACGGTGACCGAGCACATTCGACGCCTCCGAGCGAAGATCGAGGTCGACCCCGACCATCCTCAATGGATCAAGACCATACGAGGTGTGGGCTACCGGTTCGAGCCACCCGCCGACCGGTAGGGATCGCGCCGACGGCGTCGTGCTCAAGCCCTCTACGAGGTCCGCTCGACGACACCTCGACGTGCGCGACCTACGCTGTCGTGCTGGGAACTCGCAGAGGACTTGAGAACTAGTGACGAGAGAGCAGCTCGTGCACCTGGTCAATGAGTTCACTGGGGCGAAAGGGCTTCTGGAGAAAGGCGTTCGTTCCGGGGAGCAGTTCGTCAAGGACGGCGGCATCGGCGGTGCCCGACATCATGAGGACGCGAAGTGAATGGTTCGTGGATTGAAGGGTTGCGGCCAACTCGGATCCGGTCAAGCCCGACATGACCACGTCGCTGATGAGCAGATCAATCGTGCCCTCGAATGCGCGCGCCAGTTCAATGGCCTGCTCGCCGCTCTCGGCTTCGAGGATTCGATAGCCGTTTCGCCCGAGCACCAGGGTCATCAGGCGACGCAGTTCATGGTCGTCCTCGGCGAGCAGCACCGTCGCCGATCCGCGAGGCAGCGCCTCTTCGACCTCTGGGAGCTCGTCGGTTTCAACGTCAGGGGTGGCGGGCAGGAGTATCTCGAAGGTCGTTCCCACGCCGAGCTCGCTGCGACACATGATGGCCCCGCCGCTCTCCTCGACGAGTCGTCGGGCGGCGGCGAGCCCCAACCCGGTTCCCTTGAAGGGTCCCTTGGTGGTGAAGAAGGGCTCGAAGCACCGCTCACGGGTCTCTTCGTCCATCCCGACGCCGGTGTCGGCGACACTGATCACGACGTACTCNNCAGCTCGCCACCCGCCGCCATGGCGTCGCGCGCGTTGATCGCCAGATTGAGAATCATCTGCTCAAACTGACCGGCGTCCACTCGAACGTTGCCGGCGTGCATGTTGAGCACCCAGTGCAGTTCGATATCGACGCCGACTATCCGGTCGAGCACCTCGGCGTTCGATTGGAGTGCCGCGACGGGACTGAGCACGACCGGCTCGAGGGATCTGGTGCGGCCAATGGTCTGCAACTGCGCGGTGAGCAGCGAGGCACGCGAGGCGGTGGCTTGGATGTCCTTCACCATCTCGAGGGATCGATGGTCGGCGCTGAGGTCTTTCGAGATGATCTCGGCGTAGCCCGAGATCAGCGTCAGCAGGTTGTTGAAGTCGTGAGCCACGCTGCTCGCCACCTGGCCGCGCATCTCCATCTGCTGGGCGTGGCGAACCTCGGCCTTCAGCTGTCGATGGTCGGTGACGTCGTCAACGAGCAGGAGAATGCTGCGCGCCGCGCCGTCACCAGACGGCAAGAGCGCGGCCGACATCGTGAGTTCGCGGTGTCTTCCCTTCACCTCCACCTCTAAGAAGTCACGCCCGCCGGCGGCGCCACCGAGCACCTCGCGCCAGAGCGCCCTGAGTTCACTCAACGACGAGTCGGGAAAGCTCGGCTCCTCCTCACCAGGGAGTCGGCCGTAGACGGGCCAGGCGAAGATCTTTCCCGCCGCCCGGTTCCACCAGCGGACCCGTCCCTCGAGGTCGACCTCGACGATGCCTGCCGGCGCGGTTTCCACGAGTATTCGCCATCGGGCTTCACTCTGTTGGATGGTTCGACCCAGTTGGGCGGCCCCGAGGGCCGTCGACGCCATTTGAGCGAGCAGGGTGAGCACCTCCTCGTCCTCCGCGCGAAACGTTGAGTCCGACCGGCGGATCGCGACCACGCCGCGAGAGAGGCCTCTTCGTTCGAGCAGCGGCGCGACGAGCCAGTCGTCCTCTCGCCACGGCACGTTGCGGCCGGTTCGAGAGATCGGAAATCCACCGGGATCGGGGGCGCTGTCCGGACCGGGCGACGTCGCCGGCTTTCCTCGGCGAGCGACGCCACGAAGCGGCGCCGTGGGGCCCGATTCGAGCGACACGGTGGCGACGTCAGCGTCAAAGACCCTTCGAGTGCTGGCGGCGAGGCTCTTCAGTATCTCCTGCTCACTGCGCAGACCCGCCACCGTGATCGAGATCGCGATCAGTTGGTGGAGTTGGCTCGCTATCTTCTGGGTCCCGCGAACAGCGGCGCGAGCATCCTGGTGCAGGACGATTCGCTCGATCGCGGCACCCACGCCCCAGACCACCTCTTCGGCGACGGCAATCTCGAACGGTCCGTAGCCGGCGCTGTGCTCGTCGGCGACGAACGTGACCGTGGCGAACGGCTCATCCTTCACCCGCAGGCCAACGACAACAGCCCACGGAAGTTCCAGAGCTGGCACCACTGGCCACACTTCACTTCGACCACTCGAGAGGACCCGCCCGGTGACGTCGCCCAGCTCGTGCACGCGTCGAAGCAGGGCGGGCGGGCAACACTGCTCGTGGTTTACACCAACCGCAGTTTCGTCACATCCTCGATGACGGGTGGCCAGTCGTCGCAGCTCGCCGCCTTCGTCGACGACGTCGACGGCGCACCAGTCAGCGAACGAGGGAACGACCATCGCGAGCAGGTCAACGAGATTCGTCTCGTGACTCTCGCCAGCCACCGATGATGGTTGGCTGGCGCGAACCGCGATGTAGCGCCGCCTCAGCTCCAATGCGCGTCCGGGCTCGCCTTCGAGAGCGTCGTCGGGGCTGGCCTTCAAGGCGCCGCGCTCTTCATTTTGATCACCTGTGCCGGACTCTCGGGCCATTGGCGTCACGTACCTGGCGTCGCGCGCATAAGTCCCCTAGAGCGGCTTTCCCGAGAAGATGGCGAAGTCCTCGAGAAACCGATCGATCTCCTCGGCTTCGTGGGGGACAGAGAAGAGATAGCCCTGCCCGGTGTTCACTTCTTCGATTTGGAGTTGCTTGCGCTGCTCGGCACTTTCGATCCCCGAGGCGATGATCTGCAGGTGGCGCGTCTTGCTGAGTTGCACCAATTCGTGAACCAGCGCGGCCTCGCCCGACGAACTGGAGATTCCGGCGATGAACGCTCGGTCGAGTTTCACGATGTCGATATCGAACTCCTGAAGATCGTCGAGGGTCGACCGGCCCGGCACGAAGTCGTCGACGGCGAATCGAACCCCTAA
>PLKM01000059.1:0-657 GCA_003141095.1 Acidimicrobiaceae bacterium | reverse complement strand
GCCCAGCGCCCGACCGGCACTATTTCACCGCTCGCTTCGAGCTCATCGATGAAAAGGTGGGGGCTCACCACTCCTCGACTGGGGTGTCGCCAACGAATCAGTGCCTCGACACCAGCGAAGGCGTTGGTGTGCAGGTCAATCGTTGGCTGGTACACGAGGAAGAACTCGTCGTTCTCCAGCGCTCGGGCCAGATCGGCCGCGACGTCACGACCCGAATGCTCCGCGCCAGAGTCAGCAGCTACTTTTGCCATGATGTATCGCTTCCTCGATGCCTCGACTACGTAAGGAATGAACAGTAATCCTTCAAAACTCCTCGATTGTGACGCTACCAGTTGCCCGTCAATTCTGATGACGTGCCTGGGTCCTGACGAACTGAACGGCCACAGGATTCAACAGATACCCCCGAGCGGAGCGCCGGGTCCGTCGCTCGGTCGCGTTGGAAGCGTCGCCAACTGATTCAGGCGATGAGGAGTTCGAGGTCGCACCGTCACCCCTAATTCCTCACAATTTCTTACCGACCTCAACGATGCTCGGGCCACCTCGAAATTGAGACCACGACGCTGGGGGAATTTCGCGCTCGTGGTCGTGTTACATTCCTCGGGTGACTACATTCATGGTCAAGGCGAACGAGGAGCCGACCGCGCGGGCGACGTCTGC
>PLKM01000022.1 GCA_003141095.1 Acidimicrobiaceae bacterium | reverse complement strand
CGACCATCACGCCCGTGAAGGTTCCGAGCATCAATCCGTAAGCGGTAAGCCCGCCTGCGTAGAACGCGATCGCGCTGATTTGATACCCGGCGGCGGCGGCTATCTCCCCCTGGTGGGCGAAGACCCAACTGAGAATCACGAGCAGGCCCACCGGCATGATGACACCGAGCAGCACCGTGCGGGCGCTGCGCAGGTAGGCCCGCATGTTGTAGACAGCCTGCGCGATGCTCAACCGGATGAACCTCATTCGTCGCTCCCGGTTGCGCCCAAAAATACGTCGTTCAAGGTCGGTCGAACGACTTCAAGGTGAGTAAGCGTTGTTCCAGTCAACTGCGACCACGTCAGGAGTCGGAGCAGCACCTCCTGCACGCCGCTGCCGAGCAAAACCTCGACCATGTTGTCACGGACGATGAAGTCCGCCCCCGCGGCGGAACACAGCGCTGAAACCTCGATATCGCTCGGCAGTTCGAAACGAATGGTCGTCGCTCCAAGGGCGCTGATCAGAGTCGCCGAGGTCCCCTCGGCAATNNTCTGCCCCTTCGCCATTATCGCCAGTCGGTCGCAAAGTCGCTCAGCCTCTTCCATGTAATGAGTAGTCAGGACAATAGAGGTGCCGGTCTCGCGCAGTCCTTCGATGACCGACCAGAACTCTCGCCGAGCAACAGGATCGAAACCGGTGGTGGGCTCGTCGAGAAAGAGCAGGGCCGGGTGGCCAATGATTCCAAGGGCCACGTCTACCCGGCGTTTCTGTCCTCCAGAAAGTCGACCCACACGCTCGTTCGCCTTCTCACGGAGCCCGACCATCTCGAGGGTCTCGGCCACGTCCCTCGGATTGGAAAAAAAACTAGCAAAGAGCTTCAGGGTCTCGTTCACCGTGTGAACTGGGTCGAAATCCGACTCCTGCAGCACAAGACCAATGCGGTCTCGCCAATCGCGATGGGCCATTCGTGGATTGACACCGAGAACCAGCGCCGATCCCTCGTCGGGCCGCTGGAATCCTTCGAGGATTTCAATCGTTGTGGTCTTGCCGGCACCGTTCTCGCCAAGGAGACCGAAAATCTCCCCTTCATGAACGGCGAAATTCACATTGTCCACCGCGACGAGCTTTCCGAATCTCTTCGTGAGGTTGCTGACTTCGATGACGTTCGTCATACAACAATTGGCAAGGTTCGATAATGGCTGAAACGACCATTCGCCAACTGCACTGCTGCGAACAACGCCAAAAAACGAACGGCGCAAAGCGTTGCACGCGAGACAACTTCAGCGCACTTGAAGACTAGGTCGATTGGTGCGGGCACAACCTTCGCATAGTGGCTCCGTTCGAGGTTCGACGAAAACGCAATCCGCTCCAAGAAACCTCTACGGACGGTGATCACGGTTTCCAAAGTCCACCTTCTGCGCTCGTCGGGTCTTAGGAGATTGCCACCCACCATGCGACGCAACACCTAAAACCGGAATCCTCTTCATTATGGTGAGCATTTTCCCTCACCGTTAGGGACAAAAGGCCCTTTGTGCGGCGAGGAGATGCCACGTCGCCGTTCAGTTGAACGGATAGGCAGATGAGCACAAGAAGAAAGCCCAGGACCCCCGCCGATCAACGTCGCGATCGACGTCGCTTCTCTTGTCTACTCACGCGTTGGCGTACTCAACAAACGCGCTCAGAGTTCCAATCAGGCGCATCTCTTCGATAGTCGTTGCTCTGGAATTTAGTAGCTCTTCCGTGCACACCAAGTACGCCAGGCATCTTGCGCGACTTACCGCAACATTCAATCGATTCCGCGAAAAGAGGAACTCCGGTCCTCGGGGCATGTCTTCACCCGATGACGTCGTCATCGTGAAGAACACCACCGGCGCCTCACGTCCCTGAAACTTATCCACGGTACCGACCTGCACGCGTTCGAGGCCCGGGGTCTCTTCCATTCTCTGTCGGAGGAGGCGAACTTGATCGTTATACGGTGCGACAACCATGAAGTCCTCACCCATCAGCGCCAGGGACTCGCCATTCTGATTGGTCCACTGAGTACCGAGCATCTGGGCGATCTGACCCGTGACCAGTTCCGCCTCTTCCATGGACTCGGTTGAGCGTTCAGAGTGATGAGCCTGGAGCCATCGGAGCCCGGTTCCGAACTCAGTCTTCTGCTGGGCGCAACTCACATGACTCGTGAGGCGCTTTTCGTAGATCTGATTCGAAATGAATGCGCATATGTCTGGATGCATTCGCCGGGTCTCAGAGATGAAGACGCCTTCGCTGCTCGGAATAGTCGCGTGCTCTGCGAGTACGTGCTCGAGCACGCTCGCGCCCGATCCGCCGGGGTGCTCAGCCTGAGACACCTGGGCGAGTTGAAGGGGGTCCCCCAGAAGGATCAGATTCCTCGCTGAATTGGCGGACGCTATGGCGTCAGCCAAAGCCAGTTGTCCCGCTTCATCAATGATGAGGTAGTCAACCGGGAACGGACGCATACCCGCGCGCGACCACAGCCAAGTCGTGCCACCCACCAAGTTGTACGTGTCGCTCTCGGGGCTGGTCCCCGACTTCTCGTACTTCACACCCTCGAGGGCGCCGACCTTGGGTCGCGCGTCACGCCGCAGTGCCTTCAAGAGACCCAATTCGCCTTTCGAGGCGAATACTTCGTAGGTAGCGCTAAAGAGATTGTCGATCACTGAATGACTCATCGCGGTTATGCCGACGCGCTTTCCGGACTTGATGAGTTCATAGATGATGTGCGAACCGCTGTAGGTCTTTCCGGTACCCGGGGGACCCTGAATAGCCACGTAACTCTCATCAAGATGTCCGACCCACCCCAACGTCACTGCGAGGTCGTCGACGAACACGCCGTTGGCAGGCCCGCAACCTTCGTGAAAACGGGGGCGATCGCGGGCCAGCAACGCCATCGATACCCGACTCGGCGGATCAGAAGGGTCGTGACGCAGTATCTGTTCGGCCAAGTGGAAAAGCACGCCGGGCTTTTCGCGCGGTGAGACGTAGTCGTCGAGGGTTATCACGAGAGGCATTCCGCCGGCCTCTTCGTGCCGCTCGCGCCAACGCATTCGAAGCTCACGCGCGTCGAAATCGATGCTCGGCACGTAGCCGTACCCGTGCTCGACGCCCACGCCGGTGTACAAAACGCTCCTCTTGGTCTTAAATGCGGAGTCGACCACCTGCTCGGGCCAACTGAGGATTGCGTTCTTGACCGACTCGCCATTCTTGCCGTCAATCTCCTCGAAGCCAATGAACTTCAGATTGGCAATGAAGTCCCGATCCCCGTAGAGCGCAGCGAAGTCCGAAGCGGCCTCAGCAAACTTCGGCGTCACGTTCGCCGATCTTTCTCGACGCCAATAGTTCAGGAGTTCGCCCAACAGATGCTCCGGGCTCTTCTCGCCGAACTTCTTGAGCGCTTCAACGATTTCATCGGTGTCGAGATCATGGTCTTCGACTTCAAACACCGGTTCGCGCCACTCAAGTTGCGCGGGTCGCACGTTAACGAGCCAGTCTCGCAACGCCATGGTCGCCATCACGTCGTCTTTGTTGTAGTTCGCTATCTCATCCAAGAGCACTTGGTTTTTGGTTTTCATGTACTCCTCGTACTCAACCACGGCGCCCGCCCCCTGTTCGATGCCGCCGGTGCGAGTGAAGCCAGTGAGCTGCTCGAGAAATTTCAGTCCGTACGACTCGGTCCCCACCATTATCGAGTTGCGCGCAACGACAAAGAGGTCGACGAAGAGTCCGCTGACGACCAGCGAAGTGAGAAGGCCCTCGGTCTCGGTGCCCCTGGTGAGGCGCTCCAGCGAGGAGCGCTCGGTGTGGTTGTAGTGATAGACGTGCATGTTCGGGTACTTCTTGCGCCGTGCGGCGAAGTACTCCACCAGTACCCTGATCATCTTTCGCTGCTGCTCGAGGTCGTGGGCCCAACGAGCGTCGTACCCCCAACTCCCCCGCGAGTCCTTTAGGTAAAGACCGCTCAAGAAGAACAGGTCGTCTTGCGGGGTCCAAAAAGGATGGCCCTCAAAGTCAAAAAATACGTCACCGTCATCTGGCTCGGGCAGCAGGCTAAAGCCGTGGCCGAATACCGGGTCCGCAGTGGGTTCGATCAGTTCATACGCCGGAGGTTGCTCGGGGCTCATTCGTGACGAAACCTGGAGTGTGGCTTGGCGAATCAACCGTCCAAGGTTCTCGCCGTGCAGGTTCACGACGGGATCCTTTCTCCCCGTCAGTTCAACAACGGTGCGGACGTTGGCCATTTCAAGGGCATCGCGCTCGGGAGCTCGAATATTTGCCACGTACACGAGCGAGTCCTCGCTGCGCCACTCGCTCTCGCATCGCTGCTTGAACTCGCAGTAGTCGCAGTGGTCGCACGGTTCTGGTTTCGTCGAAAAAGAGACTTCCTGGTTCAACAACGTGGCGAGTTGGCCTCGCAACCGACGCCAATATGGTCGAAACTGCTCAACGACCAGTGACTCTTGGATGCCCGTACCTAGCCAAAGATGCATCGCTCGCGGCACCTGACCCGTGAGATCGAAGATGGCGTCAGCGTAAAAGCACAGTTGGAGGACATGGCCAGGTTTGCCCTCGGACCGCGTCAACTTCGCGTCGATTGGCTCGTACAGCGCAAAACCCTCCTCGTGATCATCCGCTCGAACGAGAAAGTCGGCAATCCCTCGAATGCCCTCGTGCACGAAGGGCATCTGGTAAATGACGTCGTAGCCACGATCCATCGGGTTGCCAATTCGAGTCACCCACTCCTCGAACGACTCGTGAGGATTACGCCCCGGTACCTGATAGACCGAGCGTCCTTGATTCTCCAAATCTGCCAAGCAGTTACGTTCGTGGGTTGAACCCTTTTCGACCAGCAACTCCGCGAGCGATCCCATCCGGGTGGGGTTCAGTTTCAAAATCCCCGCGTCGACTTGGTTTCTCAGCGAGAGAAAGTGGGCGCACTCCAACCACGCCGTGATTTTTGACGGAGTTAATAGACGCTGGGTCATGTTTCCTTACTGTACGTTCCCAATCTGCCGCCGATGCGGCAAAACCAGCATCGCCTACGCATGTGACACGTCCTCTACGAGGCGCTCTCGTCCCGTAGGCGCTTCGTCAGCTGCTCGATTACGCCGTGAAGCCGCTGGGCCTGCTCGATAGCCGGTACGGGCCCTGAACCGCCTGGAGAGCGCCGCTGACGCAGTGCTGCGCCGATCTCGAACAACTCAATGAAACGGGCGTATCGCTCACTCGCGGCGACTACGTCGCGCAGCGAAACGCCGGTGCTCACCGCCTCGGCGACCAACTTCCCCACCTCTTCGTGGGCTCGACGAAACGGGACTCCCTCTTCAACCAGTTTCTCGGCAATGTCGATCGCGACCAGAAACGGATCGTTGGCTGCTTCTTCGGCACTGGCTACATGAAACGTCAGCGACCGATAGGCACCCGATAGTGCCGCGAGCACGAGCACGACGTTACGCAGTGAGTCGAAGAGCGGCTCCTTGTCCTCTTGTAGATCGCGGTTGTACGACAGCGGCAGCCCCTTCAGCGTGACGAGAAGGCCCGTGAGGTTGCCCACGAATCGACCGCTCTTGCCCCTGGCCAATTCGGCCACGTCGCTGTTCTTCTTCTGGGGAAGCATCGAGGACCCCGTCGTGAAGTCATCGCCCAGGGTCGCAAAATTGAACTCGGCGCTCGTCCAAAGGACCAACTCCTCGCCCATTCGCGAGAGATGGATTCCGATCATGGCAATGTCGAAGAGCGTCTCGGCGACGAAATCGCGGTCGCTCACCGCGTCCATGGAGTTCGCGAACGGCTCCTTGAATCCGAGAAGTCCGGCCGTCGTCGCGGGTTGAATAGGCAGTGAAGTACCAGCGAGTGCTCCAGCGCCGAGCGGCGACACGTTCATCCGGTCACGGTTATCCATCAACCGGTCAACGTCGCGAAGCAGCGACCACGCGTGCGCGCTCAAATGATGCGTCAACAGCACCGGCTGGGCGCGCTGCAGGTGCGTATACCCCGGCAGATACGCTCCTGGGGACTTCTCACCCGCTTCTTGAAGTGCACGGACCAAATCAAGCGTGGCCCCTGCGACTTCGACGAGCGCGTCGCGAGTGAAGAGCCGAAGCGTGGTCGCGACCTGGTCGTTGCGACTGCGCGAGGTGTGAATCTTGGCGCCCACATCGCCCGCCAACTCGGTAGCGCGCCGTTCGATCGCCATATGAATATCTTCATCCGAACCAGAGCGTACGAAGACGCCGCGGTCGAACTCCGCCTCAATCTGATCGAGCGCGGCAAGGATCTCTTCGAGTTCCCCTTCGCTCAACAGTCCACTTCGCTGCAAGCCACCAACGTGGGCTTTGGTGCCCATGATGTCATGGTGATACAAGACGTGGTCGAACGAGTAACTCTCGGAGAGATTCCAGAGAGTCGCGTCCATTGACGTTGTGAACCGCCCGCTCCAGAGGGTCATGAGGCCGGAGGCGTCGCGTTCTTGGCCCCTTGACGGGCGGCCCAGGTCTTCAAGCCAAGTCCGTAAATCTTCACGTAACCTTCAGAGTCGGCGTGCTGGAACGTGTCCGCGGCGTCGTACGTCGCGAGGCCGTGGTCGTAGAGCGCTTTCGGACTGCGCCGTCCGACGATGCGCATCATGCCAGGCGCTTGGAAGAGGATGCGCACGTCACCAGTCACGTGACGTTGCGTGTCAGCCATAAACGCATCCAGCGCCTCTTTGAGTGGCGAGAACCACATTCCGTCGTAGACCAACTCGGCCCATCGCGTCTCCAGACGGGCTTTCTCGTGATGGACCTCGCGCTCGAGCACGAGGTCTTCGAGATCAGAGTGTGCACCAATGATCGCGAGTGCGGCGGGACACTCGTACACTTCACGGCTCTTAATGCCTACGCGACGATTCTCCACCATGTCGAGTCGACCGAATCCGGTGGCGCCGGCGCGGTCGTTGAGGCTCTTGATGAGATTCGCGAGGGGCATCGCCACCTGGTCGATCGCCACGGGCAGTCCCTCGACGAAACTGATCGTCAGTTCGACCGGCTCAGTATTTCTCACGCGCGTCAGCGTCATGGGCTCTTCTGGTGGTGCGGCCCACGGGTCTTCCATGGCGCCACATTCAACGGCGCGACCCCAGAGGTTCTCATCGATCGAGTAGATCTTGTCCTTCGTTGCTTGGATCGGAATGTTCCACTTCTGGGCGTAGTCAACCGAGTCGGCGCGGGTCAATCCCCAGTTTCGAGCCGGCGCCAGCACCTCGAGGTCCGGAGCCAGCGCGTGGGTGCCAACTTCGAAACGAACCTGGTCGTTACCTTTCCCGGTGCATCCGTGGGCCACCGCGGTGGCATTGAATCTGCGGGCTTGATCGACGAGGTGGCGCACGATCACCGGGCGTGAAAGCGCCGACACCAAGGGGTACTTGCCCTCGTAACGAGCATTGGCGAAGATTGCGCTGGCGCAGAACTCGTCGGCCATCTCATCCCGTGCGTCGACCAGTACGCAGTCGAGGGCGCCCGCGGCGAGGGCGCGAGCCCTGATGTCATCGAAACTCTCAGAACTATCGGCATCCTGTCCGACGTTCACGAGCACGCAGACAACCTCTACGCCCCACTCTTCGATCATCCAGCGAACAGCCACTGAAGTATCCAGTCCGCCGCTGTAGGCGAGAACAACACGCTTAGCCATGATTAACTACCTTTCACTGTTGACGTCGTCAACTCATCGAGACCCGCGAGCGAGCGAAACTCACGCGCGAGAGATAGCCCTCCGCGGTCTTCGTTCGCTATCACCAAGATTGTGTCATCTCCCGCCACGCTACCGAGCACGCCGTCGAGCACGCTTCGATCGAGCGCCGACGCAACAACGTGCGCGCAGCCCGGTGGCGTGCGCACCACGACGAGATTCGCCGAGCTCTCCACGGAAACCACCCACTCGCCCATCATCCGGCGCAGATGGTCGAGTGGGGCCGGATTCGACTTCGCGGCGGTCGCCACCACAATGCGCCGCGCTCCGTGCTCGTCACGCACCTTGATGGTGCCGAGCTCTTGCAGATCGCGGGTGACGGTGGCTTGCGTCGCCGAGATGCCCTCGGCTTGCAGGCGTGCCACCAATTGGGCGGCCGTTGAGATGACATCTCGCTCGATCAATTCACCAATGCGGTGCTGGCGCTGGGTCTTAGTCATTGTTTTCCTCTTTAATCCAACGCAGTACGCCCAGCATTGCTGAACGACGATGGAATACTTGGCGCCACACGAGCGACTTCTCACTGTCGAGAACTTCATTACTGATCTCGTCACCGCGGTGTGCCGGCAGACAGTGCAGCACTACCACGCCGGGCTTGGCCGACTTGATCAACGTCTCATCGACGCGGAATGCGGCTAGATCGCGACGACGCTGAGCGGCTCCTTCTTCCAGTCCCATGGAAACCCACGCGTCGGTGTACACCACGTCAGCGTTGCTTACCGCGTCCTCTGGCGAATCCGTGAGACGCAGCGTCCCACCACCGACCACCGCGCTGGGATCTTCCTCGCCACCCACAGCGAGCTGGTATCGCTCGGGAGCTCCGAGGGTGATATTTACACCCAGGCGTAGTAGTGCCACCGCGAGTGATCGGGTCACGTTCGTGACGTCACCAACGTGCGCTACTTCGAGACCCGCCAACTTGTTCACATCACCGCCCGAAAACTTCTCAGCGATGGTCAGCACGTCAGCGACCGCCTGCGTCGGGTGGGCGACGTCGCTCAAGAGATTGACCAGCGACATTTGGTCGTTCGTAGACTTGCGAATTCGCTCAAAGACCTCATGGTGTCGCACCCTCATCGCACAGATCGCGTACATCTGCGAGAGGGTCCGCCCGACGTCCTCGGCCGACTCGCGGCTGTCGAAACCGATCTCCTCGTCACTGAAGAACGTTTCGAATCCACCCAGTTCGTGGACCGCCGAGGAACTCGAGGCGCGCGTGCGCAGACTAGGCCGTTCGTAGACGAGCGCGACACCCTGGCCCTTCAATGTTTCATCGTCAAAGGGCGAGCACGCCAGCTCGTAGATTCTCGAGAGGTCGCTCGATGACAGCTCTTCGATGGAGGTCAAATGCCGACTCACCGCACCACCTCGGTCGTGGCAACAGACGAGTTGAGCGCGTCACGAAGCGAATGGGGACGCGTTCCGCTCGCCATGATGATCCTTGCCGCACCGCCGCTCAACGCGTCGAGCGCAGCGATCATCTTCGGGCGCATTCCGTCGCGCGCGGCGCCCGAGGAAATGAGCGCGCGAACCTCATCGGCGCTTACCCGCGCGATGGCCGACGTCGGGTCATCAGCGTCCGCACGCAACTGATCGATATCGCTGAGCAGAACGAGGGCGTCGGCACCGAGGGCGCCCGCGAGGGCGCCCGCCGCGGTGTCGGCGTTGCAGTTCACCAGTCCACCCGACGAATCGACCGCCAACGAATTGACGACGGGGCAAAAGCCGTTGGCCCACAACGAGGTCACGACCTCGGTGCGCACGCCCGGCGTGTCGCCGGCACGTAGCCACGGATCACCGAGCGGGCGCGAACAAAACAGCGTACCGTCGGCCCCCGAAAGACCGACGGCGCAGAGCCCGGCTGCATTGAGGGCAGCCGTGATGAGCAGATTGACGTGCCCCAGAGCCATCGCGACGTAGTCCATGGTGACGCGGTCGGTGATGCGCAGTCCCTCGTGAAAACTGCTCTCGATACCCACGGCACTGAGTAGATCTTCGATTTGGGGACCGCCGCCATGCACCAGGACAACTTCGGTCCCGGCGTCCGCCAGGTGCGTGATGTCCATCGCGAGATCGCAGAGGATCGGCGAGTCGGGTCTGAGCGAATCCAGGGCGTGTCCGCCAATTTTCACGACGAGACGTTTCACGGCGTCACGCCGCTCATCGGCAGGCCGAGGATCTCGTCACGGTCCGTTGAAACGTTCCAAGCCTGGATGGCCTGGCCGGCGGCGCCCTTGATCAAATTGTCCAGAGAACTCATCGCCACGAGCCAACCGGTGCGCTGATCTACGCGGGCGCTCACGAAGCACAGGTTGCTGCCCACCGGGTCCTTCATAGTCGGCGGCTCATCACTGACGACCACGCAAGGATCGTCCGCGTACGTTTCGCGTAACACCTTCATCGCGTCACTCGTTCCAAACATCGCCGACGTCACCCGCGCGTAGGCCGTTACCAACATGCCGCGACTCGTCGGGACCAAGTGCGGCGTAAACAAGACTTCGCCACCAATCTCCTGTTGGATTTCAATCGTGTGACGATGGGTGAGAAGGCCGTACGCTTCGGCGTTTCCCGCGAGGCGTGAAAAATGCAGTCGGTCGCTCGTGGCCCGTCCGGCTCCGGACACTCCGCTCAGCGCGTTGACCACTATCCCCTGGTTGGCCACGAGTGCTCTATCGAGAAATGGTCCGAGCGCAATGGAACTGGCGGTGGGATAACAACCGGGCACGGCAATCAACTTCGCGCCAGGCAGCTCGTTACGATGTCGCTCGACCAACCCGTAGACCGAGAGGGCGAGCAGTTGCGCGGCCTGATGCTTCTCGCCGTACCAGTCCACGTAGTCCGACGCGCTCTTGAGGCGAAAATCCGCTCCGAGATCAACGACCTGGACGCCTCGTTCGAGCATCGTGGGAACCAGCGCTTGGCTGTGGCCGTGCGGTAGCGCCAGAAAGACGACGTCCAGCACCGCCTCGAGCACGTCCGAGGTCCTCGAAAACGTCAACGTCGGATAGAGACCTGCGAGGGCTGGGGCGAACTCAGCCACCTTCTTGCCGGCGTTTGTCTCTCCCGTGGCGATTGCCACCTCAAGGTCGGGGTGAGAGGCGCAAAGACGAAGTATCTCTAAACCGGCATAACCCGTTGCTCCAACTACTCCGATGCGCATAATGTCATTTTATGCACATCAAGGCACAAAAGTGCAAAACGAATCAAGAACCGCTAGGATGAGCACATGTCGCGGCGCGGTTGGCTCCTTTTTATGGCTATGGCCGTGTTTTGGGGCATTCCCTACCTGCTCATCAGGGTCGCCGTACGCCATTTGGATCCCGGGGTTCTGGTACTCGGAAGAACCGGTCCGGCGGCGCTTCTCCTCTTGCCACTGGTGATTTGGCGAAGACAACTTCCCCTGCTCGTGAAGAACTTCAGATGGATTGCCATCTTCGGGGTGGTCGAGTTCGGAGTTCCCTGGTACTTCATGGCGACCGCCGAGAAGCATCTCACCAGTTCACTGACGAGTTTGTTGATCTGCGCCGTCCCGCTGTTTTCCGTCGCTGCGCAGCGCATTCGCCGAACCGAGGAGCGGATCACGCCGCGACGTTACGTCGGGCTGCTCATCGGGGCCGTCGGCGTCGCGCTTCTCGTGGGTCTGGACCTGAGTGGTGGTTCGATCACGTGGATCGGTCTCATGATGGTCGTGTGCGTGGGCTACACCATCGGACCAATCATCCTCGCCACCAAGCTCACCCACGTTCCTGGGCCGGTGGTGATTGCCGGAGCGACGACGTTCGTCGCCGTCAGCTGGATCCCATGGAGCGTCACGCACTGGCCCTCACATTTTCCCGCAGAGACCATCAGCTGCGTCGCCGTCCTTTCGATCGTCTGCACGTGCGGTGCGTTTCTCACCTTCTTTGAGCTCATCAAGGAGGTCGGACCGACGCGCGCCACTGTCGTCACCTACGTCAACACCGCGCTGGCCGTATGTTTGGGTGTCATAGTGCTGAACGAACCGCTCACTATTGGCATCGTTCTCGGCTTTCCCCTCGTTCTCGCCGGTTCGTTCTTCGCGACCAGCAGCGGGGCGGCGGCGAGGGGCTTAGATCGAATACTCGACGGCGACGCGCACCTCGTCGTCAACGAGTAGCCACAACGCTCCTGGCGAACGGAGCAAACTCACGTCGTGACCACTTTCGACCGGTCCGTGATGAATGACCTCCACGAACGACACTGGGATGTCAACGACTTCGCTGACGGCTTGCCACACCGCTGCATTGTTGACGTGACCAACGATGTCCAGATCGGCTCGCCGCAGTGGCCACGGTTGTCGCACCGCATCAGGCGGCGGTGTGGTGAGCGTCACTCTCCCCGAGACCTTGCGACCTTGCATGGCGTCGCCGTAGACCTCGAAAAAGACCGGCCGAATCCGCACCGGATGACCCGAAGGGTCAACCGGAACCGCCAACGCCACCGCTTCAATGAGCAGGTTCCCGTTCACCGAAATATTCGTCCGGCGCTCGGCCCAGGCGGCCCCCACTCCCGCGCACCACGTGGTGAGAGTGAGGTTGTCCTTCAGCATCGGCCAAGCGTCCGACGAGCGGCGGATCGTCGTGCGGCGAACCACCCACGTGTCACTGGTCGCAACGCCGGTGTCGTCCCAGTCATCGAAGGCGACGTCTTGGAGATAGCGAGCAATTCCGTCGAGACGCAGCGCACCGGCGGAGTCGGCATCACTGAGACGAACCGGGATCTGTATCGAGATACGACGACCCTGATCGGGAAGGGGCACGAACTCAATCATCCTTCAAACTATCCCAGCCGCTCGATCGGAGATTCATTTAGCGTAGAACCACGCCCAGCCGCTTGCCCGTCGCGATAAGGACCTCGCGCGCGCCGGCGACTTCACCCTCGCTCAAGGTACGTTCACTTGAGCTGAAGCGAATGTTGAAGGCCAAGCTTCGGGTTCCCTCGGGAAGGTTCCCGTCGCTGTACACGTCGAATAACTCGACGTCCTCCACGAGCTCGGAGGCGGTACGAAGCGCGTGCGCCAGGTCTTGGGCGTGCACGTTCGTAGGAGTAATGAAGGCTAAGTCGATGATCGCGCTGGGAAAACGACTCGGGACTTGGGCTAAGTGGCTCTTTCGCGTGACGAGCGCTGCGTCCGCGAGGACGTCGAAATCGATATCAACAATGCCGAGGCGCTGGGTCTGCAATGTCGGCGCCAACTTACCCAGGAGATCGCCATCAACTTCTCCCACGTGGCCGAGTGTCGCGCCCGTCTCGCGGTCCACCAGTGACGCGGAGCGTGTCGGGTGAAAACCCGGAGGCGCAACCTCATCGTTGCGCACGACCACGTCTGCCAGACCGAGCCGATCGGCGAGGACGCTCCAGAACGCCACGGCGGTCGTCGCGCTGTCTTCGCTCCGGCCGAGGACAACAGTGAGACGCTCGTTTTCCAGCGGAAGGTTGAGGGCCAGCAATCCACCGACGCCTCCCTTGGTGGCCCGGGGAGTCTTGGTCGCCAATGGATGGGAGAAGACCATGCCAATCTCGCCCAGGATCACATCTCCGACCCCGCGTTCGACATTCTTGGCCCAGGCCCTTGCGAGTCCCGTGGTCATTGTCGCTCGCAGGACCGACTCTTCCGAGGCCAGAGGATTCGTGACGCGCACCCGTTCGACGCCGGGGTGGACGAGTTCGAAGTCGGCGTCGCTCCCGAGCGTTGGAGTCCACGCCTCGAGGGCGCCCAAGTCGACGATGACGTCGCGCACGTGACGGCGCAACCCCTGGCGATCGCTCAGACCACCCGGCTCGGGCCACGACGGGGTTCGACGGGGCAACCGGTAATAGCTGTAGAGCCGAGCAATCTCTTCAATGACGTCAGCCCGACCAGCAGCGCCGCTTCTGATGTCGAGGCGAGAAGTTGGCGGCACGACGAAGATGCCTTCGACGTCGAGGCGAACCTCGAATCCCAGTCCTTCCAGAATCCGCGAAACCTCGGCGTCAGCGAGCGCCACGCCGAGGGCGCGCTCGATGTCGCCCTCGCGAAGTTGAACTGAGGGCCTCTGAGGCGTGACGCCCCACACGTCAAGGGGGCTCGAAAGCCATTGGAGGTCCGGCACACTTTCGCGAAGTACCTCCACAAAACGGGCCGCGGCTCGCAGCGCAAGCTCCGGGTCGACGCCGCGCTCGAAGCGAATGGATGCTTCGCTGCGAAGCGAGTGACGCTTCGAGCTCCGAGCAACCGTCATGGGATCGAAAAACGCGGCCTCGAGCAGCACGTCCGTCGTGGATCGGCTGATTTCGCTCGACGCACCGCCCATAATGCCCGCGAGTCCGAGCACCTGGTCGTCGCCGTCGACGATCACGCAGTCTTCGCCGGTGTCGCCAAGACCCCGTCCGGCCTTCGCGAGTTGGCGTTGCACACCATCAAGGGTGGTGAGGATCTCGCCACTGCGCGCCCTGCGCGCTCGCAAAGTGCGCCCCGCGACAAATGCCGCGTCGTAGGGGTGGGTGGGTTGTCCGAGCTCGAGCATGACCAGGTTCGAGGCGTCAACCACGTTCGAAATTGGCCGCATGCCAGCTGTCTGGAGCCGTTGGGCAATCCACGCCGGTGACGGCCCGACCTTCACGCCGCGCAGTACCGACACCGTGAGGCGCCCGCAGAGATCCGGTGCATCGATTCCTGCCGAGGCGAACGTCGCGCTGCTCTCGGGCGCGTTCGGTTCCGCGAACGCCGGTGACTTCAGGCGACGTCCCAACCGGGTCGCGAGGTCTCGAGCGACACCGGCGACGGACCACGCGTCGGGGCGATTCCCCTCGACCGAGAGGTCGAATACCACATCTGGCGTCAGCGAAAGAGCCTCGAGCAGACCCTCTCCCACCTTGGGTGAGATCAAGTCATCGAGAATCATGAGTCCCTCATGATCATCGCTCAGTCCCAGTTCGCGAGAAGAGCAGAGCATCCCATTCGAGGTAACGCCACGCATCTTTCGCTCTGCGATGACGAAACCGCCCGGCAGTATCGCCCCTACGGGAGCCAGTGGGACGTGATTGCCGACGGCGAAATTCGTCGCTCCGCAGACAATCTCCAGGGGTCCGTCTCCGGCGTCAACCACGACGAGTCGAACACGATCGGCACCTTCAATCGCCCGGATCTCATCAATCCGGGCCACTATCACGTCACCGAGTCCTTCACCCACGTGCTCGATACCCTCGACCACCAGTCCGAGATCGTCGAGCACCGCGCGAAGCTCTTCCGTCGACTCACTCAACTCAACGAACTCGCGCAACCACAAAAGCGAAATCTTCATGAGAACTGCCTGAGGAATCGAACGTCATTTTCAATCAACGCTCGCATGTCGGCAACTTGATAGCGCATCTGGGCGCAGCGATCGATACCGAAGCCGAACGCGAATCCGCTCCACTCGTCTCCATCGACGCCGACCGCTTCAAACACTGCGGGATCCAACATGCCACATCCGCCGAGCTCGATCCATCCAGTGTGCGAGCACGTCCGACAGCCCTCACCCCGACAGATGGTGCAGGTGATCTCGAACTCTGCGGAAGGCTCCGTGAACGGAAAGTAGGCCGGACGCAGCCTCGCCGAGATGTCTGGACCAAAGTACTTTCGCGTGAAGGTCTCAATCACCCCCGCCAGGTCGGCGAAGGTGATCCCGCGATCGACGACCAGACCTTCAATCTGATGGAACGTGGCGAGATGTCGGGCGTCTGGAGTATCGCGACGATAGCAACGTCCAGGCATCACCGAGTGAATTGGCAGTGAGTTCGATGCGACGGCGCTCTCCATCAGATGAATTTGCGTGGGCGACGTGTGCGTACGCAGCACCACGGTCTCGGGCTCTCCCATCTCGACGTAGAAGGTGTCCCACATGCCCCGGGCGGGATGCGCGGGAGGGATGTTGAGCGCCTCAAAATTGTACCAGTCGCTTTCGACCTCGGGACCGTCCGACACCGTAAATCCCATGGCAACGAACACGTCTTCCAGTTCGCGCTGCGTGGACGCGACGAGGCCCGGGTGACCAGACGATGCGGGCCAACGTATCGCACCGACGACCACGTCTCCGAGGTCAAGTCGATCTGACGCGAGACGCTCTGCGCGTGCACCGAGAGCCAATTGATCGCGGCGAAGCTCTAGCGCCGCCTCGACCGTGCGGCGGGCTTGTTGAAGTTGGGCTCCGGCCTCTCGACGGTCATCGGGCTCCAGTCCCCCGAGGGACTTCTGCAGCGTGGAAAGGATCGAGCGCTTTCCAATGATCAAAGGCTCCGCTTCACGGAGTGCTTCAAGGGACGAAAGTGCTTTCACCGCCTCGAGAAGTTCAGCAGTCTGGATTGCGAGATTGGCGAGCGGTGAAGTGGTCATAACTCTTCAAGGCTACGAGGTGGGGAAGAACCAAGCGCGTCTTCACGCTGATACAGCGCCTCGAACATGATGAGCGACGCGGCAATGGCCGCATTCAACGACTCGCTTCGCCCAGCCATCGGGATGGTGATTGACGAGTCGCACATGGCTATCGATACGTCATCAAGCCCACTGGCTTCGTTGCCGATCACGACCACGGTGGGTTTGGAGAAATCGACGTCGCGATGGCTCTTCGCTCCGCGCACGACCGTCGCGAATGTCTGAGCGCCACCATTCGCAAAGTGATCCAACGCGTCCGACAACGGGGCCACGGCAACCGGCAGATGGAAGATGGACCCCGCGGTAGCTCGAAGGGTCTTGGGGTTGAAGGGGTCAACTGATTGACCCGTGATGACAACCGCCGTCGCCCCTGCGGCGTCCGCGGAGCGAATGATGGTTCCCGCATTCCCGGGATCACGCACGTCGTGCAAGATCACCGTGAGTCCTTCAACCGCGATATCGGCTATCTGGACGACCGGGAATCGCACCGAGGCCAGGATCGGCTGAGGGCTCTGGGCGTCGGCGATCTTTTCGAGGACACCCTCACCAAGGCTAAACACTCGCACACCGGAGTCATCGGCGCGCTGCACCGTCTCGGCGATCGAGGCGCTGCCGGTCGCCGAGACGGTGACGTAGAGCGCTTCGAATTCGACATCCGCCTCGAGGGCGGCGTTGATCAGATCTGGTCCTTCGAGAACGCAGACCCCTTCGCTCCACCGTAGCGAGCGTTTCTGAATGAGGCGTCGGAGTCGACGCACTCGCTGGTGTGACGAGCCCAACGCCTCGATCAGAATTACCTACTTCGTCAGTGCGGCGCTGGCCTGAGCAACAATTGCCGAGAAAGCAGCATTGTCATTCACGGCCAAGTCCGCCAGCATGCGACGATCGACCTCGATACCCGCAGCGTTCAGACCGGCAATGAAGCGACTGTAACTGAGGCCGTGGACGCGAGTACCGGCGTTGATGCGCTGAATCCAGAGTCGGCGCATTTCGCCCTTGCGCGCGCGACGGTCACGAAACGCGTACACGCCCGCGTGCTGCACTGCCTGATTTGCGGCGCGGAAGGTGCGACTACGGTCACCGTAGTAACCCTTCGCCTCTTCCAAGATTGCCTTGTGGTGTTTCTTAGCGTTTACTGCCCTTTTGACGCGTGCCATTTCAGTTCCTCTCCAAAACCGTTCTTTACAGACCCATCATTTTCTTGATCTTCTTCTCGATGCCTGGTGAAATGTCGGTCTCGCGTCCAAGACGACGAGCTCGCACCGAGGACTTCTTTTCCATGATGTGACCACGGAACGCCTTGCGACGACGCAACTTCCCGCTGCCCGTGATCTTGATGCGCTTTTTCGCACCACTGTCTGTCTTCATCTTTGGCATTTCAGCTCTCCTCTAGCGACACTTCGACCGAAACACTCGGCTCAACTTCTTCCTGCGGTACTTCTCTCGTACTCTCAGCGCTCTTGGGCTTGGACTTCTTGTCTGGCCCGAGCACCATGATCATGTTGCGACCGTCCAACTTGGCGGCCGACTCCACCTTGGCAGTATCGGCCAACTTTTCAATAATCCGGTCCAGGATCTTCTTTCCCAGTTCCGGGTGCGCGGATTCGCGTCCGCGAAACATAATCGTGACTTTCACCTTGTGGCCTTCGTTCAAGAACTTCTCAACGAGGCGCGTCTTGGTATCGAAGTCACCGGGTCCGATCTTCGGGCGGTACTTCATCTCCTTCACGCCAACGTGCTGGGTCTTTCGACGCGACTCCTTAGCCTTTTGCGCTTCATCAAACTTGAACTTTCCGTAGTCCATGATGCGGCAGACCGGCGGCTGCGCAGTGGGCGCAATCTCCACCAGGTCAAGATCAAGGCTTCGGGCCAACGTCATTGCTTCGCGAGTCGGTACGACGCCGCGTTGATTGCCCTCATTGTCAATCAAACGAACGGTGTCCACACGAATGCGTTCATTGACGCGGTGGTCTCCAGGCACTGTTGCGATAACTCACTCCTTGCTCTACGCGACACCTCGATGGCGTCGCCACGGCAAGCGGGGCGCAAAACTCCTNNGATTTCTGCCTAGCCTGTCGAGCCATGTCCCAACAAGCCCGTGCATCTGAAACGCCATCGTCCACTTGGCGGCGGCCAGACCGTACACGTTATCCGCCTCTACGCGAGTATTCCCTGGGCGGCCAACTGCACAAGGTCCCGCGCCCGCCCAAGGAAGGACGAGGGGGTCCAGGTGGTTCCGCGTCAACCGGCAGCGCATCATCTGGACCCCCGATCAACGGATGAATACGCCAGCAAGTAATTTGGTCGCATGAGCAATGATCACGACAACGCCGCTGAATCGGAAGAAATCACCTACTTTCGCGACACGCCGGTAGAGACCGTCCTCGGTAACCACATCTTTGTCCTCCTGCAGGTCGCCGCCGTGCACTTGGCCGAGACGCCACCAAAACTTGCGAGCGCCCAACTCGTAATTGATACCTTGAGCGCGATGATCAACGCCGGGGGCGAGCGCCTTGGCGAGCACGTTGATCTCTACCGCAACGCGCTCGCCGAAGTCCAACAAGTCTTCGTTCGCGCGACTTCCCTGGCCCCGCCAAAGGACTAGCGAACGCTTGGGAAACTGAAGTTCACGCAGAGCCCGCCCAGTGAACTCTTCGACGTGGTCATGGAGCCACCCATGGCTTCGCTGAGGTCCGCCATGATGCTCATGCCGAGGCCGGATCCACCCGATGAACGCGAGCGCGACGGGTCGAAGCGACGAAATCGTTCCGGTCGCAGCCCGTACGAAGGGAGCCCCTCCCCACCATCTTCCACGATGAGATTGACGAGGGGCCCATCCCTGGCGAGCGTGATTCGCGCGGGGGTGCCCTCTGACGTGTGACGAGAAATGTTGCTCAACGCGTTCGTGATCAGCCGTTCGACGAAGTCGCGACGACCTTCAAGAAGCACGCCAGGCTGGATACGCTGCTCGATGGGGCGCAGTGGTGAATCGTCAGAGAAGTCGCGAGCGCTGGCGGTCACGACGTCGCTCAAGTTGATGGTGTCCTTGCGATCATTGGGAAGTTCGCGAATTTCGGCGAGCAGCAGAAGGTCGCTCACGAGCGATTCCATCCTTCCAATCTCGCGGCGCATCCGTTCCAGGGCACGCGTCTGTTGTTCCAGCGAGACGCCGGGCGTGGTCATCAGCTCGGTGTATCCCTTGATTACCGTGAGCGGCGTTCGCAGTTCGTGCGACGCGTCACCGATGAAGAGCTGCATTGTCTCGGCGTGGCGAGATTCAACTTCAATCTTTTCGTGCAGCGACCTCACCATCTGAGCGAGTGCCCCTTGAAGTTCACGCAGATCGCGACTACCGCGAAGGGCCGGGACCGGCTCGAGGGTATCTCCCTTGGCGACATCAGACGCAAAGTCAATGAGCTCCTCCATCGTGACTAGGTCGCGACGCATGAAGAGCCGCGCCACCACCACCATGGCCAGCGCGGCGATAAGTGCTGCGAGCGCGACACGCAAGATGAGTTGCTGACTTGAACGCACGATGCTGCGAATCGACGCGGCGACCACCAGGTAGTCGCCGCCGCCAATATTGAGCGACCGAATTCGAAAGCCCGGGAGATTGGGCTCGACGACCACTCTCGCGAGCGAGCTGCGCACGTCAGCCATCGTTGGCGTTCGAGTGAGTGGCACGGCGCCCCGGTTGACCTGACTCATTGGACCGGACGGATAGATAACGTCCAGGGTGAGGTCGTGATTGTTGTCCAGCACCACGTTCAGAGCCTCGCTCAACGCGTCATTGGGGTTCCCGCTGCCGCTGTCCACAACGGCGTTAATCGAATCATTCAACGATTGGTACGCCGAATGGGTACTGGTATTGACCGCGAACCAACCGACGCTCAAGGCCACCACCACGGTGATGACAATCAGCAGGATGGTCAGCCGAGTGGCAAGCCTCACTACTTAGAGCTTTCGTCAACCAACTTGAAGCCAACACCGCGCACGGTGCTTATGGGCGCGAAATCGCCCTTATGAACCTTGCGACGCAAATACGAAATGTACGTGTCAAGGACCGACGTCTCCGAGTCGAAATCGATGTTCCAGACCTCGCGCAGAAGCTGTTCGCGGGTCACCAGGCGATCCTTGCGCTCGATCAACACCTCCAGCAGCCGGAACTCCGTCGCCGAGAGTTCAACCAGCTCGCCGTCGAGGTGGACTTGGTGTCGATCGATATTCATCGTGAGCGGTCCGCACTCGTAGGTCAAGTCGTCGCCACCGTCTTGATTGACTCGGCGCAAGATGGCCTGCACCCGGAGCAGGAGCTCTTCCAGACTGAACGGCTTGCGCACGTAGTCATCGGCACCGAAGCGAAGGCCCTGCGCAACGTCTTCGCTCGAATCCCTCGCCGATAGCAAGAGCACCGGCGTTGTGGTGTCGTGCTCGCGAAGCTTGTGCAAGAACTCGAAACCGTTCATGGTTGGCATATTGACGTCCACGATGCAGAGATCCGCGCGACGTCGATGAAGGATCTCGAAGGCCTCGTTGCCGTTGGCGGCGGTCTCGGCGGTGTAGCCGGCAATCCTCAACGCGTCGCTCAGCAAGTCGCGAACACCCGGTTCGTCATCGACCACCAGCACCGTCGTCATCGTTGCATCACCATGTTGCGAGCGTACCCTTCCCCAGCCTCCGGGCCGTCTCCCCAGTCTCGGAGGGGCCCGTTCACAGCCAACCATGGTCGTAGCCACAGGTATTTCACAGAATGACTAGGTACTCTAGAGGCCATACCCGCGAAAGGGGATTCAGATGAAGAAGTTCGCCGCACGTGGAGTTGCCGCATTGGCCATCGTTGCGAGCCTCGCCCTCATGGCCCCCATGTCGGCGTTCGCTTCTGGTACCCGTCCTAGCGTGAGCTCAACGACCACGTCGACATCCTCAACGACGACGACGCTTCCCGTGAAGCCCAAGCATCTCGACTTGGCTGCCTACAAACAAGCTCGCAATGCCATAAACCAAGCCTTTAAGTACGCGGTGACGTCGGCTCAAGCAGTCTTCCAAGCGGCCCGTAATAAGGCGACGACCGCCGCCGACCGGAGTACGGCTCGCGCGGCGTATGAACTGGCTCTCGCCCAGGCCGCCGCGACCCGCGACGCGGGACTGACCAGCCTCGGAAAGCCGCCATCGCGCTAATCGGGTTTTCACACTTTGCGCGGTGCGAAGTTCGATGGCGGACAGTTCGCCCTCGCGAGAAGCGTTCGCTACGCCGAAGTCCGCACGTCGATTAGTTCATCACGACCCAGTCGTCCCACTGAACGGCGACCTTGAGCTCGCACGCCCACGGGAACTGATCGCGAGCCATCGGCGATGCACACGCAGTGAAAGTACATCTGTTCGCCAGCGTCGCTTCGAAAAATCCCGTCGCCCCGTTGATCGTCAAACGTTTCAATGACGCCGCTCGTCATGCGTAGCGGGCCAGCGAACCTTGACCCAAGACCGAAACCATTTCAAGCGCAGTGAGCGCCGACTCGCGCCCCTTATTGGTCTCGTCGGGCAGTGACCGCTCAAGTGCTTGATCGATGGTGTTGGTCGTGAGCACGCCAAAGACGACTGGAACACCCGTGCGAAGTTGGACGGCTTGCACGCCTCGCGCGCATTCGCCGGCCACGAGCTCGTAGTGGCCGGTGTCGCCGCGAATCACCGCGCCGAGCGTGATCACGGCATCAACCGCCTTGACACCGGTGGCGAACGCTCGAGCGAGCAGGGGAATTTCGAAAGCCCCCGGAACCCAACCCAGCGAGATGTCGCTTCGATCCACGCCCGCTTCGTTCAGTGCCTGGAGTGCTCCACCCAAGAGTCGGGTGGTGATGCCGCCGTTGAATCGCGCACCGACAATCCCAATTCTTATCCCCCGACCCTGGTGGGTCCCTTCGAGGTACTCGCCAACCAGCGCGCGGAGCGACTCGCCGACGCTCGCATCGAATTCGGTCTCACTGGTCGACGTCATCGAGTCCTCCGAGAATATGGCCCATGCGTTCGCGCTTCGTTCGCAGGTAGTCAATATTGAACTCTGTAGGGCGACTCTCCAGCGGTACTCGTTCCACGATGTTGAGGCCGAATCCTTCGAGTCCGCCGTACTTGGACGGGTTATTCGTCATCAGTCGCATCGTGGTCACACCGAGATCAACCAGTATCTGAGCGCCGATTCCGTACTCTCGTGAATCCACCGGCAAGCCAAGTTCCAAGTTGGCGTCAACGGTGTCGTGTCCGTCCTCTTGTAACGCGTAGGCGCGGATCTTGTGCCCGAGGCCGATGCCCCGACCTTCGTGGCCACGCAAGTACACGACAACCCCGGCTCCTTCGGCGGCCACCTTGGCCAGCGACGTGTGCAGCTGTGGCCCACAGTCGCACCGCAGCGAGCCCAGCGCGTCACCCGTGAGGCACTCGGAATGCACGCGCACCAACACGTTCTTGGCCTGGCTGATGTCGCCGTACACCATAGCCATGTGCTGTTCGCCGTCGAGCACGTTTTCAAAGACGTACGCCTGGAACTGACCGTGCTCGGTTGGCATTGACGCCTCGGCGATGCGCTTCACCAACTTCTCGTGGTGGCGGCGGTAGCGAATCAGGTCAGCGATGGTGATGATCGGTAACGAGTGCCTCTCGGCGAAGGCTTCCAACTCTGGAAGTCGCGCCATGTCGGCCTTGTCGGACGTCACTATCTCGCAGAGCACGCCCGAGGGATACTTGCCCGCGAGCCGACAGAGGTCGACGGTGGCCTCAGTATGGCCAGCGCGCTTCAAGACGCCGCCCGCGCGGTACCGCAACGGAAATATGTGGCCCGGTCGACTGAGGTCAGTTGAACGCGTGTCCGGGTTGATGAGCGCGCGCACCGTTGCGGCCCGGTCGCTCGCGGAAATACCGGTGGTCGTTCCGTGTCGGTAGTCAACGGTGATAGTGAAGGCCGTGCGCTGCGCTTCAGTGTTCGCCACCACCATAAGCGGAAGATCTAGTTCGTCGGCACGACTCGCCTCGAGCGGAACGCAAAATACTCCCGACGTATGCTCGAGGAAGAACGCCATGCTTTCGGCGGTGACGTCCTCCGCGGCCATGATCAGGTCGCCCTCGTTCTCGCGGTCTTCGTCGTCGACGACAACCACCATTCCGCCCTTGCGCAGTTGGGCAAGTGCCTCTTCGATTGTTGAAAGCGCCATCAGACCTCCACGTCCACCCGTATATCTTCGCCGATTCGCCGTACATCCACCACTCGGCCCCGGCGCAGGGTGCTCATCGTCGGGGTTGACAGGCTCTTCAGCGCCGCCTTCGTTCCCAGCCCACCCGCGAACGCAGGCGCTAAATACCACACCACATGATTCACGAGGCCCTGCTCCAGAAATTCGCTGGCGGTCGTGGGTCCGCCCTCGACCAGCAGCTGCAAAACGTCATGCTCGCCCAACTCGTCAAGTATCAGCCCGAGGTCACCGCTTCGTTCGAGGCACGGTCGCACTCGCGCGTTCTCGGACACTGCGCCCAGCACCACCCGCAGCGGTTCGAGAATGATGTCATCGAGTCGAGCGGTGAGCGCGGGGTCGTCGGTCCTCACGGTGCCCGCCCCCACCAAGATGGCCTGGCTGTTAGCGCGCAGCACGTGAGCGTCGCGACGGGCGTCCTCGCCCGTGATCCACTGGCTGGTGTCGTCAGACATCGCCACCACCCCGTCCAGGGTCGCCGCCACCTTCAGGACAACGTACGGACGTCCGGTGATGCGGTGCCAGAGATAGGGCGCCAGCTGGGCGCGCACCAAATCCTCCTCGATGCCCACTTCCACATCGACTCCCGAGGCCTTGAGCAACTCCACGCCCTTGCCCTTCACTCGAGAGTCGGGATCCAAAGTTCCGACGACGACCCGTGCGATGCCGGCTTCGACGATTGCCTCCACGCACGGTCCCGTTCGACCCACGTGACAGCAAGGTTCGAGCGTCACCACCAACGTCGCGCCGCGCGCATTCTCGCCGGCGCGACGAAGCGCGGCAATTTCGGCGTGCGATTCGCCGGGAGCCTGCGTGTGTCCCGCGCTCACGATGACGCCCTGGTCATTGATGATGACCGCACCCACCCACGGATTAGGCGGCGCGTGAAGTCGTGCCTTCTCGCCCTCTGCGATGGCCACCAGCATGATTTCGGAGGCAGCGTACTTCATCGCAGACCGGTTCGCGCGGCCTCGCGAAGCGCGCGGGCGGCATCGAGCGGCTTGGGTCGACTGAAGATCGCCGAACCCGCCACGAGCACGTTAGCCCCGGCGCCCACCGCGACGGGCGCCGTCACCACGTCGATGCCCCCGTCAACTTCGATGTCAACGTCGAGCTGATTCGCGTCGATCTCCCGACGAGCTTCGCTGACCTTGGTCATGACACCACTCATGAACGACTGGCCGCCGAAGCCCGGAAAGACGGTCATCAGTAAGAGCAAGTCAATGTCACCCAGGAACGGGGCCACCATCTCAAATGGGGTGTCGGGGTTGGCGGCTAGGCCCACGCGAAGTCCGAGCGAGCGGGCATCGTTGATCAGCGATGCGCTACCCCCGACCTCCACGTGCACGGTGCAGCCATCCGCGCCCGCCTTCTTGAACGCTTCCAGGTAACGACCGGGATCAGTCATCATCAAGTGGCAGTCGAAAAACCGCGGGCTGTATCGACGAAGCGACTCAACGACCGGGGGGCCAATCGAGACGTTCGGGACGAAATGTCCGTCCATGACGTCCACGTGCAGCCAATCGGTCTCCGCATCAATCTCTCGAACCGCACTCGCGAGCGACCCGAAGTCGGCGCCCAGTATCGATGGTGCTATTCGTAGGGCGCCGGCCGGACCGGCATCAGTTGCTGTCACGAACTCAGCCTAGGCCGTACGAACGCAATCTAGGCCCACGTCGCTCCGGACGGACTGAGGCGCGCGCCCGCTCGCCAGGCTCTTGCGGTCATCACTTTTGATCCGTCGGGCTGCACCGTATCGAGCACCAGGGCACCGTCCATGGCGATTAGAGCGACGTCGCCATCGATAGCCGCGAGCGACCCCGGAACACCCTTCGTTGAAGAAATGTGAGCTGCGAGCACCTTCAACCGGCGCCCATTGACGAAGGTAAATGCTCGCTCCAGACGCACCGTGCGCTCCAGCTGCGCTGTGGGCATTAGGGGTTCGAGATGAAACGTCTCCGTCGTCAGCTTCTCGGCGTAGGTCGCTTCGCCGACCTGTGGCGTGGGATGGTCGAGAAGTTGACCGTTCCCCAGCACCTCAACGAGCGCCTCGGCACCGAGACCGGCCAGTTCAGCGGTGAGTTGCGCTGCGGTCTTGGCATCAACTGACGTTCGCCGTTGGGCGTGAAGGGGTCCGGTGTCGAGGGCCGCCTCCAGGGACATGATGCCGACGCCCGTTTCTTCGTCGCCGGCGAGAATGGCCCGCTCCACCGGCGCCGCCCCCCGCCATCTGGGCAAGAGCGAGAAGTGGACATTGAGCATTGGAATCCGATCGAGCACCGCCACGGGAATCATCGCGCCGTAGGCCACAACAACGCCGCGTTCAACACCCAGGTCGTCGAGTTCGCCCAGCCGGTGCCCGACCGGCAGCCCCAACGACAAGGCCGCTGCTTTGACTGGACTTGGCGAGAGCGTGCCACCCCGACCGCGACGTCGGTCGGGGCGCGTAATGACTATTGCCACGTCGTGACCCGCCTGCACGAGGGCGTTGAGCGAAGCTACGGCCGGCTCGGGCGTGCCGAGGAACGCGAGGCGCATCTACAGGCCAGGAAGGAGGTCGAGTCCGTCGGAGTCGTTGCTGGCGATCTGAAGACGGCGCTTGCGCAGGAACTTTTTCGCCTCCTTGCGCTGATCATCGTCCAGGCGTTCAAGAAGTAGTACCCCGTTCAGATGATCCATCTCGTGCTGAAAAATCCGGCCCTCGAATTCATCGGCCTCGACACTGATTTCGTTGCCGTCAAGGTCGTAGCCAATTAGATGGATCGCGTTAGGACGGGTGATCTCCCAACTGAGGCCAGGCACCGAGAGGCAACCTTCCTCGAACGTCCATTCACCCTCTGATTCGACGATGACGGGATTGACCACCACGATCGGTCCCTCCCCCTTGTCGTAAACGAATAAACGCTTTTGCACGCCAATTTGATTGGCGGCGAGGCCAACTCCGGGAGCCTCGTACATCGTTTCGATCATGGTTTCCGCCAACGCCGCGACGCGACCGTCGATGTTATCGATCTCGGTCGTCACCGCACTCAAGACGGGATCACCGTAGGTGCGGATTGGCAATGTACTCACCGCTCCACGTTACCGCCCGCCAGATTGGACGATAACGCACCCTCCACTCGCCGTGAGTCTTGTTGCGGCGCCTACGCCGGGGACAAGCTCCGGTACTGGACGTGGAGGGAAGGTAAGACCCGCGCAGCAGAAGCTTGTTGCAACGGCACACCACGACGAAGCGTCAACTGAAACGCCACCGGCAGTAGGCGCGTAGGAGATACTTCGGTCTAGAGCTCGGACCAGAGGCGCATTTACCGCGCCCCACCGGGTCCCGAGTTTGCTGAAGGGGGGAAGAACTATTGGACGGCGACGCGCAACTTACCCGCAGGACGACTTACCGATCGCAGCGCCAGCGTGAGCGCATCCACGTCTCTCGCTCGAACAACGAAGCCTTCAGGAACCTGGTACACCGAAACCGATGACTGCCCGAGTAACGACGCGAACTCCTCGGCCGCTTCGCCCGAGATGGTGGCAACGCCACCGTAGGGAGGCAGGGCCAGAAGTTTCGCGGTGGCGATGTCGTCGCTGACGATTGCATCAAAATCACCCTGCTCCAGGGCACGAATGACCGGGTCGTCGCCTCGACGAGTTTGCAGCACCACGTCCCCACGAGCGTCGCGTCTAGATCCAACCAAACGGCCAGCCTTACCAACAGCGGTGATGGCGCTTCGCCTCGATGATTCGCGCGGAGCCAAGAGGTACTGATCGAAGTCCACGAAGATTACGACCCCGCACCGGCGTACTCGTTGCCACACCGCTTCGGTGCCCACCACCACTCGATGAAGAGTTACTGCGGCGTCGCTCGCCGACGTGACTTCCGAGACGGCTTGCGAGAGTTGCGCCGCAACGTCGCGGGCCAACGTGGTCACGCCAACGCGAACCCGTTTCAGGTTCGTGGCGCCGCACGATCGACAGAAGTTCGCTCGAAGCTCGTGACGGTCACGACAGGCCAACTGGGTGCCCACTTCCTCCTCGCCTTGACCGCACTGCGAGCAGCGCGCCAACTCGCCGCACGATCGGCACGCGAATAGCCGGCCAGTTCCCAAGCGCTGCAGTACAACGACGACCGCCACGGACTCGTCACCCCGCAGTGCACGATGTGCCGCGTCGAGGGCACTGCGAGACAGCACGCCGTCGCGGGGGTCACTGTTACGTCTATCAACCACTTGAATCCGCGGCCATCCCTGCGCCACGTCGCTCACTTTCTCGCAGTCTTCATCGTTCGCTAGGACCGGCGACGGGATCATCGACGTCGCCCACAACGGCGCATCATCGCGGCGACAGCGTTCGCGCAACATGCTGAGTGCGTCCCAGGTGGGTGCGGATTCGGAGCGGTACGACTCATCGTCCGCGTCAATGATCACCGCACCCGCCACCTTGGGCACCGGTGCAAGCGCCGCGCCGCGCGAGCCAACCACCACCGGCCAACCAGCGCGCATGCGGTCCCACTCGTTCTCGTGCGACGCCACGGCGCAACCTCGCTGCTCCAAACGTCCCCGAAGTCGACTCGCCCACGCCTCCGTCGGCACGAGAACGAGGAGCGACCCCTCTCGTTCGCGCGTGCTCTCGTAAGCGCCGAGTATGAGAGGAAGTGGATCGGTGGTTGGCGCAGTCTGGATGACGCCGGACTCTAAGCACAACGCACCCTTGGACACTGAATCACTCAAGGCGGCCGCGCGAGGTGCGTCCGGCAACTGCGTGATGAGACGTTTGGGCGACGAGGAGATCAGGAATCTTGAGAGTGGGCTGCACCACCGCTCGCTCGCCCAGGTGAGCAACTCCAAGAGCGATGGGGGCGGACCGTACCCGAGCCACTTCGTCAACGGCTTCAGTTCCCGATCGGGTTCGACTTCACCAACAACCCAACCACGTACCGAGCGATGGTTGAAATCAATTCGCACGCGATCACCGACGCCGCAGTGACCCGTGGCCTCGGTGAGGGCGTAGTCGAAGGGTCGATCGACTGCGGCGACTTCGGTGATGACGCGAACCGCACGCAGGGCGGTCACGCTTAGAGCGACAGTTCTCGGCGTAGGTCGTCGAGGCGGGGCGTCTGCTCCCAGGTGAAACCTTGGTCGCTGCGTCCAAAGTGACCGTACGCTGCCGTTCGCTGGTACACCGGTCGGCGTAGATCAAGGTCACGAATGATCGCCGCGGGACGAAGGTCAAAGATGGCGTCGACGGCCTTGGCAATCTTGGCGCGGTCCACTCGCTCAGTCCCGAAGGTTTCTACGAGCACTGAGACGGGCCGAGCGACGCCAATGGCATAGGCCACCTGCACTTCGCACCGTTCCGCCGCCCCAGAAGCCACCACGTGCTTGGCGACCCAGCGCGCCGCGTACGCCGCAGACCGGTCGACCTTTGAAGGGTCCTTGCCCGAGAACGCGCCGCCGCCATGGCGAGCCATGCCGCCGTAGGTATCAACGATTATCTTTCGACCGGTCAGACCGGCGTCCGCGTGGGGGCCCCCGAGCACAAATTTGCCGGAGGGGTTGACGTAGATCCGCATCGAACTCGTATCGAGATTGGAGGGCAACATGGGCCTGATGACGTGCTCGATAAGGTCGCTCTTGATGGTGCTCTGCGAATCGTAACCATCCTCGTGCTGGGTCGAAATCAGCACGGTATCAACCGCCACGGGTCGTCCGTCTTCGTACGCGATGGTCACTTGGGTCTTTCCGTCGGGACGAAGGTACGGGACCTGTCCCGACCTTCGAACTTGGGAGAGGCGCATCGAGAGGCGGTGCGCCAGCCAGATGGGAACCGGCATGAAGTCCTCGTTGTCGCTGCACGCGTAGCCAAACATCATCCCCTGGTCGCCAGCACCCAGGGAGTTCAACTCGTCCTCGCCACCAGTCCCCGAACGATGTTCGAGCGCCACGTCGACACCACCGGCGATATCGACGCTCTGCTTGTCGAGTGAGACGAGCACCGCGCAGTTTCTACCGTCGAAACCCTTCGCCCCGTCGTCGTAGCCAATATCGAGAATGGTCTTTCGAGCGATCGAACTGATGTCGACCACCGCCGAGGTGCTGATCTCACCGGCTATCACGCAGAGGCCGGTGGTTAACATCGTTTCGCAGGCAACTCGTGCCATGGGGTCTTGGGTGAGGATGGCGTCAAGAACGCTGTCTGACACTTGGTCAGCGATCTTGTCCGGGTGTCCTTCGGTCACCGACTCCGACGTGAAGAGGGTGCGGTCGCTCATGAGGCTCCTTGAGATAACAATGAAGCCACCCTACTCAAAATCTCGTACGAAACGGCTTCTTTCGATCGAAGGGAGATGGTCTCGCTACTTTCGTTGCGATCGAGCAGGGTCACTTCGTTGGTTTCATGCTCGAATCCAGCCCCCGGGGCACCCACGTCGTTCACTACGAGCAGGTCCACGTTCTTTCGTCGAAGTTTGGCGAGGGCGTGTTCCTTCACGTCGTTCGTCTCCGCCGCAAACGCCACGATGACCTGGCCAGAACGACGTTTCGCGACGAGGTCAAGCACGATGTCCCTCGTAGGTTCGAGGACAAGTTCGGGGATGCCCGTGGCCTTCTTCAACTTTTCGGGAGACGGCTTTACCGTGAAGTCGGAAACCGCGGCGGCCATGATGACCGCGTCGCTTCTCTCGAGCCTCTTCATCACGGCTTCGTGCATCTGTGCCGCACTCTGCACGGTAATCACGTCGATGTCTCGAACAACGTCAAGGGCCAGCGCCACATTCACCGTCGACACCAGCGTCACCTTGGCGCCGAGCCGATGGGCAACTTCGGCGAGAGCGTAGCCCTGGCGCCCCGATGATCGATTCGAGAGCACCCGTACCGGATCTATTGGTTCGCGCGTGCCGCCCGCGGTAATAAGAATCCGCTTGCCGCTCAAGGGCCCCCGGTACCCGCGGACTATTCGTTGCACAAGTTCGAGGATCTCCTCCGGCTCGCGCATCCGCCCAGCACCCACGTCACCGCCGGCGAGAACACCAGTCGCTGGTTCGAAGACGAGGACCCCCCGGCGACGCAAGGTGGCAAGGTTCTCCTGCACCGAGGGCTGTTCCCACATTTCGGTGTGCATGGCGGGACAGAGCAGTACTGGGGCCTTGGACGCCAGCAACGTTGCGGTAAGAAGGTCGTCCGCCAGTCCCATGGCGTATCGAGCAATAAGATGTGCCGTCGCAGGAGCCACGACAATCAGGTCGGCGCTTTGGCCGAGGTAGGTGTGCGGGATCGGTGTCGTGGGGTCACCGTAGAGACTGGTACGCGCGGGCTCGCTCGCGAGCGCGGAGAATGTCACCGCTCCAACGAAACGTGTCGCGTCGGGGGTGAGTACCGGCGCTACGTGAAAATCAGCGTCACGAAGACGACGAAGCAGATCAACGGACTTGTAGGCGGCGATGCCGCCAGCAACGCCTAGGACAATGCGGGGTGACGACGATTTAGGCGTCGCGGAGGGCATCGGTGAAGGCGTCCAGGTCGCTGTTGGCGTCCTGGCGGGCCTGCTCCAACGCCTGGGCTTGGAGGAGCTCTGCCTCAAGCTCTTCAACAGTTGGGCGGTGGAACTCGAGCTTGCCCTGGTAGAGCTCTTCCATAGCCAAAGAGAGTGATTTGTTCGACAGTGACGTCACCTGCGGCGGAATCAAGGCGCCGTGTCCGGAACCAAGGCCGTTGTAGTACTCGTTGATTTCGCGCGCGCGAATTGCGGTCACGGCCACGAGGGTGAACTTCGAGTCACCGACCTTGTGCAGCAAGGTCTCGATAGGCGGGTCAACAAGGGTGGGGCGATCGGCCATGGAATTTAGTCCTTTTACGAGGGGCCTCGCCGAAGTCGGCGGAGTCCTTCCAGTATAGAGAGGATTTCCGCGGTGGCTCGCTCGATATCGTCGTTTACGACGATATACGTTGCCAATTCATGGCCTTTTGCCAGTTCTTCGGGCGTACTGGAGAGTCGAAGTGCCACGTGATCCTCTTGATCGCCTCTCGCGCGCAGGCGTTCTTCGAGCTGGCGCATTGAAGGAGGCAGTATCAAGAACACCACGGCGTCGGGGATTTCACGACGAACCTGTTCTGCCCCCTGCACTTCGATCTCGAGCAGCACGTCAGCACCATTAGGCGCTTCGGGCAGAGGAGAGCCGTAGAGATTTCCGTGGAACTCCGCCCACTCGAGGAACTTATCTTCGTCAATCGCGGCCTCAAACGTCTCACGATCGACGAACCGGTACTCGCTGCCGTCCTCGCCAGACCTGCGCGGACGGGTCGTCCAACTACGACTTAGCCAAAGATGATCATCGGACTCTATGAGGCGCCGGGCAATCGTTCCCTTGCCCACTCCGCCCGGACCAATAAGCACCGCAACAATCGGTTCAGCGGACAAGGGCTCGAAAGAGTTCTGCGCGTTGCTTGGGCCCCAAACCACGAATACGCCGAGTCTCAGCAATCGACGCGTTCTTCATTATCCGACCGGCTTTGACTTCGCCGATCGCGGGCAACGCACTTATAAGGTCGTACGCACGCATCTGCGCAACGCACTCCTCACTCTTCGCGAGATCGAATATCTCCTCGAGCGAGATCTCGCCCGTCTTCACCATGCGCTTCACTTCAGCGCGCCGACGACGGTTGGCCACCGCGAGGCGCGAAGCCTCAACCCGCTGTTCGTGCGAGAGGGATGGAGGAGTTGGGGTCACCAGGTCAGAATACTCCTCTCTCAGCCACTTTGCCTTAGAGAAGTGCCGCGCTCAGATCGTCGCGCCAGCGCTGGGCCGCGTCGCGCAAGCCCGCCTTCTCGGGTCCAGCCTGGAGAATCGCCCTGGAAACGCTCGCCACCACCGTTCCCGGGGGACATCGATCGAAGAGCCGGGCGACATTTTCTGGCGTCGCCCCCTGTAATCCCACGCCCGGAACGAGGAATGGACCCCCGAGCGAGGTGAGGTCGAAACCAGGCTTATCGCGGGTGGCGCCGAGGACGACCCCGACCGATCCGAGACCGTCGTCACGTCCATTGATCGCCGCGACGCTACGCAGCACCAACTCCTCGACACTCACATTTTCTGGCGTTCGCGCGCTCTGAATGGCTCGATCATCGCTGTTCGAGGTCGCCGAAAGAACGAAGACGCCGCGACCGGTGGCGGACGCCGCGCTGAGTAACGGCTCGAGTGCCGCCAGGCCGAGATACGGATTCATCGTCACCGCGTCGCAACACAGCGGCGAGCGATCTTGTAACCAGGCCTCGGCGTATCCTTCATTGGTCGATCCAATATCGCCCCGCTTGGCGTCGGCGATAACCATGATCCCCGCGTCACGCGCGTCAGAGAGCAGGCGCTCGAGAACCCGGTAGCCTTCGGATCCGAAACGCTCGAAGAACGCGACCTGGGGTTTGATCACCGCGGCCGTATCGATCACCGCTTCCAGGACCGCGAGCGAGAAGAACTCCAGACCCTCGACTGAGTCGGTTCGCCCCCACGACTCGAGCAGGTGGCGACTGGGATCGACACCCACGCAGAGCGGCCCAAGGGCGCGAACACGTTCTTGCAAACGTTGACCAAATGGATCAATCATGAACTACTCCAATCAATTCGTCAATGGAACCAACGCGGTGGCGACGCAACCATTTCGCAACACCTTGCTGCACGAGCCATGGGGCGCGGGGATTGGCGAACGTCGCGGTGCCAACTTCAATGGCGTTGGCCCCGGCCATCACCATCGCAATGGCGTCCTCCCCGCTTTGGATGCCCCCCACGCCCACGATCGGCGCCGACGGAAACGCGGCATGGCATTCGTAGACGGCTCGAAGGGCGACGGGAAGGATTCCCGGTCCGCTCACCCCCCCGCCACCGTTGCCGAGCGACGGTCGACGCGCTTCAATGTCGATCGACAGCCCAAGGACGGTGTTCACGAGCACGAGCGCGGCGGCGCCGGCTTCGAGGGCGGCACCAGCGATCGCAACGAGGTCTGGCGTATTCGGGCTGAGTTTCACCCAAAGCGGTAGTTCGCCACAACGAGATGCTTCGACGACTTCCCTCGTCGCCTCGACCGAGTGCGCGAAGATAGCCGATCGACCCTCCAGGTTTGGACAACTCGCGTTCACCTCGAGAGCGACGATATTGGCTCCGCGCATGGCCTGCGCCGCCTGCGCGAACTCCTCGACCGTGCGACCCCAGATCGAGCCTACGACCGTCGCGCCGCGAGCCTCGAGCGCTGGCAGATGGTCGCGACGCCACGCCTCGACCCCCGGCCCCGAGAGACCCACCGCGTTCAGCATGTGTTCGCCCGATGCGGCGACACGTGGTGCGGGGTTGCCCTCCCAGGCAAACGCCGCGAGCGACTTGGTGACCACTGCGCCCAGTTGGCTCAGATCACCGTACCCTGCGAGTTCGTCGCCGTGGCCCGCCGTGCCCGCGGCGGTCATGACGAGCGAGCGCAAGCTGACGTCGCCCACCCGTGCGCGCAGGTCCGCGCTCACCGGTGCAACTCTTGGAGCGAATGCACGCGCCATCCGTGCGAGCGCGTATCGGCAATGCCCTTCGCGGCGGCGAAACCGGCGCTCAGGGTCGTCAGGCAAGGCACCGCGTGCACGACGCAGGTCGTGCGAATGGACGCGCCATCCGCGCGAGCCCCACCCCCCGACGGGGTGTTCACGACGAGTTGGACTTCGCCTGACCTGATCATCGAGACGGCATCGGCCCCCATGTCGGCGAGGCCAATTTTACCGACGAGTGTTCCCACGGGAACGTCGTGGGCCCTTAAGTATCCCGCGGTTCCGACGGTGGCGGCGACGGTGAAACCGAGCTCAACGAGCAGGCGAGCGAGCAAGAGCCCGTTCACTTTGTCCCGATCGGCGAGGGACATGAAGACTTGGCCCGAATCGGGAAGTCTCGTGCCAGCCGCAAGCTGAGCCTTCGCGAACGCGATGCCGAAACTTTCGCCTATTCCCATGACCTCGCCAGTCGAGCGCATCTCTGGGCCGAGCACGGTGTCGACGCCCGGAAAACGACTGAAGGGCAACACCGCTTCTTTCACACTGACGTACGTCGGCGTCGGCGTCGTGTCGGGAACAATGCCCTGGGCTCGCAGTTCGCCGAGCGAGTGGCCCATCATCACCCGCACCGCCACCTCGGCCAGTGCCACGCCCGTGGCCTTCGCGACAAAGGGAACCGTTCGACTAGCGCGAGGGTTCGCTTCGAGCACGAAGACCTCCTCGTCCTTTACGGCGTACTGCACATTGATAAGCCCCACAACCTCGAGGGCGGCGGCGATCTTTCGGGTGTAGTCAGCCATCGTGTCGAGTACGTGCCCGCTGAGTGACTGGGGGGGCAGGGCGCACGCCGAGTCTCCCGAGTGCACGCCGGCCTCTTCAACGTGCTCCATGATGCCCGCTATAAAGATGTCGCCCGTCGCATCGCGCACGGCGTCGACGTCGACCTCGATGGCGTCTTCCAGAAAACTGTCCAGGAGTATCGGACGACTCTGGGACACTCCGCCCTCGCGAGCCAACGATCCGTGGGCGCTGGTGAGATCGTTCATCACCCTGGCGAGGGCCTCATCGTCGTACACGATCTCCATCGCGCGCCCGCCCAGCACGTAACTCGGGCGCACGAGCACCGGGTAACCAATCTTCTTTACCACGGCCTTGGCCCCACGCAACGTGAGCGCCGTGTCGCCGGGCGGCTGGCGCAGTCCGAGTGACGTACAGATGGCCGACCACTGTTCGCGGTCCTCGGCGGCATCGATCGATGCCACGGGTGTGCCGAGGACCAGCGAACTGTCGATGGAGTGTGACAGTTTGAGAGGAGTCTGCCCGCCGAGTGACACGACCACGCCGACGATGCGCGCGCCGTCGATGCATGCCGCCTGCTCGGCGATAATCACCTCTGCCAAGTCCTCAGGAGTGAGTGGCTCGAAATAGAGACGGTCCGACGTCGAGTAGTCCGTCGAGACGGTCTCGGGGTTGCAATTAACCATGACGGTTTCGTAGCCCATCTCGCGCAGCGCCATTGACGCGTGGACGCAGCAATAGTCGAACTCGATTCCCTGGCCAATCCGGTTAGGACCCGAGCCGAGGATGATGACACGGTCGCGCGGCGACGGTTCAACCTCGGAGGTGTCCTCGTACGTGCTGTAGTGGTACGGCGTGGCCGCCTCGAACTCAGCCGCGCACGTGTCGACGGTCTTGAAGACGGTGTGGACCCCGGCGTCGCGACGTAGACGCGTGACGTCGCCAGTGGCGAGGTCGGTCAGATTGGCAATCTGCGGGTCGGAAAATCCCCACTGCTTGTAGCGAAGCCACCCACGGCGGTCGAGCGACGCCAGGTCCAGCCCCTTGTGCAACTCTCGTTCGCGCTCGATTATCGCGGCGAGCTGATGGATGAACCAACGGTCGATCCGGGTTCGCTGCACGACCTCGTCGATACTCGCCCCTCGCCACATCACCTCGTGCAGCGCGAAGAGGCGCTCGGGAGTCGCCACTTCGCAACGGTGCCACAGCATCTCGAGGTCGAGATCAAGGAACTCCGAGTCGCTGCCGAGCGCGAAGCCGAGGCGGCCTTGCTCGAGTGAACGGATGGCCTTCTGCAGCGACTCGGCGAAATTGCGGCCAATGGCCATCACCTCGCCGACCGACTGCATTCGCGTCCCGAGCTCGGGGGTGGCCCCGGGCAGTTTCTCGAAGGCCCATCGGGGGATCTTCGTGACGACGTAGTCAATGACCGGCTCGAAACTCGCCGGGGTGACCCGAGTGATGTCGTTCTCGATCTCGTTCAGCGTGTAGCCCACCGCGAGTCGAGCGGCAATCTTGGCGATAGGAAAACCCGTGGCCTTGGACGCCAGGGCGCTCGAACGGCTGACGCGAGGATTCATCTCGATGACCAGTCGTTCGCCCGTGTCGGGATTCACCGCGAACTGCACGTTCGATCCGCCGGTTTCGACACCGACCCGGCGAAGGACGGCGAAGGCGTCGTCGCGCATTGCCTGATATTCCACGTCGGAGAGAGTCTGCGCCGGGGCAACCGTAATGGAGTCACCCGTGTGCACCCCCATGGGGTCGAAGTTCTCGATGCTGCAGATCACCACGCAGTTATCGGCGACGTCGCGCATGACCTCGAGCTCGTACTCCTTCCAGCCCGCTATCGACTTCTCCACGAGGATCTCGCCAATGGGCGACGCCGCTATCCCCTCGTGCGCGAGCCTTCGAAAATCAGTTTCGTTGTCCGCGATGCCGGTACCGGCGCCCCCCAGGATGAAGCTCGGGCGGATGATGATGGGCCATCCGATGCGATGCGCAATTCGAACCGCCTCTTCAACCTCGCGCGCGAACCCCGATTCGGGAACCGCGAGTCCGATGTCGGCCATCGCCGCCTTGAAGAGTTCACGGTCCTCGGCCGTGGCGATCGAATCGGGCCGGGCACCGATCACTTCGACGCCGAGCCGGTCGAGCACGCCGCGACTGACGAGTTCCATCGTCAGGTTGAGTGCGGTCTGCCCGCCCAGCGTTGGAAGCAGCGCGTCGGGACGCTCGCGCTCGAGGATATCGGTGAGCACGTCGGCGTCGAGCGGCTCGACGTAGGTCACGTCGGCGGTGGCGGGGTCGGTCATGATGGTCGCCGGGTTCGAGTTCACGAGAATGACCTTGTAGCCCTCGGCACGCAGCACCTGGCAGGCCTGTGTGCCGGAGTAGTCAAATTCGCAGGCCTGACCGATCACGATTGGTCCTGAACCAATCACCATGATTGAGCGGATGTCGTTGCGGCGGGGCATCAAATACTCTCCAGTGCGCCGGTGCGTAGCAGCGTCTCGAATCGATCGAATAGGTAACGCGCGTCGTGGGGACCGGGCCCCGCTTCTGGGTGGTACTGCACCGAGAAGCAGCGCTCCGCGGCGGCGGACACTCCTTCGATCACTCCGTCATTGAGGTTGATGTGGCTCACGACGCCGCGCGAGAGCGAGTCCGGGCTCACCGCGTAGTTGTGGTTCTGGGCGGTGATCTCGATGCGTCGGGTGGTGAGGTCTTGCACCGGATGGTTGCTGCCGTGGTGCCCGAAGGGCAACTTGTAGGTTGATCCGCCCAACGCCGTGGAGAGAAGTTGGTGGCCGAGGCAGATGCCAAAGATCGGCACCGTGCCGATGAGGGAACCAACCACCGCCACGTTGTCGCTGAGAGCGGCGGGATCACCGGGGCCATTGGAGAGGAACACGCCATCGGGGCGAAGATCGAGCACCTCTTGCGCTGACGTTGAAGAGGGCACCACCGTCAGGCGGAACCTGCTGGCGAGCTGTTGGACCATCGTCGTCTTGATGCCGTAGTCAAGGGCCACGACGTGCAGGTCCCCCTCGCCTCGGAAATAGGCCTCCGTGACGGAAACCTGTGACACGAGGTCGGTGCCGTCGGTGCCGAGCGCCCCCGCGGCGGCGCTGCTCACGACGTCGAGTTCGCCATGACCGAACGCCCCGGGCAGTGCTCCGTGCGCTCGAAGATGACGCGTGAGTCGACGCGTGTCGATTCCCACGATTGCGGGAATTCGATGCTGGCGCAGGAATCCCTCGAGGGGCCCGGCCGAGCGCCAGTTGGACGGAACCGGCGAGAGGTCGCGAACCACAATGCCGCGGCACCAGGGGTGCGCCGCCTCGTCGTCGAGGGGCGTCACGCCGTAGTTGCCTATGTGCGGATAGGTGAAGGCGATGATCTGGCCCGCGTAGCTCGGGTCGGTGATGACCTCCTGATAACCGCTGAGCGCGGTGTTGAAGACGAACTCTCCTGTGGTGAACCCCTCTGCTGGCAAGTGGCCGGCGGCGTAACCCTCGAAGGTCGTCCCGTCAGCCAGCACCAGCACCGAGGGAACGCTCGTCACGCCAGCGCCCCCTCGTTCACCACGAGCAAGCCTTTCGCAATCGTGGCTCGGACCTTGCCGACCAACTCTCGGCCGTCGTAGGGGGTATTGGTGGCCCGACTCTGGAGTTCATTGGCACGCACGGTCCAGCGCGCCTGGGGATCGAACACCACCAGGTTCGCATCCTCTCCCGCCACGACTGCCCCGCCGTGTCCGCTGTGGCGGACACGGACGTCCGACTGGCGAAGCTGCGCAATTCGAGCGGGCCCCCGACTTAACAGAGCAAAGAATTCCTGAGGACTCGCTTCAGCGGCGCCCAATGCGTCAAGGGTGAGCGATGCGACGTGCTCGAGCCCGAGCATTCCCGCGGGTGCTTCGTCGAAGGGCAGGTCCTTGAGCTCTGGCGCGTGAGGCGCGTGGTCGGTCGCCACCGCGTCGACCAGCCCTCGCCGCATGGCGTCGCGCAGCGCCTCCACGTCGCTGCGCGGGCGAAGCGGCGGGTGGACTTTGAACATCGGGTCGAACTGATCGCACGCCGTCTCGTCGAGCGTGAAATGGTGCGGCGCGACTTCGAACGTGATCGCAAGCCCTTCGTTTCGAGCGCTGATCGCCATGGCCAGTGATCGGCCGGTTGAAAGGTGCAAGAAGTGAACCGCGCCTCCCGTGAGACGCACGAGTTCGATATCGCGAAGCACCATCAGTTCCTCGGCGAGCGCCGGACGACCCACCAGGCCGAGACGGCTGCTCACCGCTCCCTCGTTCATTGACCCGCCACCCGCGAGCAGCTCGTCCTCACAGTGCTGCGCCAGGCGAACTCCCAGTGGTTTGGCGTACGTCAGGGCTCGACGCATGAGCGAAGGATCCTGCACACCGATGCCATCGTCCGTGAAGAGCCGAACACCGAGTCCGGCCATTTCGGCGATGGGCGCGAGCATCTCGCCGCGGCGACCCTGCGTAATAGCACCCGCCACGGCGATATCGAGTGGAGTGCGCGCTCCTCGGTCGAGCACGTAGGACACCAGCGCGACGTTGTCGAGTGCGGGCTCAGTATTGGGCATCGCCACGAGCGCGGTGAAACCTCCGAGAGCGCCCGCGAGGGCCCCGCTTTCAATGGTCTCGGCCTCTTCACGACCGGGCTCGCGCAGATGCGTGTGCAGATCAACGAGACCTGGTCCCACCCAGCAGCCGGTCGCGTCTATTTCGGTTGTGCCACTCGCCACGTCGCCGAGATCTCCCACACCAACAATCTCACCATCAACAATCAGAACATCACCAATCTCGAGTGACGTGGTACCCACCACGAGACCTTGGCGCAGGACAATCGAACTCACAAGACCACTTCCTCTTTTGATCCAGCCACGGTTAGGTACAGCACCGCCATACGAATAGGTACTCCGTTGGCCACCTGACGTTCAATGACCGCCGAAGGCAGATCCGCAACGCGCGAGTCAATCTCAACGCCCCGATTCATGGGACCAGGGTGCATGATGATTGCGGAAGGACGTAGTTTCCTCGCCCTCTCGTGTGTCAGACCGTAGGTCTGGGTGAACTCCCCGAGCGACGGAACGAAAGAGCCGCTTCCTCGCTCGCGCTGCAAGCGCAGCAAGCCGACAACATCGGCCCACTCCAGTGCTTCGTCGAAATCATCTACGACAGCCACGGGCCAGTTTCCAATATCCACGGGCAGCAGCGTCCCGGGGGCAGCGACTCGAACCTCCGCGCCGAGCGTCACGTACGCGCCAATATCGCTTCGAGCGACCCGACTGTGACGAATATCGCCCACAATAAGGATCCGAAGCCCCTGAAAGAGTTCACTGCCCGACTCGAGGCCGGAGGTTTGGGATCGTTCGGCGAGTACTTGGCGAATAGTGAAGGCGTCGAGCAGCCCTTGGGTGGGATGTTGGTGCAACCCATCACCCGCGTTGATCACGTGCACCTGGGGCACGTATCGGCTGACCTGGAGCGCCGCACCGCTCGACTGATGACGCATCACGACGGCGTCGATGCCGAGCGCGTCGATTGTCGCAATCGTGTCGCGCAATGACTCGCCCTTCTTCACGCTGCTCGAGGCCACCGCGAGCGAAAGTACGTCAGCGCTGAGCCGCTTGGCGGCCGTTTCAAAACTCAGTCGAGTTCGGGTGGACTCCTCGAAGAACAGTGACGCGACGACTCGGCCCTTGAGGGCTGGGACCTTTTTGATGGCGCGTCGATTGACCTCAACAAAGGACTCCGCAGTGTCGAGTACCTCAACGATTGCCTCGCGTGACACGTTGTCCAACGAAAGAAGGTTTTGTCCCCTTATTGACCGCATCACGATCGCCCCCTCGTACCAATCCACACTCCATCCAGGTTTGCGACGATTGCCTCATCGAGCGATGTGGGAAGGTTTTTACCAACGTAATCAGGACGTATGGGCAACTCTCGGTGCCCGCGGTCGATCATCACCGCAAGTTGCACCGAGCGGGGACGCCCCCAGTCAGAGAGCGCGTTGAGGGCCGATCGAATAGTCCTTCCGGTGAAGAGCACGTCGTCCACGAGCACGACCGTGCGGTCCGTCAGATCGTGATCAATCGTTGTCGCGGTGGATTTCGGAATCGGATTGCGCGAAAGGTCATCGCGGTAAAACGAGACATCGAGCAAGCCACGTGGGACGGTCGTGCCGGAGATCTCGCTCAGCAACTCCGCGAGCTTCGTAGCGAACGGCTCACCACCGGTTTGAAGACCGATAATGGAAATATTCTCAACCGAGTGATTACGCTCGACGATCTCGTGGGCCATGCGCCTTAATGCGCGACCCACGTCTTCGTGGGTCAAAAGTTGATTCTTCGGCAAGAACGCCAGATCTCGCGGTGGCGTCTGGCGTTGGTCGTTACTACTCATCTGTCTCCTGTCGTACGAGCCTCACGGGACCCGCTTCACGACAGTCCTTTGGGGCACCCCATCACGAGGTGCCCCAAAGAGCTGCTTGTGCTAATGAATTGTGTTAATTGTAGTCGTTACCGCCGAGCCAATCACGGCAGAGATAGCTACCCACACCCAGAAGAAGCGCACCAGACGGGCCTGGTACCACTTGTCCCCGTTGATGACCCCTCGGGCTGAACGAATTGTGAGCCCCAGACCCAAGAAGGCCAGGATGAACAAGTGGATGACGGCCGAACCCGCTACTGCCATCATGGCTGAGTCGTATGAGGTGTACGCCATGACCTGGCTGTCGTTGTTCGCCACGAAGATCTGTGGGATGTGACGAAGTTGGATGATCGCGAAGATGATCGCCACGACCGTCACGGCAGTGGCGAACGCCGCCATAGACGAGTAAGACTTCGCATTCTTCGTGGCGCGAAGTCCACGCTCAGCCGCCCAAATGATGGCACCACTGATCACGGTGAGCAAAGTCACGATCCAGTTGAGTCCCGCGGACAAGGTACTTACGTGGATCATCGTCGGGTTGGGCAGCGAGCCACCCTTCACGTCGAGAATGTTGTAGTAGTACGAGTACGGGTGGCCGGTGTAGCCGAGCATGCTCATCCAGTGACCACCGGTGTCCACGCCGCGAAGGTACAGATAGGTGAACAGCAGCGCGCTCAGACCAATCATGTCGCCGCCGATGAAGAGCCAAATGCCCATGCGTTGACGACCGTCGACTACCTCGGGAGGCTCGTGATGTCCTTCGTCATGCGCTCCATGAGCATCGTGCTCTGAATGGGTGTCGATACTCATGAACGCACCAGTTCCTCTCCGTAGTTGTAGGGGTCTTCAGTGATGACTGGCAGTACATCGAAGTTCTCCAAGGGCACGGGTGTCGGCACCATCCACTCAAGTGAGTTCGCGTGCCATGGATTCGGTCCGGCGGGCTCGCCCTTGTTCCACGAGGTGATCACCGCACCGAGCAGCACCAGCATGCCCGCCATGATGATGTACGCGCCGATGGTGGTGATGAAGTTGGAGTGCTCGAAGATGATCGCGTACGACGAGTAGCGCCGAGGCATTCCCTTAAGACCCGACACGAACATCGCGAGGAACGTCACCTGGACGCCTATGAAGACGAGCCAGAATGAAATGCGACCAAGAAACTCGTTCAGGAAGCGCCCCGTTACCTTGGGGAACCAGAACGCCAGTGCGGAAACGGCGCCGAACAACACCGAGCCAACGAAGACGTAGTGGAAGTGGGCGGTCACGAACATCGTGCCGTGCAACTGGTCATCGAGGGGGATGTCCGAGAGGTAGATACCCGTCACGCCGGCGATGATGAAATTCGCAATGAATCCGAACATCCAAATCGTCGGAAGCTTCATCCAGATATTTCCACGCCAGAGCGTTCCGATGAGCACCAAGAAGAAGAGTCCCGTCGGAATCGAGATCAACTCCGTGGTGAGCATGAAGGGCCCACCGAGTGTGGGTGCCCAGCCGGTCGTGAACATGTGGTGGGCCCACACCAAGATACTGAGGCCCGCCAATCCGGTCATGGCAGCCACCGCGGTTCGATAACTGAAGACGGGCTTTCGCGCCATCACCGAGGAAATCTCAAAGAGCGCCCCAACCGCCGGCAACAGGATCACGTACACCTCGGGGTGACCCATGAGCCAGAAGAGGTTCGCCTGGAGCCAGCCCGCTCCACCGCCACTCGCGACGAAGAAGCTCGTGCTGAAGGTCCGGTCGACCAGCGTCTGCGCCTCGACCAACGAGAAAAAGGGGAAGGCGTAGAGGCCTAGTGCAGCCGCGATGATTGCACCCCACACGAAAATCGGCAGGCGTGCCAACGACATGCCCTTGGTGCGCATGGTCATCACCGTGCAGATGATATTCACCCCCGCCACCGTCGTCGAGACCGTGAAGACGATGATCGCCATCGCGAAGAAGTCCATACCGATACCGGCTTGGTCCGCGATGGGCTCCAGCACCACCCAGCCCATGGTCAAACTACCTACCGCCAAGGTGGTGAGCAGGAGAGCCGCGGCACCCACGAGGGTCCAGAGGCTGAGGGCATTAAGCCGCGGGAACGCCATGTCACGCGCACCACACATGATCGGCACCACAAAGTTGCCCCACGGTCCGGCGACCGCGACGATGAGCGCCAAGATCATGAGCATGCCGTGCACGGCAATGAAGCCGTTGTAGACCTGCTGGTTCACAAAGTGGTTACCCGGCACGATGAGCTCGGTACGAATCGCCATCGCGAGAATCCCTCCGGCCCCCAAGAGCACCATCGTCATCACGATGTACTGCACTCCGACCACCTTGTGGTCCGTCGTGAACTTCCAGTAACGCGAAGTCCCTTGACCTTGCCCGGCCAGGTAGAGGTCGTCCGCGCGGGTGTTGTCGCGACCGGTCACCCAGCGCAACGGTGCGATGAAGGCGCCGATACCCAACCAGAAGCCAATGATCCAGCCAATCGTCAAGGACACCGCGACCTCGTCGCTATAGGTCCGACTCGTTGGGTCAAGAAAGTGGTGCGCGAGAAACCAAAAGAGCCAGGCGACAAGCCCTCCTCCGACCATCGCAGTCAGCATATTGAGTCGACGAGCCAGCCCACCACCCTGCGGTATCGCCGCGGTCTTCGTCTGTTCCAGTGTTGTTGTCATTCTGACCTCCTAGGCTCGCTGTGGCTGCGAAGCGAGCCAGCTCGTGAATTGTTGAGAAGTAAGTACGTGACCTTCGGTCACCATGAACGCGTGATTCAGTCCGCAGAATTGGGTGCAACGGATATTGAAGGTTCCCAACTTGTCCGGCGTCGTGTGGATCGTCGTGATGGTGCCGACGTTCGCGTCGACCTGAATACCCATGTTCGCTATCCAAAAGCCGTGCGTCACGTCCACTGACGTGACTCGGAATTCAACCTCGCGATTAACCGGCAGGTAGAGCTCGTTTGACTGAACATGAGTGCCCGGGTACGAGAACGACCAGACCCACTGCTGACCGGTCACGTCGACGACGAGCGGGTTCTTTCCATTCGAACCGTTATCCACCGCCAAAGCCCCCAACCCCCAGATGAGCAGGAACACCGTGAGCACTGTGGAAACGACCAACCAGGTGGTGACGACAACTGCGTTTTCACGAACCTGCGGTCCGGGCGCGGGCACATCGTCGCCCTTGTGCGCCCAGTGACGGAGAGCGAACAGCGCCGTGGCGTACACGCCCGCGGCCACCGGCGCGGCGGCGACGCTGAAGACGACCATCGTGAGAACGGTCAGGTGCATGTTGTTACTCATCGAACGTGGCATCAGCCACGCCGGAGCGTAGAGGCCAATGAGAATACCGACAACCGTCAGTGCCGCCCAAATCCAGTACAGCCCCTTGTATGAGTTCTTATTAGTAGAGGTAGACACGATTCTCCTTAGTTGACCGTCAAGGTGCCGGACATGTAGCCGTACGTCGACATTGCTTGACCGAATTCACCCTCACGGCCACCACCGCACGGGAACTCACAGTTCCATTCGTAGACGCCCTTGCTTCCCGTCTTGAAGGAGAACTGCACCACCACCGGCTTGGTGTAGGAACCGTCGCCAATCGTCACCGCTTGAGTGTTGGAGTCCGCGGGCAGTGGGACCGACACGAATAGCATCTTGTCGCTACCGGGAATGCCGCGCAGGGTGAAGGTGTGACCCACGTTGTTCGGGTCAACACTGGAAACCGTCTTGCCGGCAATGGTGGCGGTCCCGCCGATGGTACCCATCACTTGGTCGAAGAAGGCGTTGTTCAGCGACCCGCCGGAGTCGTACTGATCGATGGTCACGTCGACGGTGGTGTTCGCGGGAACGACCAGGTTGTCGTTCGCGTAGGAGACCCAGTCGGGGTGATCCCCGCCGGTCTTTCCGTGCTCGCCCGCCAATGAGTCTGGGAAGGTACTGAGGTTCAGGCTGCAGGTATTCGCTGCTGACTGGCTTGGAACACAGTTCAATGCCGCCTGATGAGGCGTTGCACTCGCGAGGGCGAACCCCGCCAGAGCTAACGCGCCGCCACCAAGGAGCACCGACGCCAAGGCCACGCCGAGTGACTTCGACCGATTCATTCGCTCTCCTTTGAACTTTCTAGAAACTCTTACGAAACAATTCGCATAAGTTCATGTAGAAGAAAGTAGTGGAAGGAGAAAAATAAAAACGGTTAAAGTCGCTGGTGTGGCGCCTATTGCTAAGAATACGTTCAGAATCCACCTCGGCCTGTTCCTCGCCGAGCTGATCTGCATACCCGCATTTTTCTTCGAAATCAATCGCGCGCTTGGTGGCAACACGTTGTCGTGGGCCTACGTCATCGAGTGGCCACTGCTCGGTGGCTACGCCGTGTACATGTGGCGAAAGATGCTCCGAGAAGAAAAAGGACTGGACGTTCCACGAGTTGTCGACACGAGTCAAGAGGACGACCCCGAGCTAAAGGCCTGGAACGACTACCTGGCCACGGTCCACAAGTCAGCTCAGAGCGACGAGCCCGACATCCGCTCCGACTGACGATCGAGAGCGGCGAAGAGCGATCCTTCGCGCATCACCAGCCTTCGAGTGATCAGGACGAGGCACGGCACCGCCCAGAAGTCACCGCAAATCCACAGGATCGCGGCAGCCAGTTGCTGCTGATGAAACGCCTGCGCGGTGGAAGTCGCCGCGCCCGGCATATTCATGCCCGACATGGCACCGGAGCCCGCGATCATCACCGAGTACCAAGCCGCCTTGGTGAAGATTGACATGGCCATCGCCATGATGAGCATCTCGAGCATGGTGAAGAGCACCATGAAGAGTTGCGCGCGAAGGCGAGTTCGGATCCTTCGAGGGACCGCCGGAATAAGGAAGTGAAAGAAGAAGAGCCCGGAGAGCAGAAACGCGGGCTCCATCAGCCAGTCCATCGCCCAGGTGTGTTCCATCACCGCGTCGAAGACCCTGGGGACGTGTGCCGAAACCATGACGACGTTAAGCACCACCGCCGCGACAAGAGGGTTTGCCACCCACGTGGGTAGTCGCCACTGACGCCCCACGTACCACCAGCGAAGCAACCGGCGGCGTTGCGACACGCCGAGCACCCACCAAAGTGACCGGACCGACGCCGATCCAATCAGACCCATTGGCACGATGAACATGACAATGACGTGGCCAATCATGTGGTCCGGCAGATTGACCATACCGCGCCGGGAGAAGGACGAGGCCGCCGCGAACCACAACAAGGCCCAGGACACGAGTGACATCGTGAACTGGAACGTCACCCGCCGAGGGCGCGCGCTTCGACGTACGTACGCCACCACCGCCAGAATCGCGCCTGCTATCGCGGCGATCCCGAGCGGTGTCACGACGACGCCAGTCCCGACTGGTGCAGCAGGTTCAGCAGTTCGGACTCCGAGGAGTTCTCGATCGCCCACGAGTGTGCGGGGTCGTCAGGAATGATCCACTTCAGTCGACCTTTGGGATTGATGATGAACATGTAGTCCGAGTGGATGCTCATCTTGTCGGTGGGTTTCATCTCGACAGTAATACCGTACGAGTTCCAAACGGGGCGGGTCACGGCCAGCTTTCCCGTCACAAAATAGAAGTTCTGCTCGCTCTTCATATGATGAGTTGCAATGAAATGGTTGACGTAGGCCAACGTCTCGTGGTACGGGTCCGCCGCGACGGCCACGATGTCAACCTTGGCGCTCGGACCAAGTTCTTCGCGGACCCTGCCCAACTGCTGGGCGAGCAGTGGGCAGTCGGTCCAACACGTCGGGTCGAGGAACGTGAGCAGCGTGTAGCGATTGGCGTGTTCGCCCAAGGTGTAGCTCTTGTCGAACTGGTCCGTCAGCGTGAACTTGGGAGCGACCGTATTCGCTTCGACCGCCGAGCCGTTCTGCGCAACGAAGAACGTGCTCTCGGAAGATGACAACGTGGCGAGACCCATCGAAGCTATCGAGAAGATGACCATCGCCCCGGCGAACGACGCCAGGACCGAACCAGAGCTCGATCGCATTTCCCTCGGAAGACGTCGAGGAAGTGGCTCTCGCCTCACGTGCTGGGGGGCGGCGGCCCACGCCAAGGCAGCCATCGGAATCAGTGAATTGAGGTCGGTTGCCAGGCCACCATAGACGGCTCCGTCTTCGGAGACCAACCAGAAGATCACGCAGCCCACCACGAAAGCCCAGACCGGCCAGCGCCACCCGCGCTGACTGGCCATCCACAGGCCCACCGCGCACACGAGGAGCCACAGGATGATGACGATGTTGAATCCCCCGCCCATCGAACCAGCGATGTCTCCTCCCCGCCGAACTATTTCGGCGAGCAGCTGGGGCTGGGGCGTCTGAGTCATCGACCGCGTCATGGCCGTCAGGGCGTTGCTGTTCCCTCCGTGCCAGAACCCCCTGGACGGCAGCACCTGCAAGACAGCAGCGATGCCCACAATCACGCTGAGCCCACGAAGGGTGTAGCGGGAGAACTTCTCGGGGAACGAGGTCGGCGACATCGCGAGCCACACCCCCGCCACCACATAAAACAGCGTGGCCCCGGGCCAGCCAAAGAGGATCGAGCTGGAGGATTGGAAGATGCCACCGGCGCCGTTGCCGATGAGCCAAATCATCGCGGCCCATCCCGCGGAGGCCGCTCCGGCGAATCGTCCGACGGTCGAGTTGGAAACCAACAATAAAATACCGAGGCCCACCTGGATCCACGCGGTGCCCACCGCGAGGGTGATCGGGTGGTTGTTCCAGACACCTATTCCGTCGTTCATCAAGAGGTGCAGCCAGTGGGGGGTCCCGCTCGTCATTGGCGCCACCACATTGTTCGCCAGCCCCAGCGGCATGGAAACCTGGAACTGCAGAATTCCATCGATTAGCCATATGGCGCCGAAGGCCATCCGCAGATAACTGCGATTGCGCGCTTCGTTGAGGCCCGCGAGTGAAAGATTAAAGGTGCCGACCCGACCAAGCAGCACCGCGCCCAGGAGAAGCACCAGTGCGATCGCGATAATCCACAGCACGCCGGTGACGTAGATGCTGTGGCGGAAAAGTGCCACGACGAGCGGGTTCGTGAGGTCAATTGGCGACGGGTTGCCCATTGGCACTGTGGTTACTCCTGGGGTGAGTTGAGAATATTCTCAGCAATCGAAGATAACACGCCGTTGACAAACGAAGGTGAGCTGTCCGTTGAATACACCTTTGCGAGTTCAACGGCTTCATCCAAGATCACCGCCATTGGTGGCGCTTCATCCATGAGCATCTCACCAACAGCGAGCGTCATCACGAGCCGGTCCACCAACGCAATTCGTTCGAGCGGCCAGTCAATGGCGAACTCTGAGATGAGAGCGTTGGCCCGTTCTTGATTCGCCTCAGCGGACACCAGAATCTCGACGGTGTAGGGATCGGGGCGAACATTGAGTCCATTGAGCACCACCACGGTCGACCTCGCCTTGATCGACGCCTCGTACAGAATTTCGAGTGCGCGCTCGCGGGCGTGGTGACGCTTGGTGCCGAGTTCGCTCACTCTAAGCCCGCGTCATGTAGTCGCCCGTGCGGGTGTCGACCTTTATGGTCTCTCCCGGACCAACGAATAGTGGTACCTGCACCACAAACCCCGTTTCCAGCGTGGCGGGCTTGCGAGCACCCGACACGCGGTCGCCCTGGATCCCAGGCTCGGTCTCGGCGATCGTGAGTTCGACCGACGCGGGAAGTTCGACGCCGATGATTTCGTCGTTGTACGAGATGAGCATCGCCTTACCGGTCTCCTTCAAGAAGTTGGTCGCCTCGCCGAGATTCTTCGACGATACGGGCACCTGGTCGTAGGTCGACTGGTCCATGAAGATGTAGTCGTCGCCATCGCGGTAAAGGTACTGGGTGTCACGCTTGTCGATGATGGCCTGCTCCAGTCGCTCGTCGGCGCGGTAGGTACGCTCGATCACGGCTCCCGACCTGGCGTTGCGCAACTTGGTGCGCACGAACGCCCCGCCCTTGCCCGGCTTTACGTGCTGGAACTCGATGACTGAGAAGAGACCTTCGTCAATCTTGAGGGTGATGCCGTTCTTGATATCGGAAGTTGAAATTGCAGCCATGAGGCTCGGGACCTTTCGCGAAAGTAGCGTTGCCCATTCTAGGCAGTCCCGGTGGGACAAGGACTACGACAGGGCCAGCAGACGTTGCACTGCGTCAAGGGCCAGTTCGTAACTCACCGCGCCAAAACCGGCAATCGAACCGTTCACGACGCCCGCCAGGGTGCTGACGTGGCGAAAAGGCTCCCGCGCAGCCGGGTTGGACAGGTGAACTTCAACCTTCGCGCCGCCAAACATGGCCAGGGCGTCCGCCAGCGCCCACGACGAATGCGTCAGCGCACCGGCGTTGATGACGATTGCCGCCGAACTAAGGCGAGCCGCGTGAATGGCTTCAATGAGGTCGCCTTCGTAGTTCGACTGCACGTGGCGAACGCTGAATCCCAGCTGCGCAGCGCGGCGGGTGAAGTTTTCCACGTGTTCGGTCAAGGTCGCGGCACCGTAGATCTCGGGGCTGCGAGTTCCCAGCTGGTCAAGATTTGGACCCGATAACAGCAGAATCTCTTTACTCACTGTTCACCTCGAAAACTTTCCAGTACTTGAACGATGGTCTCGGGCTCGATGCCACGAACAACCTCAAACCCGTTCGCACCCGGCAGCACGAACGTTAAATCATGATGAGCCTTCTTGTCGTGGCCCATGGCCGTCACGATGTCGTTCGTCGCGAGTTCGGTCGGCACACCTTGGCCCAGACCCAGGATTCGAAGCACCTCGTCATGATTGACGATCTCCGCCGCGTCAACCCGCCCCAGTGCGTGCGCGAGTCGAACCGCGTAGGCCAGCCCCACGGCGACGGCTTCGCCGTGGCGCAGTTCGTCGGCGTCGCGAGCGAGCGCCAAGACCTCTAACGCGTGACCCAGGGTGTGGCCGTAGTTCAAGAGAGCACGACGGCCCCCTTCGAACTCGTCCGCTGCGACGATGCTGGCCTTCAACCTCACCGACATCAACACCAAGTCGTTCAGTGACGCGCTCTCGAGGTCACCCGCCGCGCGCCCTTCGAGTAGCCAACACTTGGCGATCTCACCCAGTCCGCTCAGACGTTCGCGCTCAGGCAAGGTCTCGAGCGTCTCAAAATCGCAAAACACCCCCAAGGGCTGGTGGAATGCGCCCACCAGATTCTTGCCAGCTCTCAGATTGATAGCGGTCTTGCCACCAGTAGCGGCGTCCACCTGACCCACCAACGTTGTCGGTACCTGTACGACGTCGATGCCGCGCAGGTAGACCGCGGCGGCAAATCCCGCGAGGTCGGTGACCGCTCCCCCACCCACACCGATCACCACGTCGCTGCGCGAAAGTTCCAACGCCGCGAGTTGCTCGCACAGTAGTTCGAGCGTCGCGAACGTCTTCGCCGACTCGCCCTCTGGCACTTCAATGATGTGCGCGCCGAGTCCGGTCGCGAAGTCAAACCAGGGTTGCGCGCGCAGTGAGCTCGAGGTGATAATCACTTTCGCATGGGCGTTAGGACAGTGCTCTCGAAGAAAGACCTCGAGCCTGTGACGCGCGCCTTCTTGGAGCACGATGTCGTACGCGCGCTCCTTGAGGTCTACCGTAACCTTCACCGCTCCACCTTCTGCGCCTCTTTGAGTACCCGTTCGACCACTTGGTCAAGCGTCCCCGACGCGTCAATGCACACGCACGATACCTCGCGGTACCACTGTTCGCGCTGCGCACGCAGGCGGGCGAGCGAACTACGAGGCTCGTCGCCGAGCAGAGGGCGATCTCCGTCATCGACCCGCGCAAGAATTTCATCGTCACCGCAGTCAAGCCAGAACGTCCGCTGGCTCGCAAGCACCTGACGAGCGCGTGGTGTGGTCACAATCCCCCCGCCCGTCGCCACGATGGCGTCAGCGTCGAGTGCTTCTTCGAGGGCTCGACACTCGGCCTCTCGAAACGCGGCTTCGCCCTCGGTTCGCAGGTACTGCGCGACGGGGCAGCCAACTGACGACGCAACGATGTCGTCGGTATCGAGAAACCCACAACCCAGCTTGCTCGAGATCTCCTTGGCAACGGTGGTCTTTCCGGTGCCGGGCAAACCGACGATGACGAGAACTGCCACCGTCACTCGGGACGTGAGGCTGACGCCGTGGAGCCCAGGTTGGCCACGTAGGAGGCGTGATTACGGGCAAACTCCTCCACCGAGTCGCCGCCAAACTTGCGAAGCGCTTCATTGGCGAGCACCAATGCCATCATTGCTTCGGTGACCACACCGAGCGCCGGGACGGCCGTCACGTCGGTACGCTCCTTGAACGAGACGGTTGATTCACCTGTGGCCACGTCCACTGTCTCCAGCACCGGTCGATTGAGTGTCGCGAGGGGCTTCATCGCCACCTTGGCAATCACTGGTGATCCTGAGGTCATTCCCCCCTCGAGTCCACCGGCATGATCACTGCGCCGCACGTAGCCGCCGCCCCTCGCGAAGGACTCATCCACCGCAATCGCGTCGTGCGCCACGCTTCCGCGCTGGGACGCCTGAATCATGCCGTCACCGATTTCGACCGCCTTGACGGCTTGGATACTCATGAGCGCACCCGCGAGAAGGCCGTCTAGCTTTCGATCCCAGTGCACGTACGAGCCCAGTCCCACGGGTACCCCGTAGGCAATGACTTCCACAATGCCCCCGAGCGAGTCGCCTTCCTTTGCGGCCGCCTTGATCTCACCGATCATGGCTCGGGCGGTCTCTTCGTCGAAGCAGCGAACTTCGCTCTCGTCTACGACGCCGAGTTCACCGGGGAGCGGTCGTCGGTCTGCGGGCGACGCCACTTGACCAATGCGAACTACGTGGCTCAATACTTCGACACCGATGGTCGCGAGCAGGGCCTTCGCGAGTGCGCCGGCCACGACTCGCGCCGCGGTTTCACGTGCGCTGGCCCGTTCTAGAACGTCGCGGGCGTCATCGAAGCCGTACTTCTGCATCCCCGCGAGGTCCGCGTGACCGGGACGAGGCTTCGTCAGCCTGTCGCTGGGTGTTCCCGGAGCGGCCGACATCTCCTGCTCCCACTTTGGCCACTCCGAGTTGAGAATCTCGATGGCGACCGGAGAGCCCAGAGTACGACCATGTCGAATACCCCCCGTAAGGCGAAGCTCATCGCGTTCGAAGCGCATCCGAGGGCCACGACCGTAACCGAGACGGCGCCGAGCAAGCTCGTCGCCGATCTGTTCTGCCGTTATCGGCAGTCCCGCCGGCAGTCCCTCGACGATGACGGTCAGCGATGGTCCGTGGCTTTCGCCAGCAGTGAGGAAGCGCAGCATTTCTAAATTCTAGAGCGCGCGCTAAGACTTACTGTTCCTTGGCGTAGAAAGGATTCACTCCCGAGGCGTGGTCGGTGACATCGATCACACCGGTCAATGCTGGAATCGCCTCACGCAACGTAGTTTCTATCCCTTGCGTGAGGGTCATGCGGCTCATGGCGCAGCCTTGGCAGCCACCCGACAACTTCACGTAGGCGACCTTGTTCTCTTCGTCGAGCGCCACCAGGTCGCAGTGCCCTCCGTGAGAAGCGATGGAAGGGTTCACCTGCTCTTCGAGAACAGTCACGGCGAACACGGCCATGGGGCCTTCGAGGCCGAGCGCCAGGATTTCTGCCGGAACCCCTGGATTGACCTCTTCGGGCGTCGGGACGTTCGGGTTCACCAATACCAGGCCGCCGCCACCATCGCTTGCGAACTCCAAGCGACTTCCTCGAAGGCGCTCAACACTATTGACGGGAATGACGATGGTGACGTCTCCGTCAACACCAATGGCGGCGTCCTCGGGGGCGTCAGCTCGATCAGAGAAATAGAGATCGTAGGCGTAGCCCGGACCGCGCGTGCCGGTGACCTCCACCCAGAGCGCCAAGCCCCCGCTGTTGTCTTCGTTGCTCAAGGCGTCCATCACGACGTCACGGGCTTCATCGGTGAGGGTCAGAATGTCAAAGGTTTCGACGGTAGTCATGCCAGAAGTCTATTGGTACCCCGCGTGATCTCTTGCGCGAACTAAGTTTTGATTGTGACTTCAATACCAAGAGATGCCCACGAGTGGGTCAGTTTCGAGGACGACAAGGACCAGCGAACGTGGATGTTTGACGTGACGTTCCTCGAAAGTAACTGGACCTGCATCTTCGGTGACGGCTGCCAGGGCGTTCTTACTGGTCCCACGCCCGAATTGGTCCAGGGATGCTGCAGCTACGGGGCCCACTTCACTGACGAAAAGGACCGTCGCCGGGTCGAGAAGGCCGCCAAGCGACTCACCGATGATCAGTGGCAGTTCAAGGCCAAGGGCAAGGCGGGCACCACGCGAGTGAAGAAGAATGGAGAAATAGTCACCAAGTTGGTGCAGGATGCCTGCATCTTCCTGAATCGTCCGGACTTTCACCGCGGACCTGGATGCGCCCTGCACGTGTTGTCCATAGACACCAACGAGAGTTACATCCCGCTCAAGCCCGAGGTCTGCTGGCAACTACCCCTACGCCGTGACGACGACGTCCAGGAGAGCGGTCACGTGATCACGCGCATCGCGCAATGGAACCGCGACGACTGGGGGGCCGGTGGCGACGAGTTCCACTGGTGGTGCACCGAGGACCCGGCGGCCTTCGTTGGCAAGAGTCGAGTCGTTGATTCAATGGCCGAAGAACTCACCGCGATGGTGGGACGAACCGTCTACGACCAGTTGCTGGCGTTCATGAAGAGCCGGACCAAGCAACCCAAGGGAACGCTGCTTCCCCACCCTGTCTTTCGACGAAAGTCTTAACTCTCGGCTGCGAGCGGGTCCTCTTCGTTGAACGACGTGCGCGGCAGTGAACCAAGAATTTCGTCGTAGCGGTCCTCTTCGGCGAGGCACCACTCTGCGTGTACGTCCTCGGGCGCGGCGCCGCACTCATCGCACGTGGTCGCGCGAGGTCCGGTATTGCGCTTGAGTTCGCGAGCTTCAACAAACCGACGATGGCGGC
>PLKM01000053.1 GCA_003141095.1 Acidimicrobiaceae bacterium | reverse complement strand
GAAACTCTGCCTGACTCCAGAAGTCACTGATCTTCTTCGCGGAGCCGTCACTCGAATGGACGTGGTAGTGAATCAGCGGATGTTGGTCGGCCAGGGCGATGAGGCGCTGTTCAACCCCGGGCGGAAAGGGATATGACGAAGGGATGGAAAGAAAGTTCAATTGTCCATTCGCCGGATCGATCTCGTTGAAGGTGACTACTTCTGAAGGGAGGAGCCGCGCCACCTGCTCAGTAGCCAACTGACTGAACTCACTGGGGTCCTGAGCGCTGCTCACCGACTGCGCCGCCAAGAGCACGCCTTCGAGATCGCTGGCGGTGAGTTCAACCATTGGAAATTGATAGCACGTCAGTGATGACCCACAGATTATCTGTGGGTCCAAGAGGCTCGTAAACCGAGTCGCCGGTGGATGCACCATTTCTCCGGCAAGTATTGCACCGACGTGGCTCGTTCCATAGACCCACAAACCATTAATTGGTCCAACAGGGCCGCAGGGTGGAATTCCCGAGGGTGTGTTCTCACGATGACTTCGAGTCGCCGTGAATCCCAAAAGCCAGTTAGAGTGCGCCTTCTACTACCTGATGTGCACGCCGGAGATNNGAGTCGCGGTGCCAGCGTTCGACGGGGTACTCGCGAACGTAGCCGTAGCCGCCGAGGATCTGGATGGCTTCCTCGGTGACCTTGACGGCGGTCTCTCCGGCGTAGAGCTTGGACATCGAACCCTCACCGTTGAGGAACGGCTTGCGGGTAGCGGCCATCCACGAGGCGCGCCACACCAAGAGACGCGCGGCGTCGATGTGCATCTTCATGTCGGCGAGTTTGAAGGCGATCGCCTGGTTCTCAATGATGGCCCGGCCGAACTGCTTGCGCTCTTTGGCGTAGTCGAGCGAGTACTCGTACGCGGCGCGCGCGATCCCGAGCGCCTGAGCGCCAACGGCTGGCCGCGTCGACTCGAAGGTGGCCATGGCCGCCTGACCCGACGACTTCTTTCCTTCGCGCACCCGCGCCAACTTCTCGTCGAGCTTCTCCTTGCCGCCGAGCAGGCAGGCGCCCGGCACGCGACAGTCTTCGAGCACCACTTCCGCGGTGTGCGAGGCGCGGATGCCCATCTTCAGGAACTTCTGGCCCATGCGAATGCCCTTGGTGCCCTCGGGCACGACGAATGACGCCTGGCCCCGGCTGCCGAGTTCGGGGTCGACCGACGCCACGATCACGTGCACGTTGGCGATGCCCCCGTTGGTGATCCAGGTCTTGGTGCCGTTGAGCACCCACTCGTCGGTGGCGGCGTCGTAGATCGCGCGGGTTCGCAGCGACGACACGTCACTGCCGGCGTCGGGCTCGGTAACGCCAAAGGCGGCGATCTTGATGTCCTCGGGCGTCCCGAAGCACTGGGGGATCCACTCCATCTGCTGCTCGGGGGTGCCGTTGGCCATGATCGCCGCGACGCCGAGCGTCGTGCCCATGAGGGCCATGCAGATTCCCGCGTCGCCCCAGGCGAGCTCTTCGAGGGCGAGCATCATCGAAATGCCCGTCTTGTCGGCGACGGCATTGGCCATGAAGTCGAGACTGTAGATGCCGATCTTGGCGGCCTCTTCAATGATGGGCCACGGCGTCTCTTCGCGCTCGTCCCACTCGTGAGCGGCCGGACGGATCACGTTCTGGGCGAATCCGTGCACCCACCCTTGCAACATCTTTTGGTCGTCGTTCAGTTCCATTGAGAAATCAGGCATGTCGTCACCTTTAAGGATGGAGGGTTACTCGTCAGTAACTAGATTCTACAACAAGCGAAAAGGGTACTAAAAAAGGTCAACCGCCGCCCGAAGGCGGCGGTTGACCACTGCAAAATGTTTTGGTTAGTTCAGGATAACGCGCTTGGCGAGTGGGCCGCGATCGCCCGGCTCGATGTCAAACTCTACGGTCTGACCCTCAACGAGGGTCTTGCGACCTTCACCCTGAATCTCCGAGTAGTGAACAAAGACGTCTGGCTGGCCATCGACAGCGATGAAACCCCAACCCTTCTCGTCATTGAACCACTTAACGGTTCCTACAGCCACTGGGGCCTCCTTGATTGTTTCTTTTAAAACCGACTTGCGTCGGGTCCGGAGGGAACCACAACGGCAACCTCAAGGGAATACGCTACTTGGTCAAGGGGCCAAAGACCAATTAATTTTCAGGGTCGACGAATTTTGGTCCCTGATGAGGAGTCTTCCACGACCCAGCCGCGGCTCGCCAGTTCGTCGCGCAGGCGGTCCGCTTCGCCCCAGTTCTTCAAGGACCTCGCCGCATCGCGCTCGGCGACCAGGGTCGCGCTGATCTCGTCGACGTGGTGGCCGTTACCCGTCAACGCCAGTCCCAGCGCTGCGAACAGGGAATTCACTGCCCGGGCGAGTTCCTGGGCCGCCGCGACATCGCCGCTGTCCGCTGCGGAGTTCGCGCCACTGACCGCCTCGAAGAGCAGGGCGACGGCGCTCGGCGTGTCGAGGTCATTGTCGAGATACTCCCCCACCCGGTCGAAGAGGGTCTGGGTGTCGCCGCCCCAGGAGAACGCCGACGCCACCTCGAGTGACGCGCCCGCGAGGGCCGGGAGCTCGAAACGACGCGCCAGGCTGTCGAGGCGCTCGAGGGCGCGCTGCGCGTCGCCAATCGTCGAGGGGGTCACTTCGATTGGCGAACGGTAGTGCGACCTGAGAACGAGCAGGCGGTAGGCGCGCGGATCGGTCTCGTCGAGCAGATGGGTGAGCGACGTGAAGTTGCCGAGGGACTTGCTCATCTTCTGCGATCCCACCATCACCCAGCCGCTGTGCGACCAGTGCTGGGCGAACGAGCGACCCGCCGCGACCGCCTGGGCTCGCTCGTTCTCGTGGTGGGGAAACTTGAGGTCGAACCCCCCCACGTGCAGATCGAACCCGTCGCCGAGCAGCCCCAAGGACATCACCACGCACTCGGTGTGCCAGCCGGGCCGTCCTACGCCAAAGGGAGCGGGCCAGAAAGGCTCGCCGGGCTTGGCGAACTTCCACAGCGCAAAATCCAGGGGCGAGCGCTTCTCGTCGTTCGCCTCCACCCGAGCGCCCGCACGAAGCGAGTCGAGGGGCTGGCCGGCGAGGAGCCCGTAGTCGCTCACGCGACTGACGTCGAAGTAGATCCCGTCGCTCGTCGCGTACGCCACGTCGCTCGCGAGAAACGAGGTGATCAGGGCCACCATCGCGGGGACGTACTCGGTGGCGTGAGGAGCCTGCGAGGGACGCGCGACGCCCAGCCGGTCCATCGCCTGCCACCACTCGCCCTCGAACGTCGAGGCCACGGCTTGCTCGCTCGTTCCGTCACGCAGGGCGCGATTGATGATGTTGTCGTCGATGTCGGTGACGTTGGAGACGAAATCGACGTCGAGGCCGCGAAAGGTGAACCAACGTCGCGCCACGTCCCAGACCAGGGTGTAGCGGCCGTGGCCCAGGTGGGGCAGGTCGTAGACGGTGGGGCCGCAGGCGTAGATCGAGACCCGTCCGGCGTCTCGAAGATGGAGCTCTCGTATCTCACCGTGGACCGAATCGAAGAGGCGAATCACTGTTCTAAACTACGCCAATCATGCCCGACGCCCTCACTCCCGCCCTACGGGCACTCCCCGAAAAGCCCACCATCGACGGCCTGGAGGTCGCCTGGATCGATCGCTGGGACGAGGAAGAGACCTACCGCTTCGATCGAAGCGCCGCGCGCGAGCACGTCTACTCCATTGACACCCCGCCACCCACCGTGTCGGGCTCGTTGCACATTGGCCACGTCTTCAGCTACACCCAGGCCGACGTGATCGCCCGCTACCGACGAATGACCGGCAAGAGCGTCTTCTACCCCATGGGCTGGGACGACAACGGACTACCGACAGAACGGCGGGTCGAGAACTTCTTCGGGGTGCGCTGTGACCCCTCGCTCCCCTACGACCCCGACTTCCAGCCTCCGGAGAAGCCCGGGGACAGGAAACTGTCGATCTCGCGCAAGAACTTCGTCGAACTGTGCCACTACCTCACCGCCGCCGACGAGGAGGTCTTCAAGAAGCTCTGGCGCCACTTGGGCGTCAGCATCGACTGGAGCCTCGAGTACTCGACGATCTCGTCGCGCGCGCAGGGCGTCTCCCAGCGCGGTTTCCTGGAGATGCTCGAGCGCGGCGAGGTGTACTCGACCGAGGCGCCGACGCTCTGGGACGTGGACTTTCGAACGGCGGTCTCCCAGGCCGAGCTCGAGGACCGAGAACGTCCCGGTAACTACCACCGCATCGCCTTCGCCAAGGACGGCGGCGGCACGATCGAGATCGAGACCACGCGCCCCGAGATGCTCGCCAGCTGCGTCGCCCTCGTTGCCCACCCCGACGACGAGCGCTACCAGGCGCTCTTCGGTACCAACGTCGTCACGCCGCTCTTCCACGTCGAGGTACCGATCGTCGCTCACGAACTCGCCGACCCCGAGAAGGGATCGGGCATCGCCATGATCTGCACGTTCGGCGACGTCACCGACGTCACCTGGTGGCGTGAGCTGTCGTTGCCCACCCGCGCGCTCATTGGCCGCGACGGTCGCTTCTTGGCGTGCGAGTTCGGCTCCGAGAACTACCCTTCGCGCGACGCCGCGTCGGCGAACGGGTTCTACGGCGAGCTCGAAGGCCGGACGGTCAACCAGGTCCGGGCCACCGTCGTTGACGCCTTGCGCGAAAGCGGCGAGCTGATCGGCGAGATTCGCCCCATCACCCACCCCGTCAAGTTCTACGAGAAGGGCGAGCGCCCGCTTGAGATCGTGACGTCGCGTCAGTGGTTCGTCTCGACCCTCGAGCACCGCGACGATCTACTGCGGCGCGGCGAGGAGTTGCACTGGCATCCCGACTTCATGAAGCACCGCTACCGGTCGTGGGTCGAGGGGCTCAACGTGGATTGGAACATCTCGCGTCAACGCTTCTTCGGCGTGCCGTTTCCGGTCTGGTACCCGACCGACGCCCAAGGTGAGATCGACTTCGACTCGCCACTCGTGCCCGCGGTCGCCGAGTTGCCGGTCGATCCGTCGAGTGACGCGCCCCGGGGCTTTGATGAAGCGCAACGCAACCAGCCCCACGGGTTCGTTGGCGACCCCGACGTCATGGACACCTGGGCGACGAGCTCGCTCTCGCCCCAGATCGCGGGCCACTGGGGCACCGACCTGTTCGAGCGCATCTTTCCGATGGACCTGCGCCCCCAGGCCCACGAGATCATCCGCACGTGGTTGTTCTCGACGGTGGTGCGCGGCCACTTCCAGCACCAGAGCCTTCCCTTCACCAACGTGTTGATCTCGGGCTGGGTGCTCGACCCCGACCGCAAGAAGATGAGCAAGTCGGTCGGCAACGTCGTCACCCCCATGCCGCTACTCGAGCATCACGGCGCCGACGCCCTTCGTTACTGGGCGGCCTCAGGGCGCCCGGGGACCGACACCGCCATTGACGAAGCGCAGATGAAGATCGGCCGACGCCTCGCGATCAAGGTTCTGAACGCCTCGAAGTTCGTGCTGGGCCGGCTCGAGGGTGCCCCGCTGCCGGGTCCGTCGGACGTCACCGAGGCGCTCGACCGGGACCTGCTGGCGCTACTCAGCGAACTGATCGGTGAAGCCACCAAGGCCTTCGAAGGTTACGACTACGCCCGCGCGCTCGAGCGTACCGAGGCGTTCTTCTGGTCGTTCTGTGACAACTACGTCGAACTCGTGAAGGTCCGTGCCTACGGCGACGCCGACAGTGCCGCCACGCGCTCGGCGCGCGCCACGCTCGCGAGCGCGCTCTCGGTGCTGCAGCGCCTCCTCGCGCCATTCCTGCCCTTCGTGAGCGAAGAGGTCTGGCGCTGGTGGCACACCGGCTCGGTGCACCTGGCCCCGTGGCCCACGCAAGAAGAGCTTCTCGCCACACCGGTTTCCGGCGAGATCTTCGCGACCCTGTGCGACGTGCTCGAAGCGGTGCGCCGCGAGAAGAGCACCGCCAAGGTCTCCCAGCGCGCCGAGGTCGAGGTGCTCGCCCTGAGCGGCCCCGCCGAGTGGCTGGACGACGTGCGAGCCGGCCAGGGCGATCTCCAGGCGGCGGGCGGCGTGCGCGAGTTCGAATTCAACGAGGCGAGTGACGTCGCCATCACCGTGTCACTCGTCGCGAGTTGAGGACCTACGCCAACACGCGCGCGTCCTGGCTCTGGCGTACCAGGATGCCCGCCGTACTGACGTCGTAGTACGCGAACTGATCGAAGACCCGCGCGAGCACCCTCGCGAACTCCGGCGTCTGGCCGAGCACGGCGAAGCCCTGCTCGTCGGGCCACTGGCCCGACGGGTCGCGCGCGACACTCGCTCGGACGCTGACCCCGCGCTCGGCCAAGAGTTCGCTCAGTTCACGACGGTGCGACTCATTGTTCGAACCATCGACGAGTTGCGAGAATGGATTGTCCGAGGTCACGACGGCGAAGGGTCCAAGCTCGCGCGCCGCGTCCAGCGCATCAACCCACCGGCCGGGCGAGATCTCCACACGCAACTCGGTGGGTGGCGACCGGTAACCCGCCACGAGCGCCGCTCCGGGCTTCGCGCGAGCAGCATCGACGGACTCGGCGAACACCACCGCCGCCCGGGTCGTCGCGGACGTTCGCGGGCTCGCCGTGACGTCAAAGGCGTGCTGGGTGAAGGGCAGCTCCACGTAGTAGATCCGAGCGAGCGCCACGCGCCGAAACTTCTCCACGAAGTCCCGGGCCACGTGCACGTCGACGAGGGTGTCGTTGCCCCCCTGGATGACGAGAAACGGTGGCGCGTCGAGCGGGATCCGGTGGTGCGGTGACATCTGTTCGTAGAGCTCGGGGTTCTCGGCGAACGGACGTCGCACCACGCGCGCCTCGAGCAGGATGCGCAGTCCCCCGCCCAGCCCGTGCCAGTGCGTCTCGTCACCCGTCATCTCGAGCACGCCGTAGAAGGGGATGCACCCTCGAACGGACCAGTCGCTGATCCCCTCGACGTCCTTGGGCCGCCACGTGGGGTCGTCGGCACTGAGCGCCAGCAACGCCGCGAGGTGCCCGCCGGCCGACCCGCCGGCGACCACGATCCGCTCGGGGTCACCGCCGTAGTTGGCGACGTACTTCTTTATCCACGCCAGGGTGCGCGTGACGTCCTCTATCTGGGCGGGCCAGGGATGACGCGGAGCCAACCGGTAGTTGCACGCGACGGCGACCCACCCGCGACGCACGAACTCGTGCAGCATGGGGCGACCCTGCTCGCGCTTGTCACCGAAGGTCCACGCCCCGCCGTGGATGTAGAAGATGACCGGCGCGTTCTGCGGGGTCGTGGACGTGCGCCAGACGTCGAGCCGGTGACGGGGCTCGGGGCCGTAGGCCACGTTGTGGATGATCTGCATGTCGCGCGAGTGATAGGGAACCTGCAGCGCCGTTCGCCACCACGAACCAAAGACGTCGTCGCGCGGGTGGGGCAGTTCCAGGGGCTCGCGCGAGCTCGAGGCGAGGGCGCGTCGCACGATTCCCCTGGCGTAGAACTGGATAAAGACCAGCGCGAGGTTCTCCGCCACGACCACCGAGGCGAGCACGAAGATCAACAGGCTCAGCCAGTTGGACGTGGGCCAGCCCCACCACGACAAGAGCCCCAGCGCGGCCGCTTCGGCGACGATGGCCTGCGCCGGGAGCTCCCCCGCCGCCCAGCCCACCGGGTACGCCAGCGCGGCGAAGACTCCGTGGCGACCGGGACGCAATGCCGTCGAAGCCGAGAGCAGCAACCAGGCGGAGATTGCCGCTATCAGATAGGCCATCCTCCATTGTGGTCGTCACGACGACGCGCTCGCAAACTCTCTAGGCTGAGAATTATGACGACTTGGCCATCATCTCTGGAGAATCTGCGCGGCACCGTTGGAATATGGACGAGTACCCACGAAACGTTGCCCGCCGGTCAAAGCGGGGAGATCGCCGCCGAGCTCGAGTCACTCGGCTACGCGGCCATGTGGATTCCCGAAGCGTGGGGACGCGAGGCTTTCACGAGTTCGACCCTGTTGCTCTCGGCGACGTCGCGGATCACGATCGCCACCGGCATCGCCAATATTTGGGGTCGCGACGCCGTGAACGCGTCGAACGCGGCCAAGACCCTCAACGCCGCGTTCGCCGACCGCTTCGTGCTGGGCCTCGGCGTCAGTCACCAACCACTTGTCGAGCGGCTGCGGGGCCACGACTACCAGTCGCCCCTCGAAGCCATGCGCGAGTTCCTCACCGCCATGGACGCGGCTCCCATGTTCGCGCCCGAAGGGCAGCACGACTACGCGCGCGTCGTCGCGGCGCTCGGACCCAAGATGCTCAAGTTAGGGGCGACGTTGGCGAACGGGGTGCACACGTACCTGGTGACGCCCGAGCACACCGCGGTCGCTCGCAGCATCGTGGGCGACCAGTTCATCGGGGTCGAGCAGGCCGTCGTGCTCGGTCAGGATCGCGACGAATTCCTTCGCCGGGCCCACGCGTACCTCGAGATCTACACGGGACTCGACAACTACCGAAACAGCTGGCGACGTTACGGTTTCGACGACAAGGATTTCGTGCGTGGCGGCTCCGAGCGACTCTGCGACGCCATGGTCGTGCACGGCAACGAAGTTGCGGTCCTCGCCAACATCGATGAACACCGCGAGGCGGGCGCCAGCCACGTATGCCTCCAGGTACTCGGCGCCGACCTCGCCGCGCCACCACTCGAAGAGTGGCGACGGATCGCCGGCGCGCTTTACGACTGATGGTGGCGATCACCGTCTCGGCGCACTATCACGTCAGCCCGACGCAACTCTGGGAGGAGTTGCGCCACATCGATCGCCACGTCCAGTGGATGACCGACGCGATCTCGATCGAGTTCCTCGGCGACCAACGCGAGGGCGTCAACACGTCATTTCGCTGCGTGACCAAAGTTGGACCACTGGTTACCAACGACCTCATGACCATTACGCAGTGGGATGACGACTCGGTCATGGGGGTCACGCATCGTGGTCTGATCACCGGTCACGGCACTTTCACCCTCAAGAAACAAGGTGAAGGCACCGAAATCACCTGGCGAGAACGGTTGGAATTTCCCTGGTGGATGCTCGGACCTCTCGGTGCCTACGTCGCCAAGCCCGTGCTGCGTGGAATATGGTCCAAGAATTTGCGGGCCCTTGGTCAAATCGTGGCCTAGAAAAGCAGTTGCGAGACCCTCGTCGCTACAAACCGAGGCTCCTGGTTCCCCAGAGGGTCGGGCCTTTAGAGGTCTTTGGGGCTGAAGATCACGACGTCGGGCTCACCACGATTCGCCGGACCACGAAAGAGACGCCCCAAGAACGCCATCACCGTGAGCCCGACGAACTCGCCAAAGCCGATTGCGATCCAGCCGAAGGTGATGAGAAACAACCCCCGCAAGAACCCGTTGATGATGCCATCGTGGATCATGGCGGCCACCCACAACGGGAGCCACGCGAAGAGCCAGCTCACGAACGGCGCCACGAAGACCGCGGCCGTGCGACGGCGCCAGCCCAGGTAGATGCCGAAGAGCGCGGTCGCCCCGACGCCGACCCACACGATGGTGGCGTGCGGTGCGAGACGAGACTCGATCAAGAAGAGCACCACGGCCATCACAGAGGACCATAGGACCATAGGGGTCGTGACGTTGCCCCTCGCCCGCTCTCGGAACTGGAATACGACGTTGGCCACGGCTCTAACTTAGTCAACGCTCCGTTCCCCCACTCCGATCAGGCCGGTAACCTGCGTACATGACTAAGGGAGTGCTCGCACTGCTGGGATCGGGCGAGACGGCTCCGGGGATGACCAAGGTTCACCGATCCCTGCTCGGTCGTCTCGGCGAGGTCCGCGCCGTCAACCTCGATACCGCCTACGGGTTCCAGGAGAACGTGCCCCAGATGACCGCCAAGTTGGTCGACTACTTCGCCACCTCGCTCCACACCAAGCTCGAGCCGCTGCACTTCAGATCGTTCGAGGGGTCGAGCGAACTGGATCGGACCATCGTCAAGCAGCAAGTGCGAAGCGCCAACTACGTGTTTGCGGGACCGGGAAGCCCCAGTTACGCGCTGGCTCAGTGGCGGCCACTGCAACTTGTCGATGACCTCGAAGAGGTGCTCAACAGTGGAGGCATTCTCTGCCTCGCGTCCGCGGCCGCCGAGACGCTCGGCGTGTTCAGCGCCCCGATCTACGAGATCTACAAGGCCGGTGCGGCCCCCTACTGGCTGGATGGGCTGAATCTCATGGCCACGGCGGGACTCAACTGCGTCGTCATCCCCCACTTCGATAACAAGGAGGGGGGCAACTACGACACCGGCTGCTGCTACCTCGGCGAGCGACGGCTGGTGCTTCTAGAGAGTGAATTGCCCGAGGGCGTCGCGACCTTGGGTATCGACGAGCACACGGCCCTCATCATCGATCTCGAAGGGGACACGCTGCAGGTCCTCGGCAAGTCGCACGGCTACTGGCGCTTGGGTGGTCAGTCGAGAGTCCTCGAGAACGGTTCAACAACACCGCTCAATGAACTGCGCACTCTTCAATCGATGAAGGCTCCAGGCAAGACCGACACCGTTGTGATTGCATCGACCGACCAACCCCGCGACCTCGCGCAGCGCGCGCTCGACGGTGGCTCTGGAGCGGTTGAGGCCCTGGCCCAGTTGGTCCTACTCAGCGCCACCGGAGGAGAGGGCTTTATAGACCCAACGTCACTCGTTGAAGGTGTCCTCGCCGCCCGCGTCAATGCGCGAGCGGCCGGTCACTACCAACTGGCCGACGAGTTGAGAGACGCTCTCGTCCAAGCCGGCATTGATGTTCAGGACAGCCCCGAAGGGGTCACCTGGTCACTGAGGAAAGTCCACTGATCTCTCGTCTTCGCGCCGAGTTCTCATTGATCGAACGGCGTCAGAATTTCGGAAGGGTCCCTCGTTCGAAGGCGCTTTCCGTAAGACCTTGCAACACTTTCTCACTACCTCAGGTTGTACTTCACCGAGGCCCTCTTACCGTTCGCCAAGATGATGGTGAAACCGTGCGCACCCGTCGTCACTCCGCTCCTCACAGTGACGACGACGGTGAGCGACCTGCCGGTATCGCGGGTCACCCTCGCCGTGATACCGGCGACGTTGCTGATAACCCTTGGACGTCCGAAGAAACCCGAACCAAGGATCGTCACGGTCGTCCTCTTACCAACCCATACGGCGCCAGCAACACGAGTCGCCTTGGGTCCAGGCACGACGAACGTCACGGTCGTTGCCGGGCTCGAGATCGCCAGGTTGGTGATGGAGGCGGCCTTCGTCGCCGTCACGATGCACGTTCCCACGCTCGTGACCGTCAATGAACTTGCCGACACCACGCAACCAGTCGCCGTGCCGTTCGTAACGCTGAAGGTGATCGCGCCCGTTCCGGATCCTCCGCTCGTCGTGAGCGTCAGCGGCTTGCCGACGGTGCCCGACAGCGACGTGAGAGTGAGGACGGTCTGGGCGCCTTGGCTGTCCACGGCACTACTCGTCACCGTCGTCAGCGTTCTCGACGTGTCCTTAGCGATGAGGGTGCACGAGCCCAGGGTGTCAATGACGAGAGCACTGAATGTCACGACGCCGGCGCTCGCGGTCGCAGTCGTCGTTCCTGCGAGGGTGCACGTCGATGTAATTGTGATGGAGTCAGTTGCGCCCGTCCCCGAGGACACTGTGTTCCCGTAAACGTCTTGGACTGAGACCCTAAGAGTCGCCACGGCTATCCCGTTGATTGATGTTGAGGGTGGTTCGCTCGCAAATCCAAGCTTGGTCGGCGCACCCGAACTCACCGTGACCGAGGTGCTCGTTGCCGTCGTCAAAGCTCTTGAAGCGTCCGTCGCCGTGAGAGTGCACGAAGTACCGGTGTCAATGACGAGAGCACTGAATGCCGCGACGCCGGCGCTCGCGGTCGCAGTCGTCGTTCCTGCGAGGGTGCACGACGAAGTAACTGTGATGGAGTCCGTCGCGCCCGTACCCGTGCTGACCACCTGGCCAGTCGAATCTTCGACCGAAACCCTAAGAGTCGCCAAAGACACCCCGGCGACGGTTGTCGCAGTTGGCTCAGTTGTAAATGCAACTTTGGACGCTGCACCCGAGTTCACCGTGACCGCCGTACTCGTTGCAGCGCTTAGGCCAGTATCGGGTGGCGAACTATCCGTTGCCGTGAAGTTGTAGGTACCTGGGTTGCTGATCACGAGGCCGACAAACTTCGCGACGCCGGCGCTTGCCGTGGCGGTGTTACCGGACATCCCCGGACTGCCGGTCGTACTAAGCGTGATGGCGTCTGTTGCGCCAGTACCTGTGGTGACCACCTGGCCACTCGAGTCTTCGACGGAAACAGCAACGTCTTCGAGACCCGTTCCGCCGGCGGTGGATGTTGAAGGCGGCTGAGTCGTAAAGACGAGTTGCGTGGGCACGCCCGCCGCAAAGGCCGTCGAAGTAGAAACCAATACGAGTCCAGTGACCATCAAAGCCGACACCGCCCCCAAGGTACCAATCGAAACAACTGTCGATCGAAGGGTTCGACGCCCTCCGCTTACCCTCATCACTCGTCTCATTGAATCTCCACCTTCTACAAAGTCCTTTAGGTCGAAGCGTGCTCTCCGTCGATGTTTATCACAGTAGAGGCGCATTCCTGCCAGAATCACTTTGTCATCCTGTTACGAATCGCTGCTTCGCTCGGACCGTTGAAATCAGTCGGATATCGGGTGTCGGTCCATAATCAACGAAGTTGACAGTACGCACACTCACGATCCACTAGAACAGATCCAGTTCATAAATGGCGTCGGTCTGTCGTGCGGTGCTCAGCTTCCAATAATCAGCATCCGAGTGGCCGCGAAATCCGTCCGGCAGCCGGCAAGGGTCTAGCCGGCGATTGGATTCACCAGTACAACCCTTGAACTCTTCATGGTCGCGGAGTTGTGACAACTTGAAACAACAGATAATCCATTGAGATCGACAAATTGTCTCAAACCCCAACTAGGCGCATCAATGAATACCTAACGCCAGCGCGAATCTCTAAACGGAACTCGTACTCCTGATTCCAGGTTTGAGCTACTTAATGTTGTCAAAGCACCCTCAACGAAATCGCCTTCTATCTGTGACCGACTTACGTGGAAAGAATCAGGTTCTCTTGCGCCACACTGACTTCATTCGATCAACGCGCACCGAACGATCTCAGAAAATAGGAAAGGCCCCCTCTTTCGAGGGGGCCTTCCTTACAACCTTCTAGAGGTTAAGAGTTACTTCTTGACCGAGTAGTTCGCCTTGGCGGACTTGCCATTGGCCAGACGAATCGTGAAGGTGTGCTCACCCGTACGACTTCCAGCCTTGACAGTTACACGAACCGTGAGCAACTTGCCACTGTCCTTGCTAACCGAAGCCCTCGTACCAGCCTCGTTGCTAGTGATCTTTGGCTGACCGTAGAAACCCGTACCCGAGATGGTCACGGTAACGGTCTTGCCAACAACGGCCGAACCATGTACACCCGTCGTGTGCATACCAGTAGTTACAACAACTGGGGGTGTGGCCGCAGGCAAGATCGCCGCCGACGTTACTGATCCACCGTTGGTGTTAGTAACGAGCAGGCTCGTGGCTGTCTTTCCAGCAACACCAAGGGTGCACGCTACGGTCAACGTCGTTGACGATACTACCGTCGTGATGCCACAAGTACCGTTGACGGGAGTCGTGGTAACAACCGCTCCAGCACCAAAGTTAGTTCCCACGATGGTGAAGGTACTCGTACCACTAGCGGTGCCAGCTGCAGGCGTGACACTTGTGATGGTCGGAGCAGCCGCGATGAACAGTGACGTGTTTGCCGTGAAACCGGCAACTGAGATTGAACCACCGTCGGTGTTCGTAATGGTGTAGCCATCCGAGACATTCGCGTCGGTGGCCGCAATCGTTACGAGCACGGTCATGGAGGTAGCGGTCACTGTCGACACCGTCGCGGTCACGCCAGCGTCAGCCACGTTGTATGCGTTGACGAACTTACCAATGGTTGCACCAGTAGCGAAACCGGTACCCGTGATGATCACTGGAACATTGACTGCTCCAGCTCCAACTGCGGATGCCTTCGTCGTGGCGTTCACCAATGAAGTGACAGTCGGGGCGGCGTCAACCTTGTAGGAGAACGGCGTCGCCTTGACTGTGACGCCGGACGAAACCGTCTGGGACACTGTGATCGTTGCGGTACCGGCAGCCGTAGGCGCCGTCTGAACGTACAAGGTGGCAGTCGTAGGACTGGTAACTGCGAATTGCCCGGCAAGTCCAGTACTCCCGCCGATCGATGCAGTAGCACTGCCGTTGAAGCCTGAACCGGTAATGGTCACGACCGTACCGACGGGTGAACCCACTGCAAGAGCGGTAGGAGCAGCCGAGGTTAGGACAGGGCCCGCAACGGTAAAGGCATTCGCAGATGGAGCGCTTGCGACGGCGTTGTTGATGACCACGATGCTGTCGGCTCCGGCGGTGGCGCCTGAGTTAACTGCAACCGAGCAGGTCAATGAGGTTCCTGCGGCAGATGCGGTGCATGTGAACACAACATTGCTGTCAGGGGTCGTTCCATAGAGGGCTTCGACCGTGCTACCAGTACCAAAGCCGGAACCGGTAATCGTCAAGGTCTCGGGAGTAGTGGCCGAGGTACCGACGACGATGGGCGAGTTGGGGCTCAGCACTGCGGTGGTGATCACGGCGCCTCCAGTTGCCTCAGTCGCGGCACCAAGTACGGCGGTGCCAACGATGACGGCTCCGCCTTCAGAAGATTGGTTGGTGACCGTGACATTGATGAGACCGCTCGATGAGGCGGTGGTGATGGCGGTGGTGATCGTGTTGGGGCTCACCACTATGGTGTCCGCCGTGACAACGGTCGAGTTGGTCGCACCCGCACCACTAATCGTAACTGTGGCACCCGGCAAAAATCCGGCTCCCGCAATGGTGATTGGTGTCGCGGTTGCGGTTCCAGGAATCTCCGAAGGGCTCACGTTGGTGATCCCTGAGGCCGTGACGCTGAAGCCACTGGCAAGGGTTCCCGTGCCGCCGTCAAGGTTGACCGCAGTCAGTGAGTACGTGCCGACAGTTGCAACATTTGCGCCAACAAGCGTAGTTCCGGTGACGGTTCCCGTAAGGGTGGTTGCCGATGCGTAGGCCAAGTTATTAACCAACTTCGTTCCGTCCGTCGCACTCGTCAAGACTGCAGTCGTGCCCGTAGCAAAGCCGGTACCGGTCACAGTTACTGATGCCGTGGTCTGGCTCTGCGCAACTGACGTGATGGAAATCCCCGTTACCGTCGGGTCTGCGTTGATCGTAAGGACGCCAGCTGCGGCAGCCGAGGTTCCGTTGGTGTCGGTCAGTGTGACACCGTAAGCACCGGGAACCGTCGCCGACGTTGTCGCAATCTTGGCCGTACCAGTTGTGGCACTGGTTTCTACAACGCTCGAGAAGGTGACGTTAGTAGCAGTCGTTGCCAGAGTGACGGTGCCGCCGTTGTAGGCGAAGCCGGTTCCGGTGAACGCAACCGTTGCGGACCCGCCAGCGCCAATGGAGGCGGGCGTAGTTACAAAAGTGGACAAGACCACCGGTGTTGCAGCACCGGCTGTCGAAGCCACTGCCAACGGCAGCGTTGCTGCAATCAGCACGGCGCCCGCTGCAAGAGCCTTCACCAAGTGGCGAGGTATCCGTAGCAAAGTATCCATTAAGAATCCTTCCTTTGTGGTCTTCATATTCATTCACTCCATTTATAAGGGCTGACTTTCGTCAACCTGTAATTTTAGATCAGGCGGTACAGCAGTGTCACAGCAGAAGATAGGGCCTGATGACATGACACGGCCGTTACCTCAAGCACAAGTATACGTAAATGGCAAAACCAAAGCGAATACCGGTGACATTTCTTTTCTTTTCGAGTGGAACAAGTTCCAATCCAGTGCATGATGAGAAATACCTGATCGATGCGCTTAAATAAGGTGTCTGGAATCTAGTCGCAACTCCAATTCTGAGTCTCGAAGTAATTGTTACATATTCGTAATCCGATATTTGCACTGATTCGCGTGCGTTTTGACTGATCCGGGTCAATTATCTGCAAGCAAATTGGAACTTATCCTCGGCTCTTCAGTACGCCGTGTCATACAGAGTTACTACGCCACGTCACAAGGTGCGGTAGTTCGACCACAGTATTTGGACCACGCTCACCCTAGTTCTGCGAGAAACTTGTCAGAGTCTAGGTACGCATGACCACCTAGACCCAACGACCTAGCGGTGACGCCACGCACTGTGGTCAGTTCGGACTCTTCACCACCTTCCTCGAAGCGAACCTTCCTTAGGCGCTGGGAGCAGAAAAGCAGGTATACCGACTGTTAATCCTGTCAAGAACATACGAAGATTCCAGGAGCGGAACTAGCGGTACCACGTCTGGTCACATCTTTTCGGTGTGCAAATCTAGGCAATGGCGCAGCGGTTGGGGCCGAGCTCCATTTCGGCTGCTTCCGCGTCGACGACTTCTCGTCCCGCGTTAATGAGGACCATCCGTTGATAGTTGGGGGGTCGGTCTTTGACGTTGGCGATCGCCCACGCGACGAAATCACCTTCACTCAGTGTCAAGGCCTTCAGCGACGTTCGAAGCAGTCCCAGGGGCCGGGCCACGAACTGGCCAGCGTGCACCGCAACGCCCGGCCCGTAGTGGGCGGGAAAGACCATGATCCCGTCGCCAAGGGGCAAAATCCGTTCGTGCAGGCTGCGATAGAGATTGTGCGCGAACGGTTCGGCCTGATCGGCGAGATCGGGGCGCCCCACGCTCTCCAGGAATAAGGTGTCGCCGGTAAAGATGGCGGCGTTGCCCAACTGGTACATGGTGGAGCCCTCGGTGTGGCCCGGAACGCTCACCGCCGAGACGCTTAAGTGCACGCCGGGGGCGAGTTCAATGACCCGGCCGTCCGTCAGGGGCGCAAAGTCGAAGTCGAAGGGATCGGACGGATTGAGCCACAGCGCCGCACCGGTTTTGGCGACGAGTTCGCGAGCACCGCTGATGTGGTCGGCGTGCAGGTGGGTGTCGAGCACGTGGGTGATCGTCCAGCGGTGCGCGCTGGCGATCTCGCGGTAGCGCTCGACTTCGAGCGAGGGATCGATCACGACGGCGGTCGTCCCCGAGCCAATGACGTACGACAGGCATCCCTTGCCCCGTCGGCGCACCTGCACCACCGTCGCCCCGCCGTAGCCACCCGTGACCACGTCATAGGTTGAAGCCCACGCCCTCATGCCGCCGGCGAGAACCGAACTGGGCAGACCGTGCGACGCCAGAATCTGCGCGCCCTGCTGGGCACGGGTTCCCGCGGCGCAGATCACGACGAGGTGGCCGTCGCGAGGAAGCTCGTCGACTCTGGACTCGAGGAACGCCAGGGGAACGTTGTGGACTCCGGGAATCTGCCAATCCGCGACCTCGTCGGGTTCGCGCACGTCAACCATGTAGAGGTTCTCGTCACTGTCCAGTCGCGCCACGAGATCGGTCGTGCTTATCGTCGAGATCAGTTCAGCGGAGGCCACGCCAAAAGTCTAGGAGTAGATTCGGTCTACTCGTCGATTGTCGACTCCCCCTCGAAAGGTCCCTTGATGCCAGCAGTGAAGAACGTCAGCGTTGATCAGGCCTGGGAACTGCTCGAGGCCGGGGCTTTGCTGCTCGATGTTCGAGAAGCGTCCGAGTGGGCGCTCGGACATTCGCCCCAGGCGCTGCACATTCCCCTCGGTGACGTGCCCGACCACCTCGACGACCTGGAGAAGGACCGGCCCATTGTCTGCGTCTGTCGCTCGGGCGGGCGCTCGTCGCGGGCCGGACAGTTCCTCATTGACCAGGGCTTCGACGTCGTGAACCTCGACGGCGGAATGACCGCGTGGGCCGAGCAGAACAAGCCACTGGTCGCCGACGGCGGCGAACCAACCATTGGCTGAGTGACGACGTGGCGAAGGAACCTGGTCCCCTCACTCGACTCAGCGAAGCGGTACGCGAGCGTCAACTCAGCGCCACGACCCTCGTCACCGAGTCCCTGCGTCGCCTCGACGCCGCGCAGCCATCGCTCAACGTCGCCGCCGAGCTCTCCTACGACGACGCTCTCGAAACGGCCGGTCGGGTGGACCAGGGCGAAGAGCTGTCCGGGCTGCTGCTCGGCGCCCCGACGTTGATAAAAGACCTCGAGGACTGGCGGGGCCACCCCACGAGAAAGGGCTCCGTGGCACTGCGCGACGCCCCCGCGGCCCTGGCCAACGGGACAGTTCCGGGTCGGCTCGTCAGTGCCGGGGCGATTCCGGTGGGCAAATCAACGCTGCCCGAGTTCGCGATCGAGGGATACACCGCCAATCTGTTGACGGGCGTGACGAGGAATCCCTGGAATGCCGAGTACTCGCCGGGGGGATCGAGCGGGGGGTCCGCCGCCGCGATCGCCGCGGGTCTCGTGCTGATCGGCACGGCCACCGACGGCGGCGGATCGGTGCGAATCCCCGCATCGCTCTGCGGACTGGTGGGCTTGAAGCCCACCAACGGCATGATCGGACGATGGCCAACGCCGGACTGGATTGACTACTCCACCGACGGCCCGCTCGCCACCTCGGTGGACGACCTTCGACTGCTCTATGACGTCATGGTGGGACCCGTTGCGGGCGACCCCTCGACCCCAACGCTCGCCATGACGCGTCAAATGATCAGAGATGACGGGCTGCCGCTGATCGTGTTCGCCGCCGAACGCACCTCCCCGCTCGGGCCGCTGCCCCCCGCGGTAGCCACGGCCTTTCGAGGAGCGGTCGACGCGTTCGCCGACCTGCTCAGTTTGCGGGTCATCTGGAAAGAGCCGGAGGGCTTCTTCGCCGACGGCGATCCCGACCTCGACTGGTTCACCGTGTGCGCGGCCGAGCACGTCGCGGCGCTCGGGCGCGCCTGGGTCGAAGAGCACATGAACGAGTTCCACCCGGCGACCCAGGAGTTCCTCGGCACCGGGCTCGATGTGTCCATTGACGCCTACCTGGAGTCCCGTCGCCGCCGGTTCCTCTACGTTCGCACCATGGATCAGTTGCTCGGCCAGAATGGCCTGCTGCTCAGCCCGAGCGTGGCGAGCGAGGGCTGGCTCGCCGACGGTCGCCTCGATGACAGCGCGCAGACCCACGGACTTCCGCCCCACGTCTACTCGACGGCCATGCAGAACATCACCGGCAACCCCGCGATCAGCGTTCCCATGGGCCAGCTCTCGACGGGCCTGCCCTTCGGGCTGCAGATCACCGCCCCGCACTTTCGCGACTACCGACTGCTCGACCTCGCGGACCAGATCGAGAGCGCGTACCCGTGGCCGCGCACGGCGCCGGGCTACGAATCATTGGAATCAGTCCTGCTCTCCTGACCCGACGACGTCGGTGCCCGTCGCCAGCACGCCCGCGCAGCGAGGACGCGACCCGACGATGGCGCGAGCCGCGCAGCGGCCTACCACTGCGCGACGAAACAACTGAGCAGT
>PLKM01000063.1 GCA_003141095.1 Acidimicrobiaceae bacterium | reverse complement strand
CGAAGGCTACCGGCACGGTGCCGACGAATCGAACCGTGCGCCCGGGCTTCGTCAGCGTGGCGATTTTGGGCCCGGACGCGGTGAAGGGACCGCCAGGGGGGGTAGGCGATCCCTTCACACGGACCAGCTAGGAAACGGAGGGGGGGTTCCTAATTCCTGCGGCCTGCATCCATTGTGTCGGCCGTCACCTCATCTGTCAACACGCTTGGGGAGATATTTGCTATCTTTTTCTCCGATAGTCACGATCGGTTCGACAGCAGGGCGGAACCTCCTTTGGACCTCAAGCACCTCCAGGCACTGATCGGCATCGCCGACCACGGCAGCTTCTCGGCTGCCGCCGTCGCCATCGGCACGGTCCAGTCGAATGTGTCCGCCCACGTGGCCCGACTCGAGCGCGAACTCGACGTCGTCCTCGTCGAGCGTTCCTCGGGCCGGCTCACCGCCGAGGGCCTGGTGGTGGTTGGCCGTGGCCGGCGCATGATGGGCGAGCTCGAGGCCATGGTCTCCGACGTGGCCGCCATGCGCGAGGACGTCTCGGGGACGGTGCGGGTCGGGATGATCGGCACAACGGGGCGCTGGCTCGTGCCCCAGCTCTTCTCCGCGGTGCGCGAGCAGCATCCGGGCGTGCTCTTGCGCGTCACCGACGGCACCTCGAACAGCCTCGAGCCCCAGCTCATCTCCGGCCAGCTCGACCTCGCCGTGGTCACGCTGCCGGTCCCGAGCGAAGAGCTCTCCGCGGCGGCGCTCTTCGAGGAAGACCTGATGCTGGTGGTGCCGATGGACCATCCCCTGGCCGAACGCAAGGGAGACGANNATCACGGGGCGGCGGCGCTCCCCCTGTCGGTGCTCGACAACCTGTCCCTGCTCCTGCCCATGCCCGGCACCGCACTGCGAGACGAGATCGACGCTGCGGCAGAGCCCGCGGGCATCACCCTGCGCCCTTCCATGGAGCTCGACGGCGTGAGGATGATCGCCTCGTTGACCTTCGACGGCTACGGTCCCGCCATCCTCCCGGCGACGGCCATCCCCCGCCATCTGCGCGATCGATTCGTCCCGCTCGCCCTCGAAGGGTTCCCACGCCGGCGCGTCGGCATCGCCGTTCGCCGCCAAGGGCTCCCCTCGGCGCCGTCGAGGGCGGTGATGGACCTCCTGCGGGCGGTGATCCGGGACCCCGACACGGTCCCCGAAGGGCTCCACCCCTCCGGACCGGTCATTCGGCGTTAGAGGTGCGCTCGAAGGAGCCTCTTGCTCGATCACTGCACTGCACCTTCGCCACGATCCTCCCTCTCCCCCTCGTCGGTGTGGCCACTGAAGCGCAGGAGTACGAGCCCGAACAAGAGGAACACGACCACCCCCACCCCGACGCCGAGGGCGATCAACGTGTCGTTGAACTCGGCCTTCGAGAGGGTGCCGCTCAGCGTCAGCCGGGCTGACGCACTCAAGATGTCCCGCACGCCGGCGAGGATGCCGATCACGAGGAAAGGGCGCACCGGAAACACCGACGTGCGCATGTGGCCGAACACGGTGTGGGCGATGTCGAGGAGGATGATGACCACCAAGATGCCGTCGATCGCAGCCACGATCTCCTGGGAGAACTCACCCCAATTGCTCAGGAAGTCGATCAGGGTATGCACCAAGACGATGCTGGCCACCAACAACAGGCTGGCCACGATGGCGTACTCGACGACGACGATGTACCAGTTCACGATTGAGTCCGCTGAGGAACTCTGCCTACTTTCCCCGCTCGGCGCGTCAACCATTACAGCGCACCATAGCGCGAGGCGGCACAACGGCGCGGCTCCATTGGCTACCCGGCGCGTGGGCACGAGCATTGCGAGCGTCGCGGCCATCGACGGACGCCCCTCGGACGCCCCGACGTGACTCGCCTTGCAGGTTGACGATTGCGCCCCTGTGGTCTTTCTGGCGCATGTGAAGATGGTGGCGCCCCTAGCGAACACAACGGACTCGACTATGCCTTTGCCAGAATCTTCTTTGGCAAGGCTAAATAGCGCCGTCGCCCGCAATGAGCGACATGGACGTACAGGCCGACTGAGGTGAGTGCCGACCCAGACTCAGCGAGTGGCGACAGTTTCCGCCGCTAAGACTCAGTATCGCCCATGACCTCATCGTCCTTCTCAACTCTTGACGTTGATGACCTCGCCACCTACACTCCCGACTAAGTGAGAACTCGGTGGGTGTGCGGCAAGACTGTGAAACCTCGCCCGATGCTTCTGGTGTGAGGGGTTCAAGATGGGACTACTAGTGGCGGACGTTCTCGTCGAGACCGCACTGCGCGCGGGCGTGAAGAACGTTTACGGAGTGATCGGCGACAGTCTCAACCCCATAGGGGACGCTATAAGAAGAAACGGCAAGCTGCGTTGGATACACGTGCGCCACGAGGAAGTTGCCGCGTTCGCAGCCGGTGCGGAGGCCCAACTGACGGGACTGCCCACGATGTGCGTCGGCTCGGCCGGACCCGGTCATCTCCATCTCTTGAACGGGCTGTACGACGCGAATCGTAGTCGCGTACCGGTCTTCGCGCTTGCGTCGATCATCGAGAGCGAGGAGGTTGGCGGCGCTTACTTCCAAGAGACCGACCCCGAAAGCGTGTTCCAAGGTTGCAACGTGTACTACGCGCACTGCGCGACCCCCAAGCAGGCACCGCGAGTCTTTGAGATGGCTTTTCAACACGCTCTCGCGCTTCAGGGCGTCGCGGTCGTTGCCCTCTCGGGTGATACAGCGAAACTCGACACCGGGCAAAAGAGCCTTGCGCCACACAGCTTCACCCTCGAGACGCCCAGGTACGCGCCGTCCGAGAACGGACTCGACGATGTCGCTGAACTGATCGATGCGAACGAGAGGATTACCATCTTCTGCGGCGCAGGAGTGCGCGACGCCCACGATGAAGTCGTCGAATTCGCCGCGCGCGTGAAGGCACCCGTTGGCCACACGCTTCGCGCGAAGGAATTCATCGAGCACGACAACCCCTATGAAGTCGGTCTCACCGGGCTCATAGGCTTCGGCGGGTGCACAAAAGCGCTCGAAGACGCCGATCTGGTGCTGCTCGTCGGCACCGACTTCCCCTACCGTAACTACTTGCCCGAGGACAAGACGATCGTCCAGATCGACTCGAGGCCCGAGCAACTCGGCCGGCGATCACGGCTGGATTACGGCCTCGCGGGCGACGCGGCGCTCGCGCTGCGAGGACTCACAGATCGCGTGGGCGAGAAGACCAGCGACGCCCACCTTCGAGCGGCGTTGAAGGTGCGCGACGAAGCCCGTCGCAAGCTCGACGTCTACGTGCGACACAGCGGCACTCAGTCCCCGGTGCACCCCGAGTTCGTCGCGGCCATGTTGGACCGACTCGCCTCCGAGGATGCAATCTTCACTGTCGATACCGGGATGTCCACCGTGTGGGCGTGCCGGTATCTTCGGATGACTGCCGGACGACGACTGATCGGCTCCTTCAACCATGGTTCGATGGCGAATGCGCTACCCCAAGCGATCGGCGCGCAATTAGCGCACCCGGATCGCCAGGTCGTCGCGCTGTGCGGCGACGGGGGACTCACGATGCTGCTGGGCGACTTGAGCACCGTGGTGACCTACGACCTGCCCGTCAAATTGGTTGTCTTCGACAACGGCGTACTCGACATGGTGCACTGGGAGATGCTCGCCGAGGGCTACGAACCGTTCGAAACAGACCTGAAGAACCCCAACTTCGCGAAGCTGGCCGAGGCCTACGGGATGTTCGCCCTTGAGGTCGATCAGCACGATGACGTCCCTGACGCCATCACGAAAGTCTTCGCGCATCCAGGTCCGGCCCTGATCTCGATGAAGACCCTCGGCCTCGCGGCAGGAATGCCCCAGTATCCGAGCTGGGAACAGATCAAGGGCTTCACTAAAGCGAGTGCCAAGCTCGTGTGGCACGGTCACGCAGACCAAGTGGTGGACCTGGCGAAAGAGAGCATCCGCGACCTCGGGCAACTCCCTATCGTCCCGGCACCGCCGAGTCAGGGGTAAAGGTCCTGGAACGACGAGGGGAGTCGGTCAGCACCGTATTTTCGATCGAGAGAGATTGAGGTCGTCGATCGTCGCCACGCGAAAGTGTTTGGACCAGGATCGAGGAAGAAGGGTACGACCTTTCAGTGTTGCCGCAAGTTTCAGTCATCGATTCATCAAAGGCTAGAGAACTGGTCAAAGTGGATGGTAGAGATCAATGAATTGTTGACCCGCATCAGGATCTTCGGGCAGTTGCCCTTGGGGAAGCGGAACATAGGCGTGAAAGCAGTGATTTCTGATGGTACGCGCGTCGCAGGCTCTCTCGTCGCCACACCGTAGTACTGCGCGACCTTGTGCTCTCATGATGAACTCGTCGGAGTTTTGTCGTAACACATTACGGCGGGCTTGACGACGCGCACGATCTCCTTCGAACACTCGACGAACTTGTCGGCGGAGCGATAAACGTTGTTTTTCGCCCAAGAGGGTTAGGTGCGCAAAGGCGTTTGAATTCTTGGCATGTGTATGCGAGTATTCAGTTAGTTCGCACAGAGGAGGAGCATGGACAATATTGAGAATGGTACAGAGAACGCACGGCCAGATAATTCGCCCAGCGTGATGGGCAAGCCGGATGAGAGTGATGCCGACGTCATGGGCGGTGCCGATGTGATCGATGCCGACGTCATGGGCGGTGCCGATATCATCGATGCCGATGTCATGGGCG
>PLKM01000028.1 GCA_003141095.1 Acidimicrobiaceae bacterium | reverse complement strand
TCATGCCCACGCCCCACCACGTAGCGCCGTCGGGTCCTTCGGCTTCGACGTAGGCGACCGCGGACGCCTCCGAACCCGAGGTCAGCGCGTGCTCGTGGTAGTCACGAACCTTGAACTTCACGTCCATCTCATTCTTGAGACCCGCCATGAGTGCGTCAATGGGACCGTTCCCCTCACCCTTGACCGTGACGTGCTGACCGTTGACGACCAACTGGGCGAAGATTCGCGTGTTGTTCTGATCGGCTGAAACCTCGCTCGAAAGCAATTGGATCTTCGGGTTCTCCGGCTGGTAGGTCGTCGTAAAGACGTCCCAGATCTCGGCGGGCGAAATCTCGGTGCCCGTCGCCTCGGTGAGTTCTTGCACCTGCTTTGAGAACTCCACCTGCATGGCGCGCGGAAGTTCCAGGCCGTGCTCGGCGCTGAGCAGGTAGGCGACGCCGCCCTTGCCCGACTGGGAGTTGACCCGTATAATCGCTTCGTAGGTACGGCCGGTGTGCTTGGGATCAATGGGCAGGTACGGAACTTCCCAGACGTCGTAGCTGTCACCAATGGCGAGCATGCCCTTCTTGATGGCGTCCTGATGCGAGCCCGAAAAGGCGGTGTAGACGAGTTCGCCCACGTAGGGATGGCGCATGTGAACGGGCAGCCGGTTCGCGTACTCGGCGACGTGACGAGCCTTGTCGATGTCACGAATGTCGAGCTCGGGGTCGACGCCTTGAGAGAACAGGTTGAGCGCCAGGTTCACGACGTCAACGTTGCCCGTGCGCTCGCCGTTGCCGAAGAGGGTGCCCTCGACTCGGTCGGCACCCGCGAGAATCCCAAGTTCCGCCGCGGCGACGCCGGTGCCGCGGTCGTTGTGAGGGTGCAGCGACACAACCACGCTGTCGCGCCGGTCAACGTTACGACAGAACCACTCAATCGCGTCCGCGTAGAGATTCGGCGTGTACATCTCGACGGTGGCGGGCAGGTTCAAAATGATCGGGCGTTCTGGCGTCGGATCGATGACGGCGATGACGGCGTTACACACTTGGAGTGCGTACCCAAGTTCGGTGCCCGTGAAGCTCTCCGGCGAATACTCGTAGACGATTTCAGTCGTAGGCGAGATGGATTCGAGACTCTTGCAGAGAACGGCGGCGTCGGTCGCAATCTTCTGGATTCCTTCCATGTCGAGACCGAAGACCACTCGGCGCTGGAGGGAGGACGTCGAGTTGTAGAAGTGCACAATGGCGCGCTTGGCACCCTTGAGCGCTTCGTACGTGCGACGAATCAAATCCTCTCGACACTGGGTGAGGACCTGAATAGTGACGTCGTCGGGAACGAGATCGTTCTCGATGATATGGCGCACGAAATCAAAGTCCGGCTGGGAGGCGGAGGGGAAGCCCACCTCGATCTCCTTGAAACCCATGGCCACCAACTGGGTGAACATCACGCCCTTGCGCTCCAGGTCCATTGGATCGATGAGCGCTTGGTTGCCGTCTCGAAGGTCGACGCTGCACCAGCGCGGCGCCTTTGCCAGCCGCTTGTTTGGCCACGTCCGGTCGGGTAGCTCAACAGGCACTGTTGGTCGGTACTTGTCAAACGCCATGGGGCTCGGTTGCTGGGGGTTGTGCCTCATGTCCATCCTTTCCGTCGTGTCCGGAGCGAGAAACAAAAAACCCCCGCGCAGAGCGGGGGTGACGGGCGAGCGAATGCTCACCCTATCGAAGCAGTAGCTCGCTCTGGCTAAATGTCATAGACCCATTGTACATCGCTTTTCGCGTTTGTCTAGACGACTGCTAGCACTAAGGTGAAGTTTCATGAGCGTTCTTAAGGCATTTTTCAAGCTGATGATTCTCTTGTTCGTGGGGGCGGCCATTGTGGGCGTGGTGGCGATGGTGAAGCAACCCAAGCTTGCCGGCTCGGTCTCGTACGAAGAGTGGCCCGACGTGCCTCGCAACCCTGCGGCCTAGCCGCGTCAATTTCTTGTAGTTATTCTCTTAGAAGGAGGAGTCATGGCAGAGATGGAATATCGCCGACTTGGTCGCTCGGGTCTCAAGGTGAGTGTGTTGTCCTTTGGCAGTTGGGTCACGTTTGGCAACGCCGATCAGCTGGAAACGGCCAAGCAGGCGGCGGAGTGCCTGAGCGCCGCGAAGGACGCGGGTGTCAACTTCTTCGATAACGCCGAGGCCTACTCCGCGGGTGAATCCGAACGGGTCATGGGTGCCGCGTTTCGCGAACTGGGCTGGAAGCGTCACGAGTACATCGTTTCCACGAAGCTCTTCTGGGGTCTGCACGACGCGCCCAACATGCGCAATACCCTCAACCGCAAGTACCTGCGCCAGGCGATCGACGGATCGCTCGAGCGATTTGGTCTCGACTTTGTGGACCTCGTGTTCTGTCACCGTCCCGATCCGACGACTCCCATCGAGGAGACCGTCTGGGCCATGAGCGACATGATCAACCGGGGCCAGGCCCTCTACTGGGGAACGTCCGAATGGAGCGCCGACGAGATTCGCGCCGCGTACGACATCGCGGACCGGCACAACCTGCACAAGCCACTCATGGAACAGCCCCAGTACAACATCTTGTGGCGCGACCGTGTCGAAAAGGACTACAAGCGCCTCTACGAAGACATTGGCCTCGGCACCACGACCTGGTCGCCACTGTCATCGGGCCTGTTGACGGGTAAGTACTTGAACGGCGTGCCCGAGGGCTCGCGCGCCACGTTGCCCGGCTACGAATGGCTGAAGGGGATGCTGACCGACGAAGGGCGCAACAAGAAGGTCGCCGATCTGAAAGTGATCGCGGACGAACTCGGGATCTCACTGACCCAGCTTTCGCTCGCCTGGTGCGCGAAGAACCCCAACGTCTCAACGGTAATCACCGGTGCCTCATCAGCGGCACAGGTTCGAGAGAACATGACCGCACTCGACGCCATGCCCCTCCTGACCCCAGAAATCATGGACCGGATCGACCTGATCAGCTTCTTCTAGAGACCGCGAATCGTTCGGCTTCGACGCAGCCTTTTCGATTTCTGAGCAGTTGCCCCCGAGATCATGCCCGATCACGCAGGTATACAACTCTTCAGCGACACGACGGTGGGGTTGTCCTTGAACTTCGTCAGCAGCGACGCGACCAGGGTCTCGAGCGTGCAGGATCCGTTACTGAGCAACGTTCGCTGCGATCCGCTCACCACTGTGAACGTGCTCGGGCAATTAGTCGCGACGCCGGTCCACGAGGCAGCTTTGCCGGTGCCCGGTGATGCTGAAATCCTGAAGAGCGTGGCGTCCTCCATGCAGAGGCCACCCGCCGTATTTGAGAGTGACGCAATTGCCGAACGAACTTTGACTTCTTGGGCGTGGGTCAGTGTCACCGAGACGGGATCACTCGAACCAAAGGCCACCGTGACCTTTCGGTACAACGTGAGTGTCACCACCCCCGACGTCGGCATCAGCACCGTACGGATTGGAAGCCATTCTACCTCAACGTCAACCCGAAGTTCTTTGACTCCGCCAGAAGAACTCCCCGCGGTGTACTCAATCTGTTCGAGCGAGATGTGCCGATTGGCAAACGGCAGAGTGACGGCGTAGTTCGTGAACGACACAATGTCTGATCCCGAGCCGGTGTTCGGCCCGCTCACCACTGAACCGGGGGCCCGGTGGGCGATAAGAAAGGCCTCTAGATTAACCGACCCGTTCAACTCAAAGTTGCGATGAACGTCGATCACGTCCTCCCCCGTCGCCGCCCCGCCACCGTTGATGAGCGCGGCCGGCAGGACCGCGGTGAGCACCGCGCCCTTTGGTACGGGTGCCGTTACCAACAGATGGTTGGCGAATTTCGTGCCCGCGGTCGAAGTCGTCAAGCGAGAATGTGAGACGACCCCTTCGCGCGTTGAATGAGGCCGAATCGAAACGGCGCCGCTCGACGCGACCGCGACACCCAGGGACGCCGAGAGAAACAGAACGACGACCCCCACCGTGAGCGCCAGGTCGGATCTCGTCTTCAGCATCGTGGGTCTCGTTTCGTACAGTAACTAATGGGGTGGGGCACTCATTAGTTACTGTACGCAACCTTCCAGGAATTACAACCCAGCCGGTGAATCCAAATTTCTGGCTCTCAGCGAAGGGTGATGAGGTGAATGTCCTTGATTCCCTCTGTCCCGCGTAGGCGCTCAACGACTTCCGAGGGCGTCGGCGTATCGGTAGAGAGGACCATCAGCGCCGTTTTCGACACGGCGTCCGGGCCCACCGCCATCGAACTTATCGAGATATTCGCCTCACCGAGGGCAATACCGACGCGGCCAATCACTCCGGGACGGTCGTCGTTGTTCACCACGAGCATGGACGCGGCTGGAGGGATCTCGACGCTGTGCTTGTCGACGCTGACGATGCGCGTCTCGAGACGGGTACCGATCGTCATCAGCGTTCCCGACACGGTGTGGTCGCCGGACCTGACGGTGATCAGGTTTACGTACTCCGGTGACTCAACGTTTGACGACTCGCTGAAGGTGAGTCCGTGCTCGGCGGCGAGTTGCGGAGCGTTGACGAATGAAACGCCGTCGTGGCCCGTTGCGACGAGCAGTCCCTTCAAGGCGCAAAGGGTCAGGATCTTCGTGCCCGAGCCAGCGAGCTCCCCCTGGTAAATAACTTCGAGGTCGGCTGGCTCTCCATCGAGCAGGCCGCCAATGAATCGGCCCAGCACCTCCGCGAGCCCCATGAAGGGACGGACCATGTTCGAAACCTCACCGGCCGAGACGTTCACCGCGAACGGTACGAAGTCGCCCGCGAGGGCCAACTGGACCTGCTCAGCGATCGTCACGCCCGCCTTGTCCTGCGCTTCAGCTGTTGACGCGCCGAGATGGGGAACGACGACAACCGAGGGAAGCTCGAACAGTGGCGACTCGGTTGTTGGTTCCTTCTCAAAGACGTCAAGCGCGGCGCCCTGCACGTGGCCGTTTCGAATGGCTTCGGCGAGGTCGGCCTCGTTCACGATGCCACCACGGGCGACGTTGATGATCCGAACGCCCTGCTTGGTCTTCTTCAGCGACTCAGCGTTAAGCAAGTTCGTCGTCTCTTTGTTCCTCGGCAGGTGGATGGTGATGAAATCACTCTGCGCGAGCAGCGTGTCAAGGTCCATCAGCTCGATGCCCATGTGACGAGCGCGCTCGTCGCTGATGTAGGGGTCGTACGCGACGATGCGCATGCCAAAGGCCATCGCGCGCTGGGCCACGAGGGCGCCAATCTTGCCGAGTCCGATAACGCCGAGCGTCTTGCCGTAAAGCTCAACACCCTCCCATTTGCTGCGCTCCCATTTGCCGTTCTTGAGCGCAGAATGGGCCTGGGGAATATTGCGAGCCTGCGACAGTAGCAGCGCCATCGTCTGCTCCGCGGCCGAGAGAATGTTCGACACCGGGGCGTTGACGACCATGACGCCGAGCTCGGTGGCCTTGGCGACGTCGACGTTGTCGAGACCAATCCCGGCCCGGCCCACAACAACGAGGTCCTTCGCGGCTTCCAGCGTCGCGGCGTCCACTTGAGTGGCGGAGCGAATGATGAGGGCGTGCGCGCCCTGGATGGCGTCGATCAGTTCCGCCGGCGAGAGCCCCAAACGGATATCGACTTCGTGTCCGGCGTCACGCAACTCCTGAAGTCCGGAATCGGCAATCTCTTCTGAAACAAGTACTCGCGCCACCGCAAAACCTTTCGTTAAGTCCTCTTAGCCTAAAGCAATTGAACGTGCGCTCAGCCCGCTGCAACGAGGCCGGCGAATCGCTCGAGGCCTTCTGCGAGGTCATCGTCACCCAGCGCGTAACTCAGACGGAAGAATCCCGCCATCCCAAACGCCTCCCCCGGAACGACGGCGATCTTGATCGTCTCGAGCAGGGTCTCGGCGAGCTCGGCCGATGACGAGGCCACTCGCCCACCGAAGGAGCGTCCGAGCAGTCCGCTCACGTTCGGAAAGCAGTAGAACGCGCCCTCGGGCTCGGCGCAACTCACGCCGTCAATCGCGTTGAGCATCGAGGTCATGGTCTTGCGTCGTCGATCAAAAGCCGTGCGCATCGCTGCGACGGCGCTGAGATCGCCGGTGAGCGCCGCCACCGCGGCTCGTTGGGAGACGTTCGAGATGTTCGACGTGGTCTGGCTCTGATAGTTGATGGCGGCGTTCATTATGTCGGGCGCGCCAATCATCCAACCTATTCGCCATCCCGTCATCGCGTAGGTCTTCGCGACGCCGTTCACGACGACCCAGTGGTCGCCGAGTTCTGGAGTCACGACGGGAAGCGACACGTTCTTCGCGTCACCGTAGACCAGGTGCTCGTAGATCTCGTCGCAGAGCACCCACACGTCGTTCTCCGCCGCCCAGCGACCGATCGCCGCGACGTCGTCGGGCCGAACCACCGCACCGGTGGGGTTCGAGGGTGAGACAAAGACGAGCAACTTGGTCTTCGGGGTTCGAGCTCGCTCCAGATCATCCACCGTCACGCGAAATCCATTGGCCTCGCTCGTCAGCACCGGCACTGGCCGACCGCCCGCGAGATACACCGCCTCGGGATAAGTGGTCCAGTAGGGAGCGGGGATGAGGACCTCGTCGCCGGGATTCAACATCGTCATGAACGATGTCGCCACCGCGTGCTTACCTCCGTTCGTGACCAGCACCTGGTTAGCGCCGATTACGAGTCCCGTATCGCGTTTGGACTTCGCCACGATGGCCTCTCGAAGGTCCGCCAGACCGGCGGTTGGGGTGTATTTGTGGTTCGTCGGGTCAAAGCAAGCCTTCGCCGCGGCCTCAACTATGTGCTGGGGGGTCGGGAAGTCCGGCTCGCCGGCACCGTAGCCGATAACGGGCTCTCCAGCGGCCTTTAGGGCCTTGGCTTTAGCATCCACGGCAAGCGTTGCACTGGGGGCGAGACCCCCAAGTAGGTCACTTACTCTGGTGCTCATTCGCCACTCCGTTCATTTTCCCTAGAATTAAGTCTATGAGTTCTTCAGACACCCCCCGTATTCCCACCGAGTTGCTGCCACGCGATGGACGCTTCGGCTCCGGTCCTTCGAAAGTTCGAGCCGAGCAACTGGCCGCTCTGGTCGCCGACGGCCCGACATACATGGGAACGTCACACCGACAAGCAACAGTTCGCAACAAGGTCGGCGAAGTGCGCGATGGTCTTACGTCGCTTTTCAACCTGCCCGACGGCTACGAGGTGCTGCTCGGCAACGGCGGCACCACGTGCTTCTGGGACGCGGCGACCTTTCACTTGGTGACCAAGCATTCACAGCACCTCAGCTTCGGAGAGTTTTCCTCCAAGTTCGCGAGCGCCGTCAAAGAGGCACCGCACCTGAGTGACCCTCAGATCATCAAGAGCGACGTGGGCACCCATCCCTACGCCGTCACCGATGATTCGGTCGACCTCTACGCGCTCACTCATAATGAGACCTCCACCGGCGTCATGATGAACATCGAGCGTCCCGCGGGTTCATCGGGTCTCGTCGCCGTCGACGGCACGTCGGGTGCCGGTGGACTCCACGTCGATCCGTCACAATTCGACTGCTACTACTTCGCTCCCCAGAAGTCGTTCGCCAGTGACGGCGGGCTGTGGATTGCCCTCTGCTCGCCCGCAGCCGTTGAGCGGATCGAGACACTCGCCGCGTCAGACCGATGGACGCCGGCATTCTTCGACCTCAAGATCGCGCTCGACAATTCTCGCCTCAACCAGACCTACAACACGCCGGCGCTCGCGACGATTCACATGCTGGCTTCCCAGATCAAGTGGTTCAACGACAACGGCGGTTTGAGTTTCTCCGCCGGTCGTTCGCGCACCTCCGCCGAAACCCTCTACACCTGGGCCGAAGCGTCGGACTTCGCGACACCGTTCGTCGAGAACCCCGCCCAGCGCAGCAACGTCGTAGGCACAATCGATTTCAATGACGACATTGACGCCAATCAAATCGCCAAGATTCTTCGCGCCAACGGCGTCGTTGACACCGACCCCTATCGCAAACTCGGTCGCAATCAATTGCGCGTCGCAATGTTCCCGAGTGTCGATCCAGAAGACGTGGCGCTGCTCTGTGCAAGCATCAACTGGATTGTGGGCAATCTCTAAGGACTCTCGAAACGCCAGGAATCGAGACCGACTCGGGCCGGGCAGGAGCCTGCACACGGATCAGGAAACCGACGAGCGTCTGCACATTGAGATTGCCTTCCAGAGCCATCTCCCACCACTCGTAGGTGTTCTTGAGGATCACCAGATCACTCAAGACAGTCCGAGGAGCACCACGAGCGAATCCAGCCACCGTCACAGGTGAAGGGTGACAGGGTGCTGCAATTCATCTCTTGTCAACTTGGGCGTCGTATCGCGGCCACTCGAGTTTTCTTCGTCCGCGAGAATCGCCCGTTTGCTTTGAGTCCCGCGACGACTGCCGGGTTCTCGCGACCAACGACCGAGCCGTGAGCGATGCAGCGTCACTCACGAGAGGTCAGTGACAGGGCGTCGGTTCTCGGAGTTCGTCGACCTCGACACTTGGTTATTCTTGCCTAGTGTCATCGAAGTATCCAGCACCGTCGCACAGCGATTGAACGATTCATCGTCCCATTTCCCTCGGACACCGGTGTCTTCAACCCGAAAGGAACATCATGAGCGCAGGAACTTCGCTTCGACAGATTCGCCAACAGAGGCCGCTTATCCACCAGATCACCAACTACGTGGTGATGAACGAAACCGCCAATGCCACGCTCGCTCTCGGCGCCCTCCCGGTGATGGCCCACGCGCCCGAGGAGGTTGAGGAGATGGTCAGTGCCGCGGGCGCGTTGGTACTCAACATTGGTACCTTGTCGGCACATTGGATCGAGGCGATGCTGATGGCGGGATTGGCCGCGAACAAGCTGGGCGTACCAGTCGTGCTCGATCCGGTCGGGGCGGGCGCGACACGGTTCCGCAGCGAAACCGCGAAGCGGATTCTTGGCGAAGTTGACGTCGCCGTGCTTCGCGGCAACCCCGGCGAGGTGGCGTCACTGGTGGGTGGTGCGAGTGAGATGCGCGGCGTGGAGTCGATGGGCGCCTGGGACGATCCGGCCGACCTGGCACGTCGGGCCGCACATGCGCTCAGCGTCGTCGTGTCGATGACCGGCCCCCTCGACCACGTCTCCGACGGAGCACGCAATTCGGTGATCTCCAACGGTCACCCCATGCTCGCCACCATCACCGGCACCGGCTGCATCGCAAGCGCGATGACCGGAAGCTTCCTTGCCGTATCTGGTTCGCACTTCGATGCCGCCGTCGAGGCGCTCGTCGCCCTCGGCGTCGCAGGCGAGGACGCCGCGCGCGACGCCAAGGGACCAGGTACGTTCCACGTCAATCTCTACGACGCACTCGCCGCACTCGATCCGGATACTCTCGACGCGAGGGCGAAGATCACGTGAGGGTGCACGCCATTGTCGAGGATCTCCACGGCGCTCGCCAGGCAGTCCTGGCTGGCGCAACGGTCGTCCAGCTGAGAGCCAAGATCCCGACCCACGAATTGATCGCGCGCGGACTCGGGTTCCGGTCGCTCCCGGTCACGTTCATTGTCAACGACGACGTCGAAGCCGCTCTCGCACTACGCGCCGACGGCGTCCACCTCGGTCAGTCCGACCATGGTGCAGAAGTCGCCCGACGAAGAGGCCTCATCCTGGGCCGCTCGGCCACAACTTTCGAAGAAGCGATCTCGGCGGACGCCGACTACCTCGGCGTTGGTCCGATCTGGGCAACTCCCTCAAAGATTGACGCCGCGATGCCGCTCGGACTCGCTGAACTTGCAAGAATCTGCGCCGTCGTCTCCGTGCCCGTCGTCGCGATTGGCGGTGTCGACGCCTCGAACGCCGCCTCCTGCATCCTCGCTGGGGCGGCCGGCGTCGCCGTGATTCGCGCCGCGACTGATCCGTCACTCAGAAGGAACGTGGACCAGGCGCTGCGGGTTCAGTGATTTCCGTGTGCGCGACCGCACAGGTTTCGAACGAGAGACTCCGATCGACCTCGAAGCCGCCTCGTTGAAGGCTTCGCACAGGGTGACGAAGGACGAGTTTTGGCCACGGACCCCGCCCCACACGCACGTCATTTCACGAACTCCCGGGCCAGGTCGCGGTGATTATTCCGGGCTTTTCCACTGAAATTGATGCGGGGCCGATTGGACCCTTCCGACGTTTGCTAATTACAACGATGCAATTCACGACTGAACTTATGAACATTTTATGCGAACAAGACCGAACTCACCTAGTCTACGAAAAGTTCCTCGAATGATGAACGTTCAATCCGGAGGTTCAAGTATGAGAATTGGCCTGATTGGCTTCGGCAAGACTGGAACCGCAGTCGCCGCGGTGATTCTGAATAATCCGGAAATGCGACTCGAGTGGGTGGTCCGGAAGAGCGACGTCCTAGAGCACCGATCAGTGCCTGAATTCTTTGGCGTCGAGTCGGAGGCACCTGGGCTGATCTATCCGGTGTCGGAGTTCCCAATCGATGAACTCTTGGACACGCATCCCGTGGACGCCATAATTGACTTCTCATCAGAAGATGGAATTGACTACTACGGGGATGCGGCCGCGGCCAGAGGAATCAGCATTGTGAGCGCCATCTCCCACTATTCGGCCGCGAAGCAACGCAAGCTGCAGGAGCTGAGTATCCAGACTGCAATTTTGTGGTCACCCAACATCACGATTGGCATCAACTTTCTTATCTTGGCTGCTCAAACGCTGAGGCGGATTTCGCCATCGATCGATATTCAGATCGTTGAAGAGCATTTCAAGATGAAGACGGAGGTCTCGGGCACGGCGAAAATAATCGCCAACTCCCTGGGAGTTGACGAGTCAGACGTAAAATCCGTTCGAGCTGGTGGCATCATTGGAGTCCACGAGGTCTTATTCGGGTTCCCATCCCAAACAGTCCGATTGCGGCATGAATCGATTTCTCGCGACGCCTTCGGCGATGGTGCGGTGTTCGCGGCTGAAAGGCTCGATGGCCTGCTGCCGGGACTTTACAAGATGGAGGACTTACTACTTCCATACTTTGGTGACGATCAATCGCGCCAGGTCGCCAGGATACACAATCGAATGATGAGGTTGGAGAAATCCAGGAATCTCAAAAGACAAGCGAAACTGGCTGTTCGAATACCGATTGGGGTGAGAGAACAGCAAGCACTCAGCGGCTGACCCGATTCGTCGAGAGGTGCCGTGGAACACGAGGGGCGCCATCAGTTCTTTTCTCACGACGAAACAAGGTCTGCCCTGAACCAATGGGACAGACCAACCACTCACCCTGACGGGGGTTCGGGTAGACCGGTGACGGGAAGCTTTTCCGCAACGCAGAACACCCCTTGAAACCGCCAAGTGATTGAAGTCAGTAAATTGTTTGTCAACTTGTCAGCCATTGGACTTTGACACGGGGGAATCACCCATACGACAATCACTGAATGGAGCTATTTACGCGACGTTGGCCGCCTTGACTGGCGCATCGAGGAGTTCATCAACGCAAACGTCGATGGCGACTACTCGCGCGAACAAACTCAAATCTCAGGCTGCGTTAACAGTCGTGGCGCCAGCGCCTGTGCACGAGTGTGCGCGGCGATCTCGCACATCGTTGCCACCCATACCTCAGGCGAGCCAACTGCCTCTTCCATGATCTGTGCCAATGCCGCGGCTCGAGACGGACGACCGGTCAAGAATGGATGGGCGGTCAGCACAAAACAACCACCTTCGGCGGTCGTGGCTTGGAGCTCGAGTGACCACATCTCGCGAGTCTTCGCGGGGCTCTCGATCAAGCCACTGCCGAACAAGTCCGGCAGGTAGCAGTACTGCTCCCAATCATCCAGAGCCCAGTGAATCGGGATCTCCACGATGCTGTCGACGCCGTTGCCGGTCGCGAGTTCATAGGGATTGTCAGCATCCATGAGGCTTGAGTCGTAGAGGAAGCCCCGCTCATGGAGAAGGGCGGCCGAGCGATAGTTCAGCTCCCACATCGGTGCGCGATAACCAACCGGCGTAATCCCTGCGACTTCTTCGAGCGCGGCGATGCCTCGCTCGAGGCACTCGATCTCAGAGGCCTCGTCAACTTCGCCCAGAGGTTCGTGAAGATAGCCGTGGTGTGCTATCTCGTGACCCTCCGACGCGATAGTTCGTATGGTGTCGGGGTATCGATGCGCCGTATAACCCGGAACGAAGAAGGTCGCCTTGATTCCATGCTGTTCGAGTAAACGCAACAAGCGAGGAACGCCCGTCAATGGTCCGTAGGACTGATGTGACATCACGCTCATCCGTGACGCTGCCTGGGGTGCGAAGGACAAGACGGCGGATTCGGCGTCAAGATCAAAACAGAACGAGGCCGCCGCTGTCTTGCCGTGCGGCCACGTGGTGCAAAAGGAAGAGGTCATCGGCCGCGGGCTGCTTCAAAAAGCGACACAAACTCATAGGCCAAATTCGCTGCAACGATCCCGGTGATCTCGGCGTGGTCATAGGCCGGAGATACCTCGACGACGTCGGCACCGACGATGTTGGCACCAATGAACCCCCGCACGATCGCCACCAACTCGCGGCTCGTCAGCCCCGCAGATTCGGGCGTTCCGGTGCCCGGAGCAAACGCGGGGTCCAGCACGTCGACATCAATCGACAGGTACGTCGGCAGATCCCCCACCTGGTCTCGCAGCCGTTCGATAATTGCGGGCACACCGACCCGGTCAACCTCCAAGCAGTTGATCATCTGAAAACCCATCTCAGCATCCTCGGTCAGATCACTCGTCCCGTAGAGCGAGCCACGAATCCCCACGTGAGCGCTCTTGCCCGGAACGAACAAGCCCTCCTCGGCAGCCCGTCGAAAGGGGGTCCCGTGGGTGTAGGGAGCGCCGAAGTAGGTGGGCCAGGTGTCCAGGTGGGCGTCGAAGTGCACCAGGGCGACTGGTCCGTGCACTTTGTTCATGGCACGAAGAATTGGAAGCGCGATGGTGTGATCCCCGCCCAGAGTAACGAGACCTTGACCCTCGCCCATCAACGCCAGCGCCCCCGCTTCGATCTGGTCGATCGCCTCGACTAGATCAAACGGATTGCAGGCAATGTCGCCGGCGTCGACCACTTGTTGAAACCGGAATGGTTCGATGTTGACTGACGGGTTGTAGGGCCGCAGTAGCCGTGATGCCTGGCGAATGTGCGACGGGCCAAAGCGGGCCCCCGGCCGGTAGGTCACCCCAGAGTCGAAGGGGACGCCCACCACCGCAACGTCATAGCCCTCAACGTCTTCGCGTCGCGGCAGACGGGCAAAAGTCGTGAGTCCGGCGTAGCGGGGGACTTCAAGACCGTTCGTCTGACCGATAATTCCGCGTGAATCGCTCATGCTCGGCCCCGCACCTCTCCACCGTTCACCTGCAAAATCGTTCCCACCATGGCCCCCATCCGCCGATCCGCCAAGAACGCAACACCCGCCGCGATCTCATCCGCCTGAGCAACGCGGCCCGCTGGAATATTCTGGGCATACACCGCTTCGATTTCGGACACGCTGACTCCAGCGGCTCTTGCATCGATCTCAAGTTGTGGCGTCGAGGTCACACCAGGGGCGATGCCGTTAACGATAATCCCTTCGGGTGCCAGCTCACGGCCCAAGGTCTTGATCAGCGCCACCAGTCCCGCCTTGGAGGCGGCGTACGCCGTGGCGTTGGGCCACCCGATCACCCCCCAGTAGGAGGACACAATGACAATGCGGCCCGCGCCAAGTGCGCGCATCGACGGCAGCACCTCTTGGACCAGGTGGAACGTTCCGGTCAAGTTGGTATTGACGACCTTCCACCAGTCATCGATCGGGTGCTCGGTGAATGGAGCCATCGTCATGTAGGCCGCATTGCAGATCAAGGTCCCGATCGGGCCCGAGGCCTCTATCAAGGAGGACACCATCCGACCGACCTGAGCTCGGTCGGAGATATCTGCCGGGGCGGCAACACCGCGCACCTCTTTGACTATGGCGTCCAGTGCTGGACTCGCTACTCGGTCGTTAATGGCGAGCTTGGCGCCTGCCAAGGCGAAGCGGCGCGCGATTGCGGCGCCGATACCCTGCGTGGCCCCCGTAATCAGTGTTGTCGAGTCAGTATCGAGCACGGCACCGTTCATCAGATCACCGCCCCACTATTCACCGAGATGACTTCGCCGACCATGAAACTGCCGTCGTCGACCAGGAACTGAACCGCCGTGGCGACCTCATCGGGACTCGCAAGTCGACGAGCGGGCAACGTGTCCAAGTACCCGCGCGCACGCCACGGGGAATCGGGGGCCAGCAGCGGTGTATCGCATGGACCGGGCGCGACCGAGTTCACTCGGACGCCCTTCGGCGCAACCTCGACCGCCAGACTGCGGACGAACCCGATAATGGCCCCTTTCGCTGCGGCGTAGTGAGCATCAAGGTCACCCCCACCAATCGCCAACTCCGAGGAGACCGCCACGATCGTTCCTTGCTTGCGCTCGAGCATGCCGGGCAACGTGGCCCGCACGACGTTGGTGAGCCCTCCCAAGTGCACCCGCAACATGCGAGTCCACTGGGCTTCGGTGATCTCAGAGAACGGGATCATCTCGTAGTAGCCAGCAACACTCACCACTGTATCGATGGGGCCCAGTTCATCGGTGGCTCGAGCGACGGCATCGCTGACCGCACTGACATCGGAGACATCACCGGTGCATGACAGGTCGGTGTCGGACTCGACCAAGTCGAACCCGACGACCCTATGACCGGAGGAGCGTAGCGACGCGGCCACGCATGCGCCTATGCCACTCGCCGCCCCGGTGACTATCGCGACCCGCCTTGAGGTTGGTGACGTCATGCCCTCGTCGATTCAAAGCCCTCGATACCCTCAAGTTCACCCTGGCGCACGTGCACGCCACCGTCACGGAAGATCCAGAGGTGCAGGATCACGCCCAGCCCACCAAGGCCCGCCACCATGATGATCACGCTCCACGCCAAGAAGCCTGCCCCGTAGAGTTCGGCTCGCGGCCACAAGATGTTGATCACCTCGAAGGCGACCCAGATGGAGGCCGCATAAGCAATGAGCGGGCCCCACTTTCCGAGCGTCCACGGTCCCGCTTCCCACTTGCCCCGCGCACGAACCCACGCCACGCCAAAGACCGGCAACGCGTACGCGATGAAGAAGCCGGCGCTGGTGAAGTTGATGAGCATGCCGTAGACCTTGGGAGAGTTGATAAACGGAAGTGCCGCAGCGATGACGCCAGTGAAGATCACCGCGTTGTACGGAAGCTTTTCGTGCTTGGTCAATCTGATCAAGAAGCCGTGCGCCGGAAGCACCCGGTCACGGGCCTGCGCCCACATGCAACGCGTCACCGCGGCCTGGACGGCCATGAAACTGGCCAGGAACCCAATCAGGAACAGGAACTGGAAACCGCGCGCCGTACCGGCGCCGAGATGCACCCGCAACGTGGTGGCGATTGGATCAAGCACCTGTCCGGACATTACCGAGCCGATGTTGGGGACGGCCATTATTAGACACAGGCTCGTGTAGAGAACAACGATGCCCACGGTGAGCAGCGAGAAGAAGATCGCCTTCGGTACGGCACGCCCGGGTTCTTCAACTTCCTCGGCAACCGATCCCGCCGACTCAAATCCCAGGAACGACCAACCGGCAACGGCGATGGCCGCCAGAAACGGACCAGCCAAATAGGCGCTCCCGTGAAGAGCACCGGCGCTGTGGACGATCGCGCTGATGGGATTCACTCGGTAGCTGATCAACATGATTGTTCCAAGTACCACCGAACTGAGGACTTCGGCCACGATGCTGAAGTAGAAGAAGTACTTGAGGACCTTTCGACCAGCAATATTGACGCCGGAGCCGAAGATCACCAGACAAACCGCCACGACGGCCTGCGTGTCGTGCGACGGAGCGTTCACCCCGAGCACGCCCAGCAAGAAGCCTGCGCCCCCGTACGTCAAGGTGGCCAGGGCAATTGTTAGACCCCAGATGTACGCCCACGCCGTAAACCATCCGTAGCGAGGACCCACCAACTGGCGGGACCACTGGTACACCGAACCCGCCAACGGGAACCGCGAAGCCACGTCGCCAAACACCGCCGCGATCAACAACTGGCCCCCGAGTACGATCGGCATCGCCAACCAAAATCCCGCGCCGCAGATGGCAACGATGATGCCGAAGACGGTGTAGATCGAGACAATCGGCGATATGTCGGAGAACGCCAAGGCGAACACCGAAGGGAGCGTGAACCCTCGCTTCAGTGTCAACTGATTGTCGACCAGGTCTTCGGCGATCTCCTGCGCCGTCTCAACCCCGTGAACTCTTGGACTATCCGCCATGACAAGATCCCCCTCATCGAAATGAACTTGGCGAAAGTGTACGAACGCCAACGTGTCCTGTACAGTAGCTAATTGATACAAAATATAAGGTTGATTTAGACAAATGTCTAAATGAGCCTTTCGGGGGAGCTATGGCGATCACGGTCAGGGAACTTACGGAGCTTCCGCATCTGCGCATGGAGGTGGTCGCGGGCTCATCCGGGCTCGATCACCTGGTGACCTGGGCGCACTCTTCTGATCTCGACCAGCCGTGGGGATGGCTCTCGGGTGGAGAACTCCTCATGAAGAACGGACGGACGCTCCCGCCCAGCGTTGACCAACAGGTCAACTTCATCGAGGGCCTTGTCTCAGCGCACACCAGCGCGCTGGTCATCGGATCGGATCCAGCATCGCCGCCCATTGGAGAGCGAGCGATGCAACGAGCCGACGAATTGGGTATGCCCGTGCTCAGGGTCCCCTATTCGATGAGTTTCATCGTGTTGAGTCGTGCCGTCGCCGACGCGCTACTCAACGAGGAGGCCTCCAGAGCTACACGTACCGAGAAGATTTACGACACCATTCACGCCGCGGTTGCCGGTGACGATCCCGGCGTGTTCGTGAGGCGGCTCAGAGCCGAACTCTCGTGCGAGCTGTACATCGTTGACGCCGAAACACTCAGTCCCATCCTCGACGGCACGCCGTCACCTCCCGACGTTCTGTGCGACAGACTTCGCGAGGAAATTACCGCTCGAGGTGGCGCTGTTCCGGGGACGCTACGCTTCGCCGGACCGAGGAGGGGCGAGGTCGTCGTCGTCGAGGTCCCCTACGAAGAACCCACCTTCCTCATCGCTCACTATCCGAACAATCCGCCGCTCGATCTGGTGCTGCTCCAACATGCGGCGACCGCCGTGGCCGTTGAAGTTGCCCATGCTTCGCTTCGCGCCGATCACCAACGTCAACTCGGTACTGACCTGCTGTCACAACTCCTCGAAGGACGTCTCGACCTTCAAACCGGTTCGACCCAACTTCACCAGCACACCATGTCGCCGACCACGGCGTACCTCCTCGCAATCAATGGAGCGAACGCGACCGAGGAACGTCGTCTCCACATTGGTCTTCGACGTCGCGCCATCGCACATCTGCTCCTGCGCCGAGACAGGGTGCTCTTCCTCCTGCTCGAAGAGAAGCCCGACGACAATAGGGACCGCGCTCATTCGCCAACGGTGAAGCTGTTGTTCGACCGGCTTGGCCACAATTCGACGATAGGAATCAGCAACCCGCTGGTCGACTCCTCGCGAGCACCGGCCGCTGCGCGCGAGGCCCTCTGGGCGCTGGCCGGCGCTTCTACGGATTCCCCGATCATGACCTACGAAGAGGCTTCACCACTCCCCGCGCTCCAGAGCCAGGAAGAGGCCCAGGCACTTGTTAGCCGGGTGCTCGGTTCCCTGATCGAGTACGACTCGGCCAACGGCAGCGACCTCGTTCATTCGCTCTCCGTGTTCTTGGAAACCCGCCGGTCATGGCAGAGGTGCGCCGAGGTGCTCAACGTTCATCGCCAAACCGTTATCTACCGCATGCGACGCATCGAGCAACTCACGGAGCGAAGATTGTCCGAGACGTCGGACCTGGCAATCCTGTGGTTGGCCTTGTCGGCCTACAACATCTTGCGCGTCGACGAAACAGGATTGCTGCACCGTCCGCTTGGTGCTGCAAGAAGCTCTGCCGCCGACTAGCCATCGTCGTGCCACTGTCGCAGCACCGCACGCCACCGGGTCCCTACACGTGCGGGTCGAAGAAGAGAGGACCGTTCCGACTTCGGAAGAGGGAGTAGGACACCGGCCCCTGGCCTAGCTCCGGCGGGTGATGCGATGCACGAGCCCCTTTGCCCAACTCACTGTCCTTGAGCGCTTTGATCGGCGTCGTGCAACGCCTGGGTGAGGACGTCAACAGCGGTGTCCGCCTCTTCCATCGTGACGCTCATCGGGGGAGCAATGCGCAACACGTTGTTGTAGAGGCCGCCCTTGCCAATCAATAGCCCGCCGCGCCGGCAGGCCTCGAGCACCAACTGGGCGGCCCGTGGGTTCGGAGTGAGCGTTCCGGGATCGACGAGCTCAACGCCGATCATTAAACCCTTCCCTCGTATCTCTGCGACCACTCCGAGTTCGCCGCAGTTGGCCTGGAGTTGACCGCGAAGATGATTGCCCACCTTCAAGGCGTTGGCCTGAAGGTCATGCGAGACGATGTAGTCGAGGTTGGCCAGCGCTCCGGCGCTCGAGAGTGGGTTGCCACCAAACGTCGAGATTGAACTTGCCCGCACGGAATCGACCAATTCGCCTCGCCCGACCACGCCGCCAATGGCGAGTCCGTTGCCCAAGCCCTTGGCGAAGGTCAGGAGGTCGGGTTGGACGTCGTGGGCCTGGAACCCCCAGAAGTGCTCCCCGGTCCGACCCCAACCCGTCTGGACCTCGTCGGAAATGAAGAGAATGCCGTACTCGTCGAGCACGTCCTTCATCGCTGCGAAGAACCCGTCGGGCGGCACCACGAACCCCCCGACTCCCTGGACCGGTTCGGCGATCATGCAGGCCACGTCACCCGACGTGGTGGTCTCGATGACGTCGCGCAGATCCCTCGCGCACGCCGTGGTGAATTCCTCGTCCGAGAGATGACCGAGGGGGCTGCGCAGCCGGTTCCCATTTTGCACGAAGCTCACATTGAGCGGACTCAAGCCGGACGGCGACCACGAGCGGTTGCCGGTCACCGACATCGCGGTGAGCGAACGACCGTGGTAACTGTTGCGCAGCGCCAGCACCTGATTCGATTCGCGCGCGGAACAGGCGAGCATCAGGGCGGTCTCCACCGCCTCGGTGCCCGAACTGACAAAGAACACCTTGGCATCTGGAATGGTTGACAGCTCGGCGATGCGTTCTGCCAGTTCGATCATTGGCCTGATGAGATACAGGGTCGACGTATGCAGCATCTTGCCGGCCTGGTCTCGGATGGCGTCGACGACCTCGGGTACGTTGTAGCCGGTACTGGTCGTGAGGATTCCGCCGAAGAAGTCAAGGTAGGTGATTCCTTGCCCGTCGCAGACGTGGCGACCCTCGCCGCTGACCAGTTCCAGCGGTTCGTCGTAGTACAACGAAAGCCAACTCGGCATCACCTTACGATGACGGCTCAGGAGTTCGGAATGCGATGATGTCATTTTGATCTTCCTTTTCTAGGTAGCTGATACGGATAGGACGAGCGCAGTGGCGGCGACCGCGAGAGGTATTCACCGCATTCGTGAACCACGACGTCCACCGATCCATCGAAACGCATCCCCGTGAGGACCCTCCACGACACACTCAGTGCTTATGACCACTACGTCCCAGCGGGTCAGGGCTCGTCGCGGTTTCTCCCCTATTCCCCCTCGTAATAGCGATCGGCGACGTCCAGTGCGTGGTCGAGGATGTCCAAACCCTTTTGAACGTCCTGCACCGAAGTCGTGCACGGCGGCACGACGTGAGTCCTGTTGAAATGCACGAAGGGCCAGAGGCCGGACTCCTTGCACGATGACGCGAACTCCTGCATGGGAAGAGCCTCGGGACCAGTGGCGTTGAACGGAACCAGCGGCTCTCGAGTTTCACGATTGCGTACCAACTCGATGGCCCAGAACACTCCGAGTCCCCTGACCTCACCAATAGAGGGGTGCTTGAGGGCGAGTTTTTCCAAACCTGGCCCGATGGTGTCGGCGCCAAGTGAACGGGCGTGCTCGACAATGCCCTCCTCCTTGAAGATATTGATCGAAGCCACCGCCGAAGCGCACGCCAGCGGGTGACCGGAGTAGGTCAGTCCACCTGGAAAGGACCTCTTCGAGAACGTTGATGCGATGTCGTCGGCGATGATGACGCCGCCCAGTGGTACGTAACCCGAGTTCACCCCCTTGGCAAAGGTGATCAGGTCGGGCCGCACATCCCATCGATTGATGGCGAACCACTCACCGCAACGACCAAAACCAGCCATCACCTCGTCGGCAATCATCACGATGCCGAACTCGTCGCAGATCTCACGCACACCCTGCAGGTAACCATCCGGCGGAACTAGGATTCCGTTGGTTCCAACGACCGTCTCCAAGAGAATCCCGGCGACGGACTTCGGTCCCTCGACCATGATGAGGTCGCGCAGATGCTGCAGGGACCGGACGGACTCTTCCTCCTCGCTCTGTGAATAAAAAGCCGAACGATAGAGATACGGTCCCCAGTAGTGGATGACTCCTGGCATTCCCGGTTCCGACGACCACCGCCGCGGGTCCCCCGTCAACGAGATCGCGCCGGCAGTCGCGCCGTGATAGCTGCGATACGCCGCGAAGATTTTATTGCGACCCGTGTGAAGGCGGGCCATGCGCACCGCGTTCTCGATGGCTTCAGCGCCGCCATTGGTGAAGAAGACCTTCTCCAGGCCCGCTGGTGCAACTTCGGCGATCAAACGAGCCGCCTCGCTGCGAGCGTCGTTGGCAAACGCAGGCTGAATGGTGCAGAGGCGACCCGCCTGTTCCTGAATGGCTGCGACGAGTTTCGGGTGCTGGTAGCCGATGTTCACGTTCACCAGTTGCGACGAGAAGTCGAGGTAACTCTTGCCGGCGTAGTCGCTGAAGTAGGAGCCTTGTGCCGACGCGATGGGAAGCGGATCAATCAGATCCTGGGCCGACCACGAATGGAACACGTGGGCCCGATCGTCCCTGCGGACGGTCCCTTCGTCGTGCGATGCGAAACCTGCGGTTGTTTGGGTCATGTCAATTCTCCGTTCGAATCTTGAACTGTTAGCGGGTGCGGGGAAAGCCGAGGTCAATCGTCGAGGTTGCCGGATCGGGCCAGCGCGACGTCACGACTTTTCCTCGACTGAAGAACGCGACGCCTTCGGGTCCGTACATGTGATTGTCACCGAAGAGCGAAGCCTTCCAGCCGCCAAAGGAGTAGTAGGCAACGGGAACCGGGATGGCCACGTTGATACCCACCATGCCCACCTCGACCGCCTGCTCGAACTTGCGCGCCGCTCCCCCATCGCGGGTGAAGATCGCCGTTCCGTTGGCGAAGGGATTCGAATTCACGAGTTCGATTGCTTCGTCGAAGGTCTCGCGTCGAACCACCGAGAGGACCGGGCCGAAGATCTCATCCTGATACACGCTCATTGCGGGCTCGACCTTGTCGAGAAGCGTGGCACCCAGAAAGAAGCCGCGGTCCGGGTACTTCGCGTCACGACCGTCGACGACAACTTCAGCGCCCTCGCGAGCACCGGCGTCAATATACCCGGCCACCCGGTCACGGTGCTGTTCGGTGATGAGCGGGCCCATCTCGCTCGAGGGATCGATGCCTGGTCCAGTGGTCAGATGCGGGAGACGGCTCGCGATCGCCTCAACGAGTGCGTCGCCGATGTCGCCGACCGCGACGACTACCGAGACCGCCATGCATCGTTCTCCGGCGGCGCCGTAGCCGGCCGAGACCGCGGCGTCCGCCGCCATCTCCACGTCGGCGTCGGGTAGGACCAGCATGTGATTCTTGGCGCCGCCCAAAGCCTGAACTCGCTTGCCTCGCGCGGTACCCGACTCGTAAATGTACTTGGCCACTGGCGTGGAACCAACGAAACTGATCGCCGCGACGTCTTTGTGGTCGAGCAGCGCGTCAACCGCGGACTTGTCACCTTGCAGCACCGAGAAGATACCGTCAGGGAGACCGGCTTCCTTCCATAACTCGGCGAGGAAGAGAGACGCCGAGGGATCTTTCTCGCTGGGCTTCAGGATGAAGGCGTTGCCACAGGCGATCGCGGTGCCGCACATCCAGAGCGGAACCATGACGGGAAAGTTGAAGGGCGTGATTCCCGCTACGACCCCGAGCGGATGGCGACTGGAATACACGTCCACGCCACGAGAGGCTTGGGCCGAATGGCCGCCCTTCAAGAGCTGAGGAACGGCAGTGGCGAACTCGATGTTCTCGAGTCCCCGAGCGATCTCCCCGGCGGCATCACTCAGGACCTTGCCGTGCTCTCTCGTCACAATTCTTGCCAAGTCATCGCTTCTGTTGTGGAGCAGTTCACGAAAGGCGAACAGTACGCTCGCTCGCTGCGAGAGGGAGCTCTCCTTCCAGGAGTCCGCCGCCGCTCGGGCGCTCGCGATCATCGTGTTGGCTTCAGACTCCGTGGCCAGGTCAACATCTGCGATGTGCTCGCCGGTGGCGGGATTGAAAACTGGCGAGGTGGATCCAGAAGTCCCTTGAACGTGTTGGCCGTTGATCCAATGTGAGATTCGATATGTCATGCGGCAACATTACGTACCAATGCTTGACCAGTCAAGTCTCTTATTGTATGGTTACAAAATGGTCAATTCGGTCGAAGTCATTGGAACGCAACTCAAGGCTCGAACCGGTCGCGCGCTCGCCGAAGCCGTGAGCAACGCGATCGGCAGCGGCCTGCTGGAGCCCGACACCAAGTTGCCGCCGATTCGAACTGTGGCCGCTTCGCTCGAGATGTCGCCGAGCACGGTGAGCACGGCATGGAACTTGCTGCTTCGCGCCGGTGTCATCAGGACAGATGGGCGAAGGGGCACGATGGTCTCAAGTCTCGCCCGTCCCGGTCCGACCCGCTATCGACGGGCTCTCCAACATGAGAGTTCGATGGGTCTTGACCTCTCGTCGGGGATTCCCGACGCGGCGCTGCTCCCGGACCTCAGTGCCGCTCTTCGCAATCTGCGCCCGTCGTGGCAACAGAACTACTTGGATGATCCGATGTTGCCGGAGCTGAAAGATGTTCTGCTGTCGGACTGGCCCTATCAGCCAGATCGGCTCACGATCGTTGACGGCGCGATGGACGCCATTGACCAGGTGGCCAGCCATTTGATACGAATTGGCGACACCGTCATCGTCGAGCACCCGACGTTTCCACCGTTTCTTGATCTCCTGGACGCCCTGGGCGCGCGCACTATCGGTGTCGATGTTGATGACGAGGGGATCCTTCCCGAGCAACTCGAGGCGGCCCTCACGACAGGAGCGAAGACTCTCCTGCTGCAACCCCGCAGCCATAATCCGACTGGCGTATCCATGAGTACGCCTCGCGCGAAGGCCCTCTCGGCCGTGCTTTCGTCGTGGTCGGGCTGGATCATCGAAGACGACTCGGCGGGATCGATCTCTCTAAGGGCGCCAATCAGTTTGGGTCAATGGCTCCCCGATCGCACGGTGCATATTCGAAGTTTCTCCAAATCGCATGGCCCTGATCTGCGCTTGGCGGCGGTGAGTGGACCGGCCAACCTCATGGACGCCATCATCGAACGACGAATGCTTGGCCAGGGCTGGACCAGTCGGCTTCTGCAGTCACTCTTGCTTGATCTGTTGGAACGACCCGAGACCATCGCACAAGTTTCGCGCGCCAAGACCATCTACGCCGAGCGTCGTGCAAAGGTCGTTGCCGAACTCAGCCGATTGGACGTCACCACCATTGGAGCCGACGGCTTGAACATCTGGTTGCCCGTGGAGCACGAGACCGCTGCAATGTTGTCCCTGGCGAGCAGAGGGGTGGCAGTTGCCGCAGGAGGTCCGTTTGCGACCAAGCTGGACGACGTAGATCATCTGCGGGTAACCGTGTCTTCGGTTAGCCAGGATTTTGAAGCACTTGCATCGAATCTTCGAGATGCCTCGATGGCAGCACCAACCTGGGGGCCACGATAGGCACCTCCATCGCCCTTCATTGAAGGTTTGCTCGGCCTGGAACCCATGTTCGCTGCAAAGGAAGAGCAGCCGCCGCGCAATTTACATGTGACGGGTTTGCATCTGACTACCATTCCGCTTGCTGTGCGTGAAGATCAATAGATGGTTAGCACTTCACCCAAACGATGAGATCGGCCCCGAGCATTGCGCCGACGGGCTTGGCGGTGACAACACCAATGGTCACCTTACGACCGCGGTCTGAGGGCTGGAGACAGGTCGCGGGACCGCTGAGGTGCCAGCTTCCATTGGCGGACTGCCACGAGGTTGCTGGCGCCCAGGCGTAGGAAGCGGCGGTCGATGACCCAGTGGGTTGGAACGCCAGAGCCGTACCCGTCATGTCGAAGCCCATGAACTCGCCGGTGATGGTCTGCGGAGTGGCAGCGGACGAGTGGTACTCGGACACGGCTACAGCGACGGCCACGATAGCAACGCAACCGAGCAGGGCTGAGACCACGCGTTGGCGAAGGAGCAGCGTTCTAGTGTCGTGTTCCATAATCGCTCCCTGGGCGTCGAGCGACGCCATCTGTGAACAGTATCGACACTGCGAGCCCCTTGCTCGGTGTATCCCGCGGACGAAAGACCATGTCTCTGGCTCGGCGGATCGACTTCGAGCGGTCCGGGGAAGAGCGACCACTTCGCCGGGCTTCAGAACCGTGTACGTGACGAGATCGTCACCTTGGTGCGTCGGGTGAACTCAAGGTCGACGAGCGCGACGTCTCAGGCGGGCGACGTTCGCCCGAGTGCCCATCACCAAAGTCCGTCCACCCTCAAGCCGGTAACCTTTGTCAACGGCCCGATCACTTCGGAAAACCTACGAGGCCATCGTCGAGCTCGACGCCCAAGGCGTTGAGGGTCATGGCGACCAAGTGGTAGTGCCCGACGAGCATCAAGAGCTCAATGAGCTGCTCGGTCGTGAACCGAGTCGCCAGGGCCGACCAGGTGGCGTCTGAGACGGTCGAGGTGACGTGCAACTCGTCAGCCGCCCGCAGCAGCGTCGCATCGAACGGCATCCAACCTCCCTCGTCCGGACCCAGCGTCACTCGGTCCACCTCCTCGACGGTCAGGTCACAACGCAGAGCAATCCTGGCGTGCTGGGCCCACTCGTACTCGGCCCGACAGTTCCACCCGGTGCGCAGAATCAACAGCTCCCGGTCCCGTGCGGGTAGCTTGCCGTTCAAGAGCTTGCCGCCGAAGGGAAGCCAGCGTCGAAACAGGCCCGGTGCTCGAACGAACGTCGTGAAGATGTTCGCGTCAGGCCCGATGCCCGGCGAAGATTGATCCAGCAGATCTCGAATTTGGCCCGTGCGCTCGGTGATCGGGACTGGTGCGATCCTCAACGGTCTGGAACTCTCTGCCATGGTGCCTCCTCGATCAGCGGTCGTTCACCCGCATCCTAAGATGCGTCGGCACGGCAGCGCCGGGGGTCATCGACACTCGTTTGATCGATTGTCTACCTGCACTGTACGAGTCCGGCAGCGAGTTTTGCGCGACGCGTCAGGTAACGCGCAGCCCCGTTTCGCACGCTGGTTCTTCAACGACTGTTGCAGGGCGTCGTCACCGACACCGACGCACCTAGTCGGTGTCGCCGCCCGAGACCTCGGAGACCTTCTGCTTGCCCGCCGATACGAATGGCATCATGGCGCGAAGCTTCTTGCCGATGTCCTCAATCGGGTGCTTCTTGCCGGCCTCACGAAGTTCGCGGTAGCGCGGACGGCCAATCTCGTTCTCCTGGATCCACTCGGCGGCGAAGGTGCCGTCCTGGATCTCGGTGAGGATCTTCTTCATCTCGGCCTTCACCTGGTCGGTGATGATGCGAGGGCCCCGGGTGAGGTCGCCGTACTCGGCGGTGTCCGACACGCTGTAGCGCATGCCAGTGATGCCTTCTTCGTACATGAGGTCGACGATGAGCTTCAACTCGTGCAGGCATTCAAAGTACGCGCTCTCGGGCTGGTAGCCCGCCTCGACGAGGGTCTCGTAGCCGGCCTTGACGAGTGCGGAGACGCCGCCGCACAACACGGCCTGCTCGCCGAAGAGGTCCGTCTCGGTCTCCTCGGTGAACGTCGTCTCCAGTACACCGGCGCGAGTTGCGCCGATGCCGTCGGCGTAGGCGAGCGCGATGGCGTGCGCGTGGCCGGTGGCGTCCTGATGCACGGCGATCAGTGCCGGCACGCCGCCACCCTCCACGTACGTGCGACGGACGAGGTGACCAGGACCCTTCGGGGCGACCATCGCGACGTCGACGTCAGCCGGAGGGTTGATGAGGTTGAAGCGGATGTTGAAGCCGTGCGCGAACAGCAGGCACTTACCGGTGCTGAGGTGTGGAGCGATGTCGGCGTCGTAGGTGCGCTTCTGTTCGGTGTCGGGCACGAGCACCATGATGACGTCAGCTTCGGCGCAGGCGTCGGCGATCGACAGCACTCGAAGACCCGCCTCCTCGGCCTTGTGCACCGAGGACGACTCGGGGCGAAGCCCCACCCGTACGTCGTAGCCACTGTCGTGCAGGTTCAGCGCGTGGGCGTGGCCCTGCGAGCCGTAACCGAGAATCGCAATCTTCTTCGACTTCAGCAGTTCTTTGTCCGCGTCTGCTTCGTAGTACATGGTCGTCATGATCAGTTTCTTTCTGTATTCATCCGGTATTAGGCCGAAGCCGTCTTGCCAAGTCTAGGTAAAGCCACGCGACCGGTCCGATGGAGCTCGACATCGGCAAAAGCCTCGAGGGCTCTCTCCAGCTCGTCACAGCCCCCCGGCGTCGCCGCGAGCATGACCGTCACCGATCTGGCGTCAACGTCAACGATCGCCGCTCCCGCGCTCGCGATGATGTCCAGCAGCGATGTCCGATTGTCGACGTTGGTCTGGATGGTTGCGAGCAGGAGCTCTCGCTCAAGGGCGTCCTTTGGTGAAAGATCCGATATCGCGACGACATTCACCAATTTGTCTAGTTGACCCACGATCTGCTCGAGAGGGGCGGATTCGGCGTCGACGACGATCGTGACGCGTGAAAACCGTGCGCCGCTCTCCGCTGGCGCCACGGCCAGCGAGTAGATGTTGAAGCCGCGGCGCGCGAAGAGTCCGGCGATGCGTGCGAGCACACCGGCCTTGTTCTCGACCAGCACCGAAAGGATGTGGTGACGAACCGGCGTGTGGTCGGTCGTGCCGAGGAATGGCTCGGGGGTGGCGCTCACTTCGAAACTCCTCTCTGGAGCGGGTGAACCATGATGTCGTCGTTGCTGGCTCCCGCGGCTACCATCGGAAAGACCTTCTCCGACGAGTCCGTGCGGAAATCGATCACGACCGGAACATCGTTGATCCTGTTGGCCTCTTCAATGACGTCGTGCATCTCTTTGAGATTCGTGGCCCGCAGACCCACACAACCCATTGCCTCGGCCCACTTCACGTAGTCCGGAAGGTCCGCCGACAGGTACACCTCCGAGTAGCGCTCTTCGTAGAACATCTCCTGCCACTGGCGGACCATACCGAGGTAGGCGTTGTTCAGAATCGCCACCTTGATCGGAATTCCTTCTAAACGGGCGGTCACCAGTTCTTGCGCGGTCATCTGGAAACAGCCGTCGCCGTCGATGCACCACACCGTGCGGTCGGGACGACCAACCTTGGCACCAATGGCGGCGGGAACGCCGAAGCCCATCGTGCCGGCGCCGCCCGAGTTGATCCACGTGCCGGGCTCTTCGTACTTCCAGAACTGGGATGCCCACATCTGGTGCTGGCCGACCCCGGAAGCCACAATCGTGCCCGGTGCTGCCTTGGCGGCGATGGCCTCGATGACGTGTTGGGGACGAAGCAGCCCTTCAGTCGACGCTTCCTCGTACACGAGGGGATACTGCTCTTGCCAGGCGCGGATCTGCTTCCACCACGAATCAAGGCTCTTGGGCGACGCGGACGCCGCGTCAAAGGCCCGAAGGGCCGCGGCGACGTTGCTCTGGATGGCGACGTCGGCGTGGCGGACTTTGTTGAACTCGGCCCGATCGATGTCAACGTGGATAACCTTGGCGCCGGCGGCGAAGGCCGGAATCTTTCCGGTGACCCGGTCGTCGAAACGGGCCCCGAGCGAGATCAAGAGATCGGACTTCTGGATGGCGGTCACGGCGGTGTACATGCCGTGCATTCCGGGCATCCCCAGGTGCTGATTGTGCGAATCGGGAAAGGCTCCGCGCGCCATCAGCGTCGTGACGACGGGCATCTTCGTGCGCTCGGCGAAGGCCAGGAGCTCAGCCGACGCGCGCGACTTGAGGGTCCCGCCACCGACGTAGAGCACCGGACGTTCAGCCTCGCTGATCAAGGCGACGGCGAGGGCGATCGCATCCTCGTCGAGCGGCACTTCGGGGTGGTAGCCCGGCAGGTCGTACTCTTCAACCGTTGAGGGGTACCACCAGTCCATCATTGACTGGGTGACGTCCTTAGGCACGTCGATCAACACCGGACCGGGCCGACCAGTAGTTGCGAGATGGAACGCCGCGGCGACCGCGCGAGGGATCTCCTGGGCCGACTTCACCAGAAAATTGTGCTTGGTAATGCCCATCGTGATACCCGTGATGTCGCACTCTTGGAAGGCGTCAGTGCCGATGGAGCCCGACGCGACCTGGCCGGTGATGACCACCAGCGGCGTCGAGTCCATGTGGGCGTTGCCAATCGGGGTGACGATATTGGTGGCGCCGGGACCGCTCGTTACCATGGCGACACCGGGTCGGCCGGTCGCCAGCGCGTAGCCCTCGGCCATGTGTCCCGCGCCCTGCTCGTGGCGAACGAGGATGTGGCGAATGCTCGAGTCAAGCAGCGGGTCGTAGACCGGAAGAATCGCTCCACCGGGCAGGCCGAAGATAACCTCAACCCCCTGCTGTTCCAGGCTCTTGATGAGTGCTTGCGCTCCAGTGAGTTGCACAATGTTCCTTTGTTCTGAGATATGAAAAAAGGCCTCCCTTTTCTGGGAGGCCTCCGGTGTACGACTGAACGTGACTACCGGCGCCAGGCGCCTACTACTACAGAGAGGTTACCGATACGAGTCGTCACGCATCAATCTAAGCACAGGTTGAAGCCCCGCACAAGCCCGCTAGGCCGACGTCACGGCACCCTTCTCGGCTCCTTGCACCAAACGGGCGAACTTTTCCAGAACTCCCGTGGTGTAACGAGGAACAAAAGGCTTGACGTGTTTGGCACGCTCCGCCAACACCGCTGGCTCAACCATCAGATTCATCGAGAGTGTGTCAACGTCGATCTCAATGGTGTCGCCATCCTCGACGAGACCAATCGGTCCCCCCTCGAGAGTCTCGGGCGCGACGCGGCCAACACAGAAGCCGTGCGTGCTGCCACTGAAGCGGCCGTCAGTAACCAGCGCAGAGTCCCCGCCTCGACCGACACCCTTCATGGCGCCAGTGACCGCAAGCATCTCGCGCATGCCCGGCCCGGCCTTCGGTCCCTCGTAGCGAGTGACCACCACGGTCCGGGGCTTGATCTCGTTGGCCATAATGGCGGCCATCGCGGCGTCCTCCCCGTCAAAGACCCGCGCGGCACCCGTGAACTGCAGACGGTCAATGCCCGCGACCTTGACGACCGACCCCTTAGGGGCGAGCGTCCCGGGGAGAATCGCGATTCCCCCGCGGTCGTTGATCGGGTGCTGCAGATCGCGCACCACGTCGCCATCCGGCTTCGAGGCGTTGAGCTCGGCCAGGTTCTCCGCCATCGTCCGTCCACTCACGGTCAGCACGTCGCCGTTCAAGAGGTCGTTCTCCAGCAGGTGCTGGAGAACGACCGGCACGCCGCCAATCTTGTCAAGGTCGCTCATGTGGTATTTGCCGTGGGGCTTCGTGTCGGCGATGTGGGGCACGCGCTTGGCGATCTTGTTGAAGTCGTCGAGCTCCAAGGGCACGCGGGCCTCGTGGGCAATGGCGAGCAGGTGCAGCACCGCGTTCGTGGAACCACCCAATGCCATCACGACCGCGATGGCATTCTCGAAGGCGGACTTCGTCATGATCTTGCGGGCGGTGATCTCGTTGTCGAGAAGATTCAGCACCGCGAGACCGGAGTCGTACGCGTACTGGTCGCGGCGAGGGTCGATCGAGGGAACCGACGCGCTACCCAGCAGTGACATCCCGAGCGCTTCGCCAACGCTCGCCATGGTGTTCGCGGTGAACATTCCCGCGCAGCTTCCCTCGCCGGGACAGGCCGCGCACTCGATGGCACGAAGTTCGTCGTCGCTTATGGCCCCGACGGCGTTGGCCCCCACAGCCTCGAAGACCGACGTGATGTCGAGTGCCTCACCGTGCAGTTCGCCCGGAAGAATTGTGCCACCGTAAAGAAAGACGCTCGGCACATCGAGGCGAGCGGCGGCCATCAACATCCCCGGTAGCGACTTGTCGCATCCGGCCAACGTCACCATGGCGTCGAAGCATTCAGCGTGCATGACGGTTTCGACCGAATCGGCGATGACATCGCGCGAAACCAGCGAGGCCCGCATGCCCTCGTGCCCCATGGAGATTCCGTCGGAGACGGCGATCGTCACGAATTCGAAGGGCACGCCACCCGCGTCTCGAACGGACACCTTGGCGCGCTTGGCGAGTCGGTCGAGCGGAAGGTTGCAGGGTGTCACCTCGTTCCAGCTCGATGCCACGCCAATCTGGGGTTTGACCATGTCCGCATCCTGCAGACCCATGGCTCGCAGCATCGCCCGAGCGGGTGCTCGACCCTTGCCGAGGGTGACGTCAGAACTTCTCGGTGTGGGGTGATTTGCCATCGGGCAAGTCTAAGAGTTGAAGCTGCGGAGACGAGAACGCAGCCGCTCGGAAAGTGCACTGGCGAACGAGGCGAACGAGGCGAACGAGGCGAACGAGGCAATAGAATACGCCGAACCGATCGAACCAATGGAACAAAACGATCCGATGGATCCAATGCTGAAGGCGCTGCCGATCGAACCAATGGAACAGAACGATCCGATGGATCCAATCGAGCTCATCGATCCAGGCGATCTCTGCGAACTATCGAAGCCAAACCGCCAACGCCTTGCCTGCGCCATGCCTTCGGCCTTGGACGCGGATGAGTCACCAGTCGTCGCGACCGCGAGTTTTTTCTTTCGCCGCCGCAGGAAGAGCGCCACCGCGCTTCCGAGTACCAGGGAAGCAACCGCTCCGACAGCCAGCCCTCGTACCCACGACTTCTTAACCATTGACGCGAGCCTACAAAGCCAATCAAAAATCACGCCGACGGAGTCTTCATGTCGTCATTGTCAATGGTGAACACGCGAAGTCTGCCTTAACCGTCACGGACAGTTGAAATCCTGACTGAGGGCTGGGATTCAACCATCGAGGGCCTCAATTTTGAAGCATGGTTGAAGTTTGATAATAATTTGATATAAATCACGTATCATGTAATTGATACAAAGTTCAGTATTCGTCGTTGTCAACGATGAAAAAAGATGATCTTTGCCGAAAGGGCAATCATGTCCAGTCACGACCAACCAAAACACTTTCGTTCTTGGCGTGATTTTGCAAGAAAAGTTGACGCGGTTCGTCGCCCTCCAACGCGGCAGTCGCGCGCCCGACTTGGAATTAGTGCATTCTCGGTGAGTGGGATAGTTCTCCTAACGTTGACAGCCTTTGTGAGTCAGCCCGCCGCGGCCGCACCGACGGCTATCAACCTTGGAACCGCATCGAACTTTGCGGTGCTGGCCGGATCCACAATTACCAATACCGGTTCGACCGTGATCTCTGGGGACATCGGCTTGGCGCCCGGTACTGCCGTCACTGGCTTCCCGCCCGGAGTGCAGAGTTCGGGCACCACGCTCGTCGCCGACGCCCAAGCGCTAGCCGCCCAGAATGATCTCACGACGGCGTTTTTGAATACTGCTGGGAGCACTCCGGCAACCACCGCCCCGAGCGATCTTGGCGGCTCCACGTTGACTCCGGGCATCTACGCTTCGTCAACCAGCATGGCCCTCACCGGATCAGTGACACTCAACGGTGGCGGCGATGCAAGCGCAGTTTTCATCTTCCAAGCTGGATCAACGCTGACCACCGCTTCGGGCAGCAGCGTGATTCTGGAAAATGGGGCACAGGCCTGCAACGTCTTCTGGGAAGCCGGTAGTTCCGTAACACTGGGAACCACCAGCAACATGAGCGGAACGATAATGTCCCTGAGTTCGGCCACGATGAACACGGGAGCGACCGTGACTGGTCGCGTCCTCGCGCGCAACGGCGCCGTGACCCTCGACGACAACGTGATTAACGTGCCCACGTGCTTGGCGAGCACCGGGACGACAACCACGACCGTTGGTTCCACGACGACGACCAAGGGCACGACGACGACGACGACCAAGGGCACGACAAAGGGAACGACGACCAAGAGCACGACGACTACGACCAGGGGACCTACGACCAGGGCTAAGGGAACGACGACCACGACCACGACACCGGTGATTCCGGTGGGGGCGCCCGCTACTGGTTTCGGCGGAACTGCGGGATCCGGTCCAACTCCCTTCGCACCGATTGGACTTGGAGCGGTGGGCCTGGCCGCAGCAGCTGGAGCAGCAGCCGTGCTAACTCGTCGTCGTCACGCTCGCAACAGCGGCGGCGCGCCAAATGACAGCCCCCCCGGGACGTAAGGGGCGCTCAACACTTGAGTTGACGTGCTGGTTCGTTTGCGCCTTCGCTCTCGTCATCGCGATGGGAGCGCTAGTAGGCGTGTGGGCCTCTAGAAAGCCCGCCACTACGGTGTTGACGTCCTCGCCCACAACCCTCGCGCGACCCCCCGTGGTCAACCCGGCGCCGGTACGCCATTCCATTCCTCGCGAGTTGGCAATCCCCTCTATTGACGTGAGCACGAGCGTCGGAATCGTGGGCCTGCAGCCCGATGGTCAAGTTATGGTGCCGTCCACCACACGTACAGTGAGTTGGTACCGGTACGGTCCAACTCCCGGCGATGTGGGCTCGTCGGTGATCCTTGGCCACGTTGATTCGCACCTCGGACCCGGAGTCTTTTTCCTTCTTCGTACGCTGAAGGCGGGCGCACTCATTCACGTGGTCCTCGCCGATCATGCCTCCGCCACCTTCAGGGTGACCAGCGTGGTGCAGTATTCGAAGACAAATTTCCCCGACAAACTCGTCTACGGTTCGCACGGTGGACGTCTGCTCAATCTCGTTACCTGTGGGGGCGTCTTTGATCACGCCACCGGCCACTACGAGTCCAACATCGTGGTCTTCAGCAAATTCGTGAGAGTCACCCCTTCGCAGGCGAGTTGAAACGGGCAAACGCCTGGACGCGACCTGACCCGTCGCATCCGTCAGTGGGTGGGATTCGACTTCCCTGATGGCGAGACGTCAAGAGCCGCCCGTTAACGGCGGGCCTGCAGTTCAGCAATTACGGCCTTGCCGTTAGCCCGACCCTTCGTGACTTTCATCACTTGGCCAATGAAGAATTGAGCCAGCTTCTCGTCGCCCTCGCGGTAACGGGCCCACTCGTCAGGATTCTCCTCGATCAAAGTCGCCACGGTGGTTCCGAGGGAGTCCGAGGACAGTTGTTCGTATCCCTTCGCCGTCGCAATGGCCTTCGGGTCTCCCCCGCTCGCCAGCAACTCTCCGAGCACCGTCTTGGCCTGCGTCGACGAAAGTTCGCCGCTCTGTTCCATCCGTACCGTGGCGCTGAAGGATTCCAGAGTCAGATTGTGGAGATCGTCAATGCCCGCCGCGAGCTCATTCGCGGCTCGGGCGATCGCGAGCGCCGGATCGGCGCCGGCATCAATGGCCGCGTTGACAAAGGCCTCGAGCCCCAAGTCGATCACCACTTCGACCCCGTCGAGCTGCGCCGGGGTCGGGTCCAGCACACGAGCCGTGAGCTTCTGGCGACGCTCGGCGGGCATGGCGGGTAGCGATTCACGGATACGGTCCTGCCAAGCCTGATCCGGGTCTAGGTCCACCAGGTCGGGTTCACGGAAGTACCGGTAGTCCTCGGCCTCTTCCTTGGTGCGCATGGTCGACGTCACACCGAGAATCTCGTCCCAATGTCGGGTCTCTTGACGAATGCTGCCGCCGTCTTCAATGACGTCAATCTGGCGCAGGGCCTCGTAGTCAATCGCGCGCTGAAGGCTGCGCAGTGAGTTCAGATTCTTGATCTCGCAGCGGGTTCCAAAGACCGCGTCGGGTTTGCGAACAGAGACGTTGGCGTCGATGCGCACGGAGCCCTCTTCCATGCGTCCGTCCGATGCCCCCGTGGCGATCAAGATGCCGCGCAACTCCGCCACGTAGGCGCGCGCCTGCGCGGACGAACGGATATCAGGACCCGAGACGATCTCCACGAGCGGAACACCTGAGCGGTTGTAGTCCACGAGCGAACGGTCGGCGCCGTGAATTCGGCCCGTCCCGCCAAGGTGCGTGGACTTGCCGGTGTCCTCTTCGAGGTGGGCTCGCTCAATCGAGACGCGGCTGCCATCGGGAAGATCTAGGTACCCACCGGAGTTGATTGGCAGGTCGTACTGGCTGATCTGGAAGTCTTTGGGCATATCGGGATAGAAGTAGTTCTTGCGGTCGAACTTGCTGTGCTCGGGGATCTCGCAGTTGAGCGCGAGCGCGCTCCGCACCGTGTACTCCACGGCGACCCGATTCATCACCGGCAGCACCCCGGGAAGACCGAGGCAGACCGGGCAGGTGTTGCTGTTGGGCGGGCTGCCGATGTAATCGGCGCTGCACCCGCAGAACATCTTGCTCCGGGTGAGCAGCTGACCGTGGACCTCCAGGCCGATGACCGGCTCCCACCGCTCCATCACCTGATCCAGGGTGCTCACCGCGCTGGTCGAGGTCATGACGGAGTCCCCGTCGCCGTGGGCGACGACGGCGGCATCTGCGCGTGCCAGGCGGTCGCCGCCTCGTAGGCGCGCGCGACCCGGAGCACCTGCGCATCGCCGAGCCGCGGTCCGATGACCTGCAGCCCGACCGGCAGCCCCTGGCTCAGCCCGCACGGGATCGAGATGCCCGGCAGGCCGGCGAGGTTCACGGGAATGGTGAGAACGTCGCAGAGATACATGGAGAGGGGATCGCTCTTGTCCCCCTTGGGGAAGGCGACGATCGGTGAGGTGGGGCAGACCAGGGCGTCCACGCTCTCGAAGGCGCGGTCGAATTCCTCCGCAATGAGGGTGCGCACCTTCTGCGCCTGGCGGTAGTAGGCGTCGTAGTACCCGCTCGAGAGCGCGTAGGTCCCGAGCATGATCCGGCGCTTGACCTCGGGCCCGAAGCCCTGGCCGCGGGTCTCCAGGTAGGTGTCGGTGAGCGACTTGCGATCGACGTGGAGGCCGAACCGGACCCCGTCCATCCGGGCGAGGTTGGCCGAGCACTCGGCGGGCGCGATGATGTAGTAGGTGCTGAGCGCGGCCTCGGTGGAGGGCAGCGACACCTCGACCAGGGTGGCGCCGAGCTTCTCGAGCTCCGCCAGCGCGGCGAGGACCGCGGCACGCACGCCCGGCTCCAGTCCCTCGGCCATGTACTCGCGGGGGACGCCGAGACGCATCCCCGCGACGCCCCGCGCCACCTGGGTGGCGACCGGCTCGACCGGGAGCGGCGAGGTGGTGCTGTCGCGCGGGTCGTGCCCGGCCATGGCGGTGAAGACGTGGGCGGCGTCCTCGACGCTTCGGGTGAAGGGACCGATCTGGTCCAGGGAGGAGGCGAAGGCGATCAGCCCGTAGCGGGAGACCCGCCCGTAGGTCGGCTTGAAGCCGGCCACACCGCAGAAGGAGGCGGGCTGCCGGATCGACCCCCCGGTGTCCGTCCCCAGGGAGAAGGGGACGGCCCCGGCCGAAACGACGGCCGCGCTGCCGCCGCTGCTGCCGCCCGGCACCCNNGATAGAAGTAGTTCTTGCGGTGAAACGTGGACGACGCGATCGTACTGTGCAGCGCGAAGCCTATGGCCATCGCGAGGTCCACGGCGTGCACGTTCAGTACTGGCAGCGAGCCCGGCAGTCCCAGGCAGACCGGACAGGTGTTGGTGTTGGGCTCTGACCCGAAGTGATTCGCGCAGCCGCAGAACATCTTCGTCGCGGTCTTCAGTTCGGTATGAACCTCGAGCCCCACGACCATTTCCCAATCTCCAGGCAGCGTCATGGGCGTCCCTCCGCCAGTTCAAGAACACGTGCGGCGGCGAATAACTGGGCTTCGCTTCGTCCCGGACCGAGCAGTTGCACGCCGACGGGCAGTCCGGCTTCTCCAGTACCGAAGGGCACGGAGACCGCGGCCTCACCGGCCAGGTTCGTGGGAATCGTGAAGACGTCCGACAGGTACATGGCCATGGGATCGCTGGTCTTTGAACCAAAGGCGAACGCCACCGATGGCGTCGTTGCCCCGATCAGGAGGTCCGCCTGCTGATACGCACGCTTGAAGGCATCGATCATCTGGGTGCGAACCTTCAGAGCCTGGCCGTAATAGGCGTCGAAGTATCCCGCCGACAGCGCGTACGTGCCGAGCATGATCCGCCGCTTCACCTCGGCGCCGAACCCAGCGGTTCGGGTCGCTTCGTTCATCGCGGCCACGTCCTCACCGTTCACACGAAGACCGAAACGCACGCCGTCGTAGCGAGCGAGGTTGCTCGACGCCTCGGCCGGGGCAATCAGGTAGTACGCACTCAGACCCAGGCGGAACTCGGGAATCGAAAGCTCCACGATGGTGGCTCCGGCGTCTTTCAGCGCCGCGACGGCACGATTCACCGACGCCACGACGTCGTCGTCCGCGCCCTCCACGAGTTCACGCACGAGCGCGACACGCTTTCCGGCAACGCCGTCGTTCACGTGCGCCACGAGCGAAGGCGACGGCTCGGGCAGCGACGTCGAATCCATCGGGTCGTGCCCCGCAATCGCCTCGAGCAACATCGCGGCGTCCGTGACGGTCTTGGACAACGGACCAATTTGGTCGAGCGAACTCGCGAAGGCGATCAAGCCGTAGCGAGAGACCAGGCCGTAGGAGGGCTTCATTCCCACGAGTCCGCATAGAGCCGCGGGCTGGCGAATGGAGCCGCCCGTGTCGCTGCCCAGGGCGAGCGGCGTCATGTTCGCCGCCACCGCGGCCGCGGAGCCCCCCGACGAACCGCCCGGCACCCGTGATGGATCGAGGGGGTTACGGGTTGGTCCGAATGCGGAGTTCTCGGTCGACGAGCCCATCGCGAACTCATCGAGATTCGTCTTCCCGACCGGCACCGCACCGCACGCCATCAGACGATCGATGACGGTGGCGTTGTAGGGAGGGCGCCAACCTTCCAGTATCTTCGACGAGCATGTCGTCGGGATTCCGGTCTGGCACATGTTGTCTTTGATGGCGATGGGCACGCCGGCCAGCGGACCCACGTTTTCCCCTTTGGCGACCCGCTCGTCAACGGACAACGCCGCAGCGCGAGCGCCCGCTTCGTCAACGTAAAGGAAAATATTGAGCTCTTCGTTGCGGGCACCGATTGCGCTCAACGAGTTCTCGAGCTCAGCGGTCGCCGATGACTCTCCGCTCTGCACATCGCGCGCGATCCCTTGGGCGGTCTTCACGGCGCCTCTCCCATGATCCGAGGAACGGCAAACCGTCCATCTTGAGCGTCGGGAGCCATCGCCAGCACCACGTCGCGATCGAGGCTCGGACGAACGACGTCGTCGCGCACCACGTTGACGAGGCCGAAGGGGTGAGCGGTCGGGATCACGTCCTCAAGGTTCAACGTGCTCATGTCGTTCGCGTGCTCGAGGATCTGACCGAGCTGCTCGGTGAACAAGTCGAGCTCGGCCTCGGTGAGCGACAGTCGGGCGAGTTTGGCGACGTGCGCCACGTCCTCACGACGAAGTGGCGACGTCATGACTTCAAGACGTCGTCGAGAAAGGACAGGGTGGCCGACTCAACGAGTTCCCGGTCGTTGTCCATTGTGGCCACGTGGTACGAGTCTTCGAGCCAGATGCGTTCGACGATCCCGGATGACTTTTCGACGATGTCGTCGCCGTTGTCGGACGTGACCACGTGGTCATCGCGGCTCGACAACAGCAGCGACGGCGCCGAGATCTTAGCCAGGTCAGCGTTGACGGTCTTCATCGCTTCAAAGAGACTGGCCGCGGGAGCGAGGGGCGTCGCGTCGTAGGAGGCCTCGACCGAGCCCTCCTTCTTGATATCCGATCCAATCGATTCGACGTCCTCGATACCGGCGTCGAGCAGCGCGACGAGACCGTCCACCATCTCTTTGACGGGGGGCTTGACGAGCGGATTGATGAAGACGCACGCCGCGACGTCAGGGCGGACCTCGGCGACGTGGGCGGCGAGCCCGCCGCCCATTGACAGTCCCACCACCGCCACACGGTCGCAGCGCGAACGCAGCGCGTCGTAAACCACCTCGGCGGCACCGGCCCAGTCGGCCCAGGTCGTGGTCTTCAGGTCCTCAACCGTCGTGCCATGGCCGGGCAAGCGCGGAAGTTCAACGCTGTAGCCGGCCCCGGCGATTCGCTCGGCGAGGGGACGCATGGAGGAAGGATTGCCGGTGAAACCGTGCAGCACGAGAACGCCCAAGGGGCCGTTCTGCGCGGAATACGACGCACATCCGGGCATGATCGCAGTAGTCATAGGGTTAAAGACTACCGGCAGAACAACGGGGCCCGTTAGGTCCGGTCGCGCGGCACCGAACGAATAAAGAACGCCGCGATCACTCCGACCGCCCCCACGCATGCGCCGATGAAGAACGGTAGATGGAACGTCGCCAGTAGCGCAGGCCCGGGTTTCGCATGAACAAGCTTGTCGCGGCGAACGAGCGCCTGCTGGACGGTTTCCAGAATCTGGATCCCGGCGACCTCGCCCACCTGCGTCGCCAACATCTGGGCGGCGGACATGACGCCGAACTCGCTCGTGAGAACCTCGTTGGCCATGACCGAACTCGTCGAGGGCATAGCGACGCCCATCCCGAGGCCCGACAGCGCGAGAGCGACGGCCACGAACCAGGCTCCCGAACTCGGATGAAGCAGGGCGAACAATGCGAGTGATCCCGTCAGGAACGTAGCCCCCGCGACGGCGCTCACGCGCTCGCCGATGCGGATCGCCACGTAACCCGCGATCGGGGAGCAGAGCGAGAACGTGATGGGCCGGGCAATGGCGAGCGCCCCCACCCGAGGGATGGAATAGCCGTATCCCTGTTCCATCAGGAGGGGGAAGAGAAAAAAGGCTCCGAAGTACGCGAAGTTCGACGTCCCGCGCAGAATCATAGGCATCACGAAGTTGCGGCGACGAAAGTAACGGGCGGGAATGAGCGGATTCTCAGCGTGGCGAATCCGGTGCACGAAGGTGGCCGTCATCGCGATCGAGAGAACGAAGCAGCCAATGGTCCAAGGACTGCTCCACCCCACCGACGGCCCGATGGAGAGGCCGAGCATCAGCGTCCCCACCGCGAACGAGAGCGACCAACTGCCAAGCCAGTCCATCTTCTTGAACTGGCGCCGGGCCTCGGCCTTCTTCTGGGCCTCTTCGACGTCGAATCCCCGCCGGCGCGGCAAGAGAATCACGACCACGATGAAGGCCACGACGACGAGCACCAACTGGAACCAGAACAGCGCTCGCCAGCCGTAGGCCGCGATGATGGGCGAACCGAGAGAGACACCGATGACCGGCCCGCCGGCTCCGATCAGCGACCACCACCCCATCGCCTTCACGCGCTCCTCGGGACTGAAGACCATGTTGATCAATGCGCCCGACGCGGTGCCGGTCGCGGCGCCCTGCACACCGTCGAGGGTTCGGGCAAAGAGCAGCATGTCCACGTTGTGCGACAGGGCGGTGAGGATCGCCGAAACCATCGCCCCGGCGAGTCCAAACAGATAGAGGCGACGGTGCCCGTAGATGTCGCCGGTCTTTCCAAGAATTGGCGCGGCGAGCCCGTACGCCAAGAGCGGTCCGACCATGGTCCAGGTGAGCACGGTGACGCTCGTGTGGAACTGCGTCGCGACCGTGGGCAGCGCAACGATGAAGACCGTGAACGTGAAGTTCAAGGCGAAGAGTCCGGCCAGCAGCGACCACAGCACCCACCACTGGTAACGGCTCGATCCCTCGGCCCTCGCTTGGACCCGAGCCCGCAGCAGCATGATCCAGTTGAGGTCACTGCCCGCTTCGGTACCCATGGTGCCAAAGGCGGCACTACCCGGGTCGGTACGCGCGTTGAGAAGTCCCTCGGGATCCTCTCGGTCGAGATGCGCCGGTGGGCGCGGGTCGCTCACTTCAACAGAGTGGGCAGCTGTGCGGCAAGTTCGGCGACTTCCCAGCGGTCGTTCTTCTCGAGGGTTTCGGTCATGGTCCAGTTTTGGAACTTGCGAACGGTGCCGCCCTGGACGAAGAAGACCTGGCCCGTCGACGCACAGTCCTCCATCGCGAGCGTCGCGACCAGAGGCGAGATATTCGCCGGGTCCCACACGTCAAAGACCGCCGCGTCGGCGGGTTTTACGACGTGGTCGGAGAGGCCGGGCGTTGATTCGGTCATTCGGGTGCGCGCCGCCGGGGCAATCGCGTTGGCGCGCACGCCGTAACGTCCGAGCTCTTCGGCGATAATCACGGTGAAGGCGGCGATGCCGGCTTTCGCGGCGCCGTAGTTGGACTGGCCAATGTTGCCGATTAGACCGGAGGTTGATGAAGTATTGATGATCGAGGCCTTCACGGTCTTACCGGCCTTGGCCTGCTCGCGCCAGTAGGTGGCGGCGTGTCGCGTCGGGACGAAGTGTCCTTTCAGGTGGACGTGGATGACCGCGTCCCAGTCGTCTTCACTCAAGTTCACCAGCACGCGGTCGCGCAAGATTCCCGCGTTGTTCACCAATACGTTCAGATCGCCGAAGGCGTCGAGCGCGCACTGGACAAGTCGGGCTCCGCCTTCCCAATCCGCCACGTTGTCGTGATTTGCCACGGCCTCGCCACCCATGGCCTTGATCTCTGCGACAACCTCTTCCGCGGGTGAAGCAGTCGATGTGGATCCGTCGAGAGAACCGCCAAGGTCGTTCACCACGACCTTCGCCCCCTCGGCGGCGAAGAGCAACGCGTGCTCGCGGCCAATGCCTCGTCCTGCGCCGGTAATGATTGCCACACGGCCGTCAAGTGCACCCATGGTGATTCCCCCTAAAAATAATTGTCGTGCACCGATTGTAACGACGATTCAGAGCACCTATCAGGCCCGGGCGTGATTCCAGAAGTAGGGCCGACGGGCGTGGGCGTGATAGTGATCGGGAATGTTGCGCATGTGGTCGTCCAGGGACCAGTTGCCCTCTCCCAACTCTTGGTCGGCCACCCGACCCAACTTTTCCTGGAGGATCTTCTTCACCTCGTCAGAGGGAGAAGGGCTATGGACTCGCCACACGACCATTGGTACCTGGCAGATCTCGCAGTCGGCTATCCAGCACGTGTCGTCTTCGTAGTAGCGCGTACTGATGACCGCGGCTTCGCAGAGATCACAGCCCGCGCTCATTTCACGTTCAAAACAATGGTCGAGTGCCATTTGACCATGGTGCCCGCCGCCGGTACCGAGGACACGACCGTGGTCCACGCCGGCGTGCCCGCTCCAGGACCCTGCGTTCGATAGTAGAGACCGGCGTTATGCATCGCGGTGTTCACTTCACTTTGATTCATCCCCACCACATTGGGCATCGCGCGCAGGCCCTCCCCCGCGAGTGTCGTCGTGGTCGTCGGAGCGCTCGTGGTCGTCGGAATGGTCGTGGTGGTCGTGGTGGTCGTCGTTGGAACGGTAGGCCCGGGACCGGCGCTTAACACTAATTTCACGGTTGAGCCCGCGGGCACGGCCAGCGGATTCTTCGTGCGCTGATAGAGAACCTCGGCGATGAGGCCCGAGGCCGTTCGCGTGCTCGCCACTGAAGTGGCGCATGATCCGACGAGTTTCAGGACCTTAAGTTTTGCCGACGCCGCCGCACAACTCTCGCCAATCAGCGACGTTGGCAACGTCACCAGTACTGGCCCCTTGGAAACAGTGACCGTGATGGCTGAACCTGACTTCGCGCTCGCTCCCGCCGCTGGCGATTGCGAAATCACGTCGTCCTTCGGCACCTTGGATGAAATTACGGACTTGCCCTCGACCAATGTGAAGTTTCCACCGCTCAAGAGACTCGACACGTCCCGGTAGTTCTTGTCAACGAGTTGGGGAACCGCGTGTGTCTGGCTGAAGAGCCCGAACTTCCACACCGCACCCCCGCCCACGGCGACAAGCACGATCAGGACCGCCGCCGCTGCGAAGCCGATGCGGCGCCCTCGGGTCGGGCGCGAAGGAGGTAGCGAATCAAAGCCCCGCGGGGCCGAGGGGCGCGTCGACGCGAAACTCCTCGCGACCGACGCCGGTTCCGCGCCTGGGCGCGGCGGCTGAGGGCGGGGAAACTGTGGCGACGTGTCTCGCAACTGCCTCGTGCCAACAATCTGATCGGGCGAGGGCGGACGAAAGCCAATTGAATTGCGTGGCTCGGCCAGTGGAATCTGCGCCAACCGGGGCACTCCGCCGTGGTCCCTGCGAACGATGAGTGGGGTGGAATCACTCACGACTGCGCTCAGTCGACTGGAAAACTGTTCGGCGCTGAGACGGAGCTGGGCGTCGGCAACCGCGGCTTGGGCCAGCAACATGTCAAGTGTGCCGAGTTCGACTCGCACCGGCAGAGAGGAGTTGATGCGCACGCGCAACGTCGCCTCGGGAGTCGCCCCTTCAAACGCGGCCGTCCCCGTGGCCGCTTCGAAGAGGATCAGGGCCAGCGCGTAGACGTCGGACTCGGGCCCGGCGCTCTCACCCACGGCCTGCTCGGGACTCATGTAACGAGCATCGTCGAGTGTGAGCTGCTCACGATAGGGAATACCGAGGCCGGCGAGAGCGATGTCGCTGACGCGAACTCGTCCTTCACTGTCGAAGAGCAGTTTGCTCGGAGAGAGCTCGCCGTGCACGAAGCCGTTGGCGTGGACGTAACTCAACGCGCTCGCCACGTCACGGCCCAGGCGCGCCACGTCATCGATCTCGAGTGTTCGCCCGGCGCTGAGCACGTCTTCCAACGAACCACCGTCCAGGTACTCAGTGATCATGAATATGGCACCCGACTCTTGGCCGCCATCAAAGACCCGGGCCAAATGCGGATGGCTGAGCGTCGAGGCGCGCACGATGTGATCGCGAAAGGCGCGCCGAACCCCTTCGTGGGCCGCCAGGGACGGCAGGAGGACCTTGACGGCGACCGTGCGGCTCAATGAGAGGTCCTCCGCGCTGTAGACCTCGGCCGTGTGACCGACACCACGCAGCTCAATGATGCGATAACGACCCGCGAGGTCGTGTCCGGAGGTAAACGTTGGAAGAGGCATGGGCGTCCCTAACCCTAGTAAGGAAGGCTCAGGAGAGGGTGGTTGACCATGTTCCGCTCTCCAAAAGCCCCAGAAAAGCTGAACCTGGAATCATTGGAATCCCGAGTTCCCGCGCCTTTGAGAGTTTCGAGGCGCCCGGCGCCTCGCCCACGACTACGCAATAGGTTCTTTTGGAGACCGAACCGGGTGACGAGCCGCCACGGGCCACGATCGCCGATTCGGCGTCGTCTCGGGAATAACCCTCCACGGCCCCAGTGACCACGACAGCTCGTCCGGCCAACGTGGCATCGAGCGGCGGCGGGACATTGGGCTCCGCAAGATCGAGCCCGGCGGCCTTGAGCCGAACCATGCGCTCACTATGCTCCGGGTCCCGACAGTAGCGAAACACCGATGCGGCGATCACCGGACCCACCCCGTCCAGAGTCTCGAGTTCCTCGAGGGGGGCGCTCGCCAGTTCGTCGTACGAACGAAATCTCGAACTCAACTCGCGAGCGGCGACCGGGCCGACGTGGCGCACGCCGAGGCCAATGAGCACCCGACTAAGCGGCGCCGACTTGGCTCTCTCGATGGCGCGCACGAGAGACGCCGCCGAAAGCTCCCCGAGTCCCTCGAGTGAAGAGAGGTCACCCACACGAAGCGAGAAAAGGTCGGCGACGTCGCTGATGAGACCCTCGCCAAGCAGCTGTGCGACCCGCTGCTCACCAAGTCCTTCAATGTCGAGTGCCGCGCGCGAGGCGAAATGAAGGATCTGTTGTAGCAGCTGGGCGGGGCATGCGGGGTTCACGCAGTACGTATCGCTCTGTTCGCCGACCCTTTCGAGAGAACCGCCGCACTCGGGACACTTCGTTGGGAACTTCCACACCGGGCTTCGCGTGCGCCCCGGTTCGTCCACCGCACCCACCACTTCGGGTATGACGTCACCGGCTTTGCGGACAATGACGAGGTCGCCCGGACGGACATCCTTCTGGGATACCTGATCTTGATTATGCAGGGTCGCCAGCGCGACCGAAGAGCCCGCCACCACCACCGGCTCGAGCACCGCGTACGGGGTGGCACGACCGGTTCGTCCAATCGAGACTTCAATGGCGAGAAGCCGCGTGGTTCGCTCTTCTGGAGGGAACTTCCGAGCGACGGCCCAGCGAGGAGCACGGCTAGTGAAACCGAGGACGTCTCGTTGGGCCAGGTCATCCACCTTGATGACGACGCCGTCAATCTCGTACTGCAGGTCGTGACGACGCGTCTCGAACCATGTGCTGCGCGCAACCATGGCCTCAGCGCCATCGACGAACTCGGTCTCGGGCGCGGTGAAGAACCCCCAACGCGCGAGCTGATGAATGGTGTCGATGTAGTGCACGAATGCAGTCGACTGATCGAGATCAACCAACTGGTACGCCAGAAAGGACAGAGGCCGCGAGGCGCTCACCGCCGAGTCCTTTTGGCGAAGGCTCCCCGCCGCGGCGTTTCTCGGATTCGCAAACTCCTTGCCCTCAACCTCGCGTTGGCGCTCGTTGAGAGCGACGAAATCGTGCTTCGCTATGAACACCTCGCCGCGAACCTCCACGCGCCCGGGCACCGTGCCGTTCAAGACCGTCGGGAGATTACGAATTGTCCGAACGTTATCGGTCACGTCCTCGCCGACCCGCCCATCGCCCCGGGTGGCTCCTTGGGTCAAGACCCCGTCCACGTAGGTGATCGAGAGCGCCAGACCATCGATCTTCGGTTCAACCGCGAACGACAGGTTCGCAGCGTCCTCAGCCAAGCCCCTCGCCACCCGATCGCTCCACGTCCGCAGTTCATCCTCGTCAAAGACATTGTCGAGGCTGAGCATTGGCTCGGCGTGGACGACCTCGCTGAAAACCGTCGACGAGGGCGCGCCCACCCTGCTCGTCACCGACGACTCGCTACGCAACTCGGGATGTTCGGCTTCGAGCGCTCTCAGCTCTTGCACCAAGGCGTCGTAATCGGCGTCGGGGATGATTGGTGCATCGTGGACGAAATAGGCGTCATTGTGCCGCGTAATCTCTGTGCGCAGGAACTCCGCTCGCCTCGATGGGGCGCTCACGATGGCGAAACGATCGCCGCGCCCTCGACAATCGTTGGCTCATCAACTCGGTAGAAGACCACGCTCTGGCCCGCCGCCACGGGTCGAGCCGGTGCGTGCAGCTCCAGCCACCATCGAGTGGTGAATCGAAGAGTTGCGGGCTTCGAAACCCCGTGCGCACTCCATTGAGCCAGCACCACCGAGCCATCTTTTATCGGCTCGTGCGCGAAGCTCAGGGAGGTCTCGTCGAGATGGATCGCGGTGATGAGCACGTCGTCAAGTCGTCCGACTTCGATGCGTCCTCCGCTGATGTCGACTTTCGCGACGTAGCGCTTCTCGCCGTTTCGCCCGGGAAGTACCCCTCGACGTTGACCAACCGTCATTAGTTCCGCGGCGTCGGTCTCACCGATAACCTCGCCGGTCGCGCGGTCAACGATCTTGGCCGTCGTGAGTTCGATGCGCTGGCGCAAGAAGACCTCGCGCCCCTTGGACGCTTCGATAAAACACACGTCTTGGCTGTCGGGCTTATCCCACGTTCTGAGCCCGAGGCGCTCGGCATGAACACGCACGTCACTCTTATTCATGTCCCCAATGGGCAACAGAAGCGTGGCAAGTTGATCCTCTCGAAGGTAACCGAGGACGTAACTCTGATCCTTCTGGTCATCGGCGCCGCGCACCAGATAGTGCGAGCCGTCGCGCGAAAGGACCTTTGCGTGATGACCGGTCGCCACTGCGTCGAAACCGAGGCGCTCGGCGCGCTCGAAGAGCAGATCGAACTTGATATGACGATTGCACTCAATACACGGGTTGGGCGACTGGCCCGCTGCGTGGGCGCGAATGAAGGGATCCACGACGTGACGCTCGAACTCCTCGGTGTAGTTAAAGACGTGGTGGTCAACGCCGAGGGTCTGGGCGACGCGGCGTGCGTCGTCGACGTCGGCAACCGAGCAGCAACCAGAGTCCGAGGCACCGCCCCAGAGCTTCAAGGTCGCGCCGACAACCTCGTGTCCGGCCTCCAGAAGCAGACCGGCGGCCACGGACGAGTCAACGCCTCCGCTCATTGCAACAAGGACTTTCATTGAACCAGTCTGCCAGCCCGAGCAGACTTCTATGCTTCCGTCGCCAAGCGGTAGACCACAGACGACAGAATGCCAATGAGGGCATCGACCTCTTCGAGGGTGGTCTCGGGGCCCATGCTGAGCCGCAGCGATCCCCTCGAACGCTCGAGCGCCATTCCCATGGCCGCCAAGACGTGGCTCGACTGCCCGGCGCCGCTCGAGCAGCTCGACGCGGCCGACGCGCAGACGCCCTCTTGGTCCAGCAGGAACAGCAGTTCGTCGCTGACGATTCCCTCAAAGGTGACGTGCACTGTGCCCGGAACCTTGCTCGCCGACGGAGCCGTGATCTCACATCCCGGCAGGAAACTCAACGCGGCGCACAACCGGTGGTGGAAGTCAATGACCCGATCGTTGGTCTCGGCGAGCTCCTTCGCGGTGATTCGCGCCGCCGCTGCCAAGCCCACGCACGCGGCCACGTCCACCGTGCCGCCACGGCGTCCCCGCTCTTGTCCGCCGCCGGGCACCATGGCGTCGAGCGCGATGTCGCTGCGAAGAATGAGCGCGCCACTGTTCACCGGCCCGCCGATCTTGTGGGCGCAGATCGAAATCATGTCGATGGTGGACGTAGCCATTGGCAGGTAGAGCCACGGAGCCCCGGCGACGGCGTCGGTGTGGGTCAAGACGCCGTTCGGCACCGCGTGCGCCAACGCGCTCACTCCATCGAGCGGCTGGCAGATGCCGGTCTCATTGTTGGCGGCCATGACACTCACAATGGCCACGTCGACGTCCAGCGCCTGGCGCAGGGATTCAAGATCGAGGACGCCTTCGGCGTCAACGTCGACGAAACGAACGGTCACATTCTCGAAGTCGCGCGCCATCATCTCGGCGGCGTCGAGCACCGCATTGTGTTCAGTACGCGAGATCACGATTGCGCTCGCATCGTGGGTGCGTCGATGGTGATGCGTCACACCCGCGATGGCCAGATGACACGATTCGGTGCCACCGGCGGTGAAGATGACGCCGCCGGGCTTGGCGCCAACAAATTCAGCGACCTCATCACGAGCCTCCTCGACCGCCCGACGCGCTTCTCGCGCGGCGCGATGGCTCCCGGAAGGGTTGCCGACCACGCCGCGGAGCCATGGCTCCATCGCGGCCACCACCTCATCGCGACGCGGCGCAGAGGCGGCGTGGTCGAAGTAGTACTGCGGGGTCATGCGACGTAAAAGGTCTTGGCGTTCGTGAACTCACGCACGCCGCTCAGTGAAAGCTCGCGACCAATGCCGGAGTTCTTCGTTCCGCCAAAAGGCAGCTCGGGCATTGACACGACAAGGGCGTTGGCGAAAACCATTCCAACATCGAGACGCGCGATGGCGGCGTCAATCTCTCCCTGGTCGGTGGCCCAGATGGAGCCACCGAGCCCCCACGGGGTGTCGTTGGCGAAGGCAATCGCCTCGTCCAGATCGCCAACCACGTGCACAACCGCCACCGGACCAAACAGCTCTTCGCAGCCGGCCCGTGAGTCAGCGGGGACATTGGTCAGCACGGTCGCCGGATAGAAGTAGCCCGGGCCCGCGAGCGGGGCGCCGCCGGTGCGAACCACCGCACCCTTCGCGACCGACGACGCAACCTGCGCTTCTAGAAGATCAAGCTGTGACTTGCTGACGAGCGGGCCCAGCACCGTGGACGGGTCCATGGGGTCCCCCGTGGGCACGGCCGACATCGCGTCGACAAACTTCTCGGTGAACTCATCGGCGCGGTCTCGAACGACGATGTAACGCTTCGCCGCAATGCACGCCTGACCATTGTTCTGGATCCGGGCGGTTACCGCCATGCCCACCGTTCGATCCATGTCGGCCGACGACGCAACGATGAAGGGGTCGGATCCGCCAAGTTCGAGTACGCACTTCTTCAGGTGCTTGCCCGCGAGTGCGGCCACGGACCTGCCGGCCTGCTCGGATCCGGTCAGCGTGACGCCCGCTACACGGCTATCGGCAATGATGCCCTCGATCTGGTCGATTTCAACGAACAAGTTGGTGAAGATTCCGTTCGCAAAACCAGCGCGAAGGAAAAGATTCTCGATGTACTTCGCGCAACCCGGAACGTTGGGTGCGTGCTTCAAAATCGTGACGTTGCCCGACATCACCATCGGGGCCGCGCATCGGATGATCTGCCACAAGGGGAAGTTCCACGGCATGATG
>PLKM01000056.1 GCA_003141095.1 Acidimicrobiaceae bacterium | reverse complement strand
AAACCCCGCCGCTCATTTGAGCGGCGGGTTTTGTGTTTCGTGACCCACAATGTGCTCACTCGGAGAAGGTGCGAGAATGTCCCCTATGCAAAGCCAGGCACAGTACGTACTTCGGACAGTGGAGGAACGAGGCATTCGATTCGTCCAACTGTGGTTCACCGACGTCCTCGGGCGCCACAAGGCCTTTCACGTCACGCCGGCCGAGCTCGAGGACGCCCTCGACCAAGGCATGACCTTTGACGGCAGCGCCATCGACGGATTCTCTCGAACCCAAGAGTCCGACGTCCTCGCTCGCCCCGACCTCACGACGTTTCAACTTCTTCCCTGGTACGCGGAGGGCGCCGGGGTCGCCCGGGTCTTCTGCGACATTGTCAATATCGATGGCACCCCCTTCGAAGGCTGTCCTCGCCAGCAGCTGAAGCGGGTGCTGGGCAGCGCGCGCGACCAGGGCTATACCTTCTTCGTCGCTCCCGAGATTGAGTACTTCTACTTCAGCGACCTCGACCCGAGTCACCTGCCCCGACCGATCGATCAGGGTAGCTACTTCGATCTCCTGCCCGACGACACCGCCAGCCAGTTGCGCCGACGCACCGTGTTGATGCTCGAAGAGATGGGCATCGGCGTCGAGCACGCCCAGCACGAGGACGCACCCGGTCAGCACGAGATTGACCTTCGCTATACCGACGCGCTCACGATGGCCGACACCGTCATGTCGGTTCGCCACGTCGTGAAGGAACTGGCGCGCCAGTCCGCAGTGGCGGCGAGCTTCATGCCCAAGCCTCTGCCCAACGTCCAGGGATCCGGCATGCACACGCACCTCTCGCTCTGGAGTGACGAGCACAACGCGTTCATCGGCGACGGGCCTTACGGACTTAGTGAACTCGCCATCAAATTCATCGCCGGCCTCGTGCACCACGCCCCGGAGATCACGGCCATCACGAACCAGTGGGTCAACTCCTACAAGCGTCTGGTGCCGGGCGGCGAAGCGCCGGTCGAGGCCGGATGGGCCCGCTACGACGCCGCCGCGCTGGTGCGGGTGCCATCGGTGAAACCCGGACGGCTTGACTCGACGCGCGTGGAATATCGCTCGCCCGATCCGGCGGCCAATCCCTACCTGGCGTTCGCGGTCATCCTGGCGGCGGGCCTGCGCGGCGTCAACGGCGACTACGAACTGCCCAAGGAAGGGGCTCGCACTGCACCACTTCCCCAGTCGCTCGCCGAAGCCGTCGACCTCATGGCGAGCTCGAGCCTGATGCACGAAACCCTCGGGGCCCACCAAGTCGAGTGGTTCTTGCGAAACAAGCGTGCCGAGTGGGACGCTTATCGAGGGCAAGTCACTCCCTTTGAGCTAGAGCGTTACCTCCCGCTGCTGTGAACATCGACGTCGTCCTCTGCGTTCCCTCGTGCGAAGGGCCGGTGCGCAAGGCCTTTGACGTCACCGGCGTCGCACCCGCCGTCGCGACGTCGGGGCGGCTCAACGAGATCACCAGCCTGGAACCCACGAACGGATTCTCGGGCGCGGTGATCAACGCGTCGGCGTTCCCCTTCAGCGAAGCAATGAACCTCTGTCGCCAACTGCGCAGCCGCGAACGTGGCGTCGGTCCGATCATCTTGCTCCTCGATCACTACCAACTGGACGATCTGACGTTTCGAGAAGACCTCTTCGACGACTTCGTCGTCGGGCCCTTTGACGTGAGCGAGCTCGCCACTCGCCTGCGCCATCGTCTGCGCCGCGCGGGCAACGATAGCGTGGCCCCCCGGATTGACCACGGCGCGCTCTCAATGAATCTCGAGACGTACCAGGCATCGATTGCCGGAAGGGTGATGGACCTCACCTACATGGAGTACGAGTTGCTCCGCTTCCTCGCCACCAACCCCAACCGCGTTTTCACGCGCGAGACGCTGCTCAGTCGGGTCTGGGGCTACGAGTACTACGGCGGCGCGCGCACGGTCGACGTCCACGTTCGCCGGTTGCGGGCAAAACTCGGTGAAGAGTACGCGCACCTCATCCAAACGGTGCGTTCCGTTGGCTACAAGTTCGGCACCACGCCAAACGAGTACACGCCTAACTGAGCGGCGAGTACGCCCAGAGCTCGACCTCGGCGCGTGCGCCGAGCGGCAACATCGCCACGGCAACGGCCGAGCGGGTGGGCCGCGGTGGCTCGAAGGCATCGACCCACACCTCGTTGCACGAGGTGAAGTCATCCATGTCAACGAGAAAGAGCGTGGCCTTCACCACTTGATCGAACGTGGCACCGGCTTCGCCGAGAACCCGGCGGGCGTTGACGAGCGCTTGGCGTAATTGATCCGACGCGGCACCCTCGACCATCGTGGGGGTGTCGTGACTCGGAAGAAGTCCGAGCTGGCCGGAGATGACGACGAGGTCGCCCGCGCGACGCCACGGCGAATAGGGACCAACCGGGGTGCTCACGAGGGGCGTTCTCTAGCTGAAGGAGTTGCCGCAACCGCAGGTGCGGGTTGCGTTGGGGTTGGTGATGTGAAAACCCGCGCCCTGAAGGCTGTCCGAGAAGTCCAAGGTCGAGCCAGTCAACAGTTCGGCACTCGCCGCGTCTACGACGACCTTCACGCCGTCGTAGTCACGCAGGATGTCATCGTCGGCGAACTCAGAGTCAAAGAACATGTCGTAGTTGAAACCCGAGCATCCGCCCGGCTTCACCGAGACGCGAAGCGCCAGCACTTCGTCGGTGCTCTCAGCGGCGATCAACTCGCCCACTTTCACGATCGCAACCTCGGTCAGCGTGATCGGGTCGGCGTTCTTGGCGGTGAGGCTGACGTTGGTCGTAGTGGCGTTTGACATTTGGCTCCTTCAAAAGTCCTCCCTCTATGGTAGCGAAGGATTTTCAAATTGAACACCCCAAATAAATCACCGGTAGCGTCACTACATGACAGCCGTTGACCAGCTCCGAGATCGCCTGAGCCAGGTGCTTGACCCAGAATTAGGGGCTTCCATCGTCGAACTGGGCATGGTGGGCGAGATAACGGTTGATTCGAAGGGCCACGCGACGGTTTCGGTCGCCCTGACGACCTCGGGCTGCCCGCTGCGGGCCCAGATTGAACGTGACGTGCGCGAAGCCGCCCTCTCGCTCGAGGAGGTGAGCAGCGTGCAGCTGGTAATGGGAGTTCTCGACGCCCCCGCTAAGGCCGTCCTCATGCAGCGGGCGCGCACCATTGCCCAAACGCGCGCGCCCCTGACCTCGATTCCGTACCAGACTCCGGTGCTCATGATCGCGTCCGGAAAGGGCGGTGTGGGAAAATCGTCCGTTACCGCCAATCTGGCCGTCGCTCTCGCTCGCGAGGGTCACAGCGTCGGCGTGCTTGACGCCGACATCTGGGGGTTTTCGCTTTCGCGGCTCCTCGGCATCGAAGGAGAGGTGCAGGCCCGCGACGGCAAGATGCAACCGCTCGAGCGATCCTTCGGACCTGGACGGATCAAATTACTTTCCATGGGACTGCTCGCCGACGAAGATCAGGCCCTGCTCTGGCGCGGCCTCATTGTCCAGAAGGCGGTGGCGCAGTTCATCGAGGACGCCGACTGGTCCGGCATCGACTACATGCTCATCGACACCCCGCCGGGCACCGGCGACATTGCGATGACGCTCGCACGCCTGCTACCCCAAATGGGCCAGATCTTGGTGACGACGCCCGCACGCGCCGCGCAGCGGGTCGCGGCACGCGCCGCTGACTTCGCGCGCAAGTCAAATATTCGAGTGCTCGGGGTCGTCGAGAACATGAGCGGACTGCAGTGCACGTGTGGCGAACTTCACAATCTCTTTGGCGAGGGCGGCGGTCGCGAACTCAGCGAAGAGCTCGGAGTCCCGCTGCTCTGCGAAATAACACTCAGCCCCGAGATCGGCGCGGGTGGCGACTCGGGCGAACCCGTGGCGCTCGCCGAGTCCGGCGACGGGCCATTCAGCACGCTCGCCCAGCGTATTCTCACCGAGATCGCGCCACCGGCCGGCGCGCAAGGCTGCACGGCCCGCATACTCGACGCGCTCGATCGAGCGGTCGCGACGAACTAGTCGGCGAAGCCCTCGTCACCCGGAATCAGGATCACCACTTCTCCGCCACGATCAACAATACGAGGCTCGATGCACGGGATCGAGGTCTGCGAGTTCGCGTACTCCAGCACTTCGCTCGCCGTTGAAAAATGAGCAATCGCCTCGAGATTTCGGATGGTCGGGAGGATCATCTCCAGGTCGCCGCGCTCGTGCTGGACGAGGGCGTCGACCGGACGAACCCACTGATCGGCAACCGTTTCACCCGCGTCGTGCGCGGCGACCTGGCCCGACGGCGCCAGCGCGACAAAGAATCTCGTGTCGTAACGGCGCGGCGGCCCCACCGGTGTCACCCAGTGCGCCAGGTACGCCACACCGCGAAGATCGAGAAGGAGTCCTTCGCGTTGCATCATGTCAACGAATCCAAGCGAGCCCCCATTCACGTCACGCCGATGTTGCGACATCCGAGCCAACGCGGCCTGGTCCTCCACGGTCACCGGTACGTTGTGTTCGTCGCACGCGACGAGCAGCCCGGCCTCTTCGAACAGTTCGCGCAGGCAGGCCACGTAGTAGGCGAGGCCACCACTCTCAAGATTCAGCCGCTGCGAGGCGTCGACGTCGGAGATTCCAACCGCGATCGCCTGCGCCGCCGGTCCCGCGTCACTCGCGTCAACGCCCCCTCCGGGAAACACGTACGCGCCGCCCACGAAATCGCTGTTGAGGTTGCGGCGCAACATAAGAATTTCATAACCATTCGGGCTATCGCGAAGGGTCAGCACGGTGGCCGCGGGGCGAGGTGTAAGAATTTCAGCCATAGGGCAAACTACCTAGCCTTTCGTGCTCACGGAGGAACTGGTGAGAAGTTCTACTAAGTTTGAATCTTCTACCGCACAAGGAGCATCGTGGCACAGAAACCCCCCGCTAAGACAAACCCCGCGAAGACGGCCACCGGTCGTCCCGCCGGTCTCTTCACCTGGATTGCGGTCGGCCTCGTCGTCGTCGTCGTCGCGGCACTGGTAATCATCAAGGTGGTGGGCGGTTCACCAACCACGGCACAGACCTCAACTTTCCAAGCCACCGACTCCACCACTGTCGCGGAACTGACAACGGTTCCCGCGTCGGTCTTCAACACCGTTGGTATCAATTCACCCGTTGCCCAGGTGACGGCACCCATTGTGCTGAAGAAGCAGCCGGCGCTCACCGCGAAGTCGGCGAGTGGCACCACGCTGCCCGAGGTCTTCTACCTGGGAGCGGAGTACTGCCCGTTCTGCGCAGCCCAACGCTGGCCTACTATCGTCGCCCTCAGTCGCTTCGGCACGTGGAAAAACCTTGGCAACACGACCAGTTCGTCGATTGACTACGCCCCGAACACGCCCACCTTCACCTTCTCGAAGGCCACCTACACGTCGAAGTACCTCGTCTTCAAATCAGTCGAGGAGACGACCAACGTCTACAACTCCACGACCGGAAACTACGGCAAGTTGCAGACGCCCACCAAGGCCGAGCAGGCAGTCTTCACGAAGTACGACACGCCCAAGTACGTCCCCGGTATGACCGCCGCTAATACTGGATCGATCCCCTTCATTTCGTTGGGCAATCAATTGCTCGTTTCGGGCGCCAGTTACGGTCCTTTGACGTTGTCCGGACTTAGCCGCAGCAGCATCGCCGCCGCCCTGCAGGACACGACAAGCCCCGTGTCGGACGCGATCATCGCGTCGGCGAACTATCTGACCGCCTCGTTCTGCACGCTGACGCACCAGCAGCCGAGCGCAGTCTGCACCTCGCCGGGCGTGCTCGCGGCTAAGAAGGCCATGAAGCTCTAGAGATGAATCGACCCGTTCAACCAGTTGCCCGTTGGGCGGTCGCCGTCACATTCATTTTGAGCCTCCTCGGTCTCGGAGTTTCGATCTATCTCACGATTCAGCACTTCCGCGGATCGCACTACATGGGGTGCACGAGCAGCGGATTCGTTAACTGCACGAAGGTGACAACCTCGGCGCAGTCCGAGATACTCGGCATTCCGGTCGCGGTCTTGGGAGTCGTCAATTACATGGTCATGACCATCCTCAATTCACCATGGGTGTGGCGAGTGAAGAACTACTGGGTGCACGTTGCCCGCTTCGTCCTCGCCATTGTCGGGATGGGCTTGGTTCTTTGGCTGGTCAGCGCCGAACTCTTGATCATCAACAGCATCTGTCTCTACTGCACGAGCGTGCACATCGTCACCTTCGCGCTACTGGTTGTCCTCAGTCTCGTGAGCCCGGCGCAACTGGGTTGGACCCGCTCAGCGACGAACGAACGCCCGACGCTCTAATTCGTTGAGCCCACCCCAGATTCCGTAAGACTCGTGGCGATCGAGTGCCGCTTCGAGACAGTCCTCGCGTACCGGGCAGCTGGCGCAAAGTTTCTTAGCGAGGTTCTCGCGTTCGACCCGGTCGTCCTTGCGCTCGGCGACTTCGGGCGAGAAAAATAGTGAGCCCTCGCTGCCGCGACACGCCGCCAAGTCCGACCACTCCAATTGAGCCAGTGCCATGCCTCTCCCCCCAGTTCGAGCCAAAAACGCAGGATAACCACTGAGTCCACTCGATAGCAAGACGAAGATGTGAGAGGCCTTCTGGAGGTGAAATCCAGGCTTGCTACGCTGAATCCTGTGGCAACAGTTCTTTTAGCGAGCGATCTCTCCTCACTACGTCATGAACTTCGAACAATGCTCGAAGGTCCCGACCTCTTTATCGAGGAAGTCGCCAACGGGCCCGACGTCCTGGCGCGCGTAAAGCGCGGTGAAGTGGACCTCGTCATCCTCGACATGCAGATTGGTTCCATGGGCGGTATGGCAATCTGCATGGACCTCCGACACGAAGAGTCCTACGGGGCGTTAGAGCCCGTCGCGGTGCTCATGCTGCTCGACCGCAGGCCCGATGTGTTTCTCGCCCGACGCAGCGGCGCCGAAGGGTTTGTCGTCAAGCCGCTCGATCCTCAACGAGTTCGCTCAGCCGTGCGCGCGTTGCTTCGCGGTGAGGTGTACGAGGACGAGACGTTCCGACCAGCAACCGTCCGCGCAACCAGCGCTGACGGCGAATGAGCGACCAACACCCTCCTCCATCGGGCCTCGCGCGGATCCGCGCGCGCATGGCTGGTCGACAGGAAGCCAAACCCGAATCGCCCGAAGCAGAGGCCATTCACGCGCGCGTCGACCAGCTCAGCGTGCTCGAACTCAGAGACGTCATGACCCCGCGAGTGGACGTCGTGTACCTCACCATTCCCGTGACTCCCGAGGCGATTGCCGAGGCCGTGCGCGACACCGGCCACTCCTGTTTTCCAGTCGTCGTTGGCGACCTCGATGAGGTTGAGGGCGTCTTGTTCGTCAACGACCTCTTTCGAAGCACCGCGGCGAAGAGGGCGATTGGCGTCTCATTGCCCACCGCGAGCGAAATCGCGCGCAAGATTCGACGTCCCCTGATGCTGCCCGAGACGCTCGACCTGCTCGAGAGTTTGAAGGAGTTGCGCGAGCAGCGTCGGACTTTCGCGATCGTCCTCGACGAGCACGGCGGCGTCGCGGGCGTCATTTCAATTCGCGACATCTTGGAGCAGCTCGTCGGCGACCTGAGCGACGAATTTGACGAGGACGACGAACCCGCCATCGTTCGCATCCGCGCGGATCGCTGGCTCGTTGACGGTCAGACGCACGTCGACAAGGTCGAGGAAGAGCTCGGCGTGATGATCCCCGAGGGCGAATACGTGACAGTCGCGGGCTTCGTGCTCGACCTCGCCGGTGAGATCCCCTCCGCGGGCACCACCTACTCGTACGGAGACTGGACCTTTCGAGTCCAGTCCGTCGAACGACGACGAATAAGCGAGATCGTCATTGAGCGCCACCCCCCGGTTTCCGACGTCGAGTCGGCCGATTCTTAGCGCTTTGTCTTGCTCGGCTCTGGCGCACTAGAATAATCGGGCTGCGGGGAAGCTCGCTGCGGGCTGTAGCGCAGCTTGGTAGCGCGCTGCGTTCGGGACGCAGAGGTCCCGGGTTCAAATCCCGGCAGCCCGACCACCATGGCGTAGTTGTTTAATGCAGTGCAGGCCCCCATCGTCTAGCGGCCTAGGACACCACCCTTTCAAGGTGGCGGCACGGGTTCGAATCCCGTTGGGGGTGCGATGAAATCTGTCACGTCATCGTG
>PLKM01000075.1 GCA_003141095.1 Acidimicrobiaceae bacterium | reverse complement strand
GGCAGCGAGTGCGGCGGGAACTCAACGTCGACCACCGGTCCGGCGATTGCGACGACACGTCCTGTTTCGAGAGTGGTCTTTTCAGGAGCCATGGTCATTGGTATCTCACTTTCCCGAGCGGAGCGCTTCGGCGCCGCCCACGATTTCCATGATTTCGGTAGTAATCGAGTCCTGGCGGGCTCGGTTCATAATGCGACTGAGGTTCTGTCCGAGATCGTCGGCGTTGTCGGTCGCGGCGGCCATGGCACGCTGCTGGCTGACGTGGAACGATGCGGCGCCCTCCAAGAGCGCCGAGAAGATTTCACTCTCGAGCGCGCGCGGGGCCAGATAGAAGAGGAGTTTTTCGACTTCGGGCTCGAATTCGGTGTAACCCTTCAAGGGCTTGGGCGAGTCGTCGACGACCACGTCGGGCATCGAGAGGGGCAGCAACTGCTCCACCTCAACGACCTGGCTTCCAGAGGACACGAATCGTGTCGACACGAGCAGCACCTGCTGGGCTTCACCGTCAACATACGGAGCGGCGACGGTGCCGGCGACGGAGCGGGCGTCACCGAAACTTGGACGGTCCGCAAATCCTACGAAGCTCTGCTCCACTTCCATTCCACGGAAGCGGAAAAAGCCCGCCGCCTTCTTGCCCACGGCGAACAGACGGACGGAGGTTCCTTCACTGCGTAGTTTCTTCACGAGACGCTCGCCGGCGCGCAGCACCGACGAGTTGTAGGCGCCCGATAATCCGCGGTCACCCGTGATGACGAGGACAATGGCCTCGTCGACGTGCTCGGGTATGGCGAGCAGCTTCTTCGCTCCTGCGGGGTCCCCGAGCGCCGCTTCGATCACGATGCGACGCATGCCCACGCGGTAGGGCCGATTGGCAATGATGCGCGCCTGGCTGCGCGAGATCTGGGACGCCGCGATGAGTTCCATCGCCTTGGTGATCTTTCTCGTGGCCTGCACCGACTTAATGCGTCGACGCAGAATTCTTTCCTGTCCACCGGCCATCGCTACTCCCTTCTCGCTCGATCTCTAGATTCTTCAGTTACTCGTGGCGAAGCCGTCGACGAACGTGCGAAGCGCGGCGTCGATCTTGTCGGCGTCGGGCAGGGTGCCGGCGGTGCGGATCTGGTCGAGCAGGTCCGTGTGCTTGGCCCGGAACGTCGTCAGGAGTTCGGATTCGAAGCGGCGCACGTCATCGACGGGAATCGTGTCGAGCCAGCCCTTGGTGCCGGCGTAGATGACAATGCACTGCTCTTCAACCGGTACCGGTGCGTTGAGGCCCTGCTTCAAGAGCTCGGTCAGGCGGTAACCACGGTCCAGCTGCTGCTGGGAGGACTTGTCGAGTTCGGAACCGAAGGTCGCGAATGACTCGAGGTCACGGAACTGGGCGAGGTCGATCTTCAAGGTACCGGCCACCGACTTCATGGCCTTGATCTGCGCGGCGCCACCGACGCGCGACACCGAGTTACCAACGTTGATCGCCGGGCGCACGCCCGAGTAGAAGAGGTCGGACTCGAGAAAGACCTGACCGTCGGTGATCGAAATCACGTTGGTGGGGATGTAGGCGGAGATGTCGCCCGCCTTGGTCTCGATGATGGGCAACGCCGTCAGCGATCCGCCACCGAGTTCGTCGCTCAACTTCGCGGCGCGCTCCAAGAGACGGCTGTGCAGGTAGAACACGTCGCCGGGGTACGCCTCGCGACCCGGTGGTCGACGCAACAGCAGCGAGATCTGACGATAGGCCTCGGCCTGCTTGGAGAGGTCGTCGTACACGACGAGCGCGTGCTGGCCGTTGTCCATCCACTCCTGGCCGATGGCGCAACCGGCGTAGGGGGCGAGGAATTTGAACGGCGCGGGGTCACCGGCGGACGCCACGACGACCACGGTGTATTCGAGGGCGCCGTGGTCGTCAAGCGTCTTGACCGTCTGGGCGACCGACGAGTTCTTCTGGCCAATGGCGACGTAGATGCACTTCACGCCCTGACCCTTCTGGTTCAGGATCGTGTCAATGGCGACGGTTGTCTTGCCGGTCTTGCGGTCGCCAATGATGAGCTCGCGCTGACCACGGCCAATCGGGGTCATGGCGTCAATGGCCTTGATACCGGTCTGCAGGGGTTCACTGACCGGCTGGCGGCCAATGATTCCCGGGGCCTGCACTTCCATGCGACGAGTCGACGGGTTCTGCAGCGGTCCCTTGCCGTCGATGGGCTCGCCGAGCGCGTTCACCACGCGGCCGAGCAGCGCGTCGCCGACCGGCATGGAGAGAATGCGGCCGGTCGCGCGCACGATCTGCTCCTCTTCAATGGTGTCGACCGAACCGAGCACCACCGCACCGATGGTCTCTTCGTCGAGGTTCATCGCGAGACCGAGCGTCCCATCCTGGAACTCGAGCAGTTCGTTGACCTTCGCCGATGGCAGACCGGACACGCGGGCAATACCGTCACCCACTTCAACAACGCGGCCCACCTGCTCAGCACCTACGGCCGGGTTGAACTCAGTCACGTGCTTGCGGAGCGCGTCGGTAATCTCGGTGGCACTAATGGTGAGCTCAGTCATCACAGTTTCCTTTTCCTTAGTCGTTTCGATTCAAAGCGGATTCGTACAGTCGGCCCGACGCCACGGCGTCGTGCAGCGCACCCAGGCGGCCACGCGTAGTGGCGTCCAGACGCAGATCGCCGACTTCGACGAGCACACCGCCCAACAAGGCGGGGTCCTCGGCAATCTGAAGTTCGACGCTCTTGCCGGTCAACGACGCGAGCGAACCCACGAGTTGGGCCTGGCTCGCTTCGTCGAGCGGACGGGCGGTGTGAACGCGCGCCACTCGCCAGTTACGGGCCTTGGCGACGTAGTCCACCAAGAAGTCGAGCGTCCCCACCACGTCACGAGGGCGTCCACCCTCGATGACGTATCGCGCGAGACGAAGCGTAATGGGATTGACTTTGCCCTCGAGGAGCTGTTGCACCGTGCCCACCCTCGAAGCGAGGGGTGCGTCACGGTCAAGCAGCAGGCGGCGAAGTTCCTGATTCGACTCGACGGTGCGGGCCCAGCGGAAGAGCTCGCTCTCGATCTCGGCGAAGTTCGAAGTGTCGATGTCGTCAAGCAATGCGTCCGCAAATCCGCCAACGCGCCGACGTGCCGCTAACAGACCCAGACTCGATTGGGCGAATTCACCGGTTGAGTGCAGGACCTGAGCGACCACGGCCAACTCCGCTATCGAATGGTCGACCTCCTGCGCCGGAGCAGCGGTGGCGGCGTAGACGCTCAGACGCAGGGTCGTGTCGCTAATTTTTCCGTTGAGCAGATCGCGCAGAATCTGACCACGGGCCACTCCCGCGATGGAGGTATCGCTCAGAACGGCACGTAGGTCGGACCGGCTCAGGATCGTCTGCTCGAGCGACGTGAGGTCACTGGCGACCGTGGCGAGCACGGTCGAGTCCAGGGAACCCAGCAGGGCGGCGGCGTATCCTTCGAGCTTGGGTAGCATGATTAGCGGTTCGTTTCCCTCTGGGCTTCAGCGTTGATTGCCGAAACGGCTTCGCTGATGAGGTCCTGGTGGGTATTCTGGTCAACTTCGCGCCCGACAATCTTGCTCACCAGGTCGAACACGATCTCACCGATCTTCGCCGACGCCTCGTCGATGGCGCGCTGGCGAACAGTCGCGACCTCGCCCTGTGCGGCAGCGACAATCCGCTCGTACTCGGCTTGTCCCCGTCCCCCGGCTTCGGCTTTCACCTGGTCGGCCGTGGCCTGCGCGCTGGCAACGATCTCGCGGGCCTGATCGCGGGCCTGGGCCAAGACCTTCGCCCGCTCTTCGCCCGCAGCATCCGCCTCGGCCCGTGCCTGATCCGCGGCCTCGAGGGCGCTTCGAATCTTCGCCTGACGATCCTCCATAGCCTTGTTGAGGGGCGGCAGGATGTACTTCGTGACGAGGAACAGAATGATGACGACGACCAAGAGCTCAACGACGAACGTGCCGTTGGGCAGGAGGAAGATTGACCCGGTAATCATGTCGAATGACCTTCTTTAACTAGAGGAAACTCCGTCGCGAGGCCCACTCACGTGGACCGCGCAACGTCAGAGCTACTGCTTTTGAAACACGTAGACGAAGACGACCATGAACAGCAGGTTGATGAAGTACATCGCTTCAACCAAGCCGACCGTCAGGAAGAAGTACTGACGAGCCTTGTTCTCAATCTCGGGCTGACGAGCAATCGCTGCGATGGTCTGGCTACCGGCAAGACCGTCACCGATTGCCGCACCAATAGCGCCACCGCCGAGGGCGAGTCCGCCACCTACGAGTGCGCCGGCGATGCTTATTGCCGACTCAATTGTTTGTGTAGCCATTATTTTTATTCCTCCTGGGTTGGGTTAGTGAGAGGTCTCAAGTACTGCATCGTGGGTTTCCTCATGACTGGTGGCCATGCTGAAGTACAGAATCGTCAGCAGCATGAAGATGTACGCCTGGATCGCACCGATGAAGAGATCGAAAGGCTTCCAGATGATCTCGCCAAATGGAACGGCGTAGATCGGAAGCAGGGTGGTCATGACCGCGATCATGAGTCCGCCCGAGAAGAGGTTGCCGAAGAGACGGAAGGTCATCGTGATGGGCTTGGTGATCTCCTCGATCACGTTGATGGGCGCCAGCGCTACGTACGGCTGCGTGTAGTGCCTGAAGTAGCCCCGAAAGCCGCGAGCTCGAAACGACTCGACGTGCACCCAGACAATGACCAGCAGCGCCATCGCGAGTGGGAGATTGACGTCACCAGTCGGAGCGGGAAGAATTTCGCCCGATGAGCCGGGGTGCATCGCGGAGGGAATGAACCCGATCCAGTTGCAAATCAGGATGAACAGCAGCAGTGTCACGCCGATCGGGACGAAGCGTCGTCCCCGCGGCCCCATCGCCGACTCGGCGAGATCAGTCACCTGACCGACCAGGAACTCCCAGAAAATCTGGAGCTTGCCCGGCACACCGCTGGTGACTTTCGCTCGCATGCGAAATCCCAGGAAGAGAAAGATAGCCATCGCGAGCAATGTTGAAGCAACGATGTCGAGGTCAATAGTGAGCCCAAAAACATGAATCGTCGGGTGGACACCGACCGAGATCGTCTTCGCCGCGTAAAGCGTCTTCACTACATTCCTCCCTGGTTTGCCACCACACGCAAGACGTTGGCGACAAACACAATTTGATAAAGCACGAGCCCTGACACAATACCGATTCCCAGAGGTGCGTTCAGCCACACCACCACTAAAACCACGAGCGTCAGCATTGCGAGGCGTCCGGTCGTCTTTCCGCCGAGTTGGCGGCGCACGGCTTTCGCGCTCTGTTCGCCCTGAAGTTCCACGCGCGCGGCCTGACGATCGAGGTAACGAAGGTTCAAGATTGCGAGTCCGACGCCGATAACGACGCCGAGAGCGCTGAGCGGGGGGGCCACCAGAAGAGCCACAATAAAGCCCACAAGCCCAACAATGATGGCCGAAAGTGTGGTTCGACGCAGCAAACGAGGCAGTGTATTTGGAGGGAGATTATCGAGCACGTGTAATGGGTTTCTAGAGGAAACGCCGGACTTGCTTGACAACGCTCACCACGGCGGCGACCGTCCCTAACACTATCCCTATTAGGAGACCCGCGGGAGCGGTCCCCCAGGCGTGGTCGGCCCAGAGCCCCAGCACGACGCCCACGCCCACGCACGTGGCGATGGTTGACCCCATGACCGCGAACGCGGCCACGCCAGGAAGATCCGAGCCATCAGGACTTTTTCCATTTTCGTCCGCCTCGCCGCCCGGCTCATTGTTCATCGGACCACGTGCTCTTTGGAAGGCTCCTTGGCCTCGTGCTTTCCGTGGGTCCGATTGAACAGCGGGCTAAACCAGGTGAAAAGGGCGATGAGCATCACCGCGACGCCGAACGGGATATAGAAACTGATGCTCGCCTCGAAGATCGGCAACAGCACGAATCCGCACAGCAGCGCCGTCCAGAGCCACAGGATGATGACGGTGCGCCGTTGACCGTGGCCGAGGCGCATGAGTCGGTGATGGATGTGGTTCTTATCGGGGGTGTGAAAGCCCTGACCCGAGGCCGTGCGGCGCACGAAGGCCCATATCGCGTCGAGCAGCGGCACCCCGAGGATGAAAATGGGAATCAGCAGGGGTGCGAAGAAGAAGAACGTCTGGCCGCTGGCGGGCGGTGTTCTTCCACCGATCACCATGGTCGAGGCGCTCATGAGAAGGCCGAGCATCAACGCCCCGGCGTCGCCCATGAACAGTTTCGCGGGGTGGAAGTTGTCGCGCAGGAATCCCAGGCAGATCCCGCACGTCAGCGCCGCGATCAACGGACCGACGTTGGTGGTCGGCAAGAGGCCGAGAACCTCGAGTCGAAGCCCGTACACGCAGAGGGTTCCCGACGCGATCGCGACGATCCCTCCCGCGAGTCCGTCGAGCCCGTCAATCAGGTTCACGGCGTTCGAAAGGGTGAAGACCCAGATCGCCGTGATGATCGGCAGCATCGAGGGCCCGAGCACCACGAAGCCGGCGAACGGCAACTTCAGCTGATACATCGTGCATCCGCTGAAGTAGAGAACCGACGCGGCGAGGAACTGGCCGGCCACCTTCGCCGGAGCGCTCATCTCTCGAAAGTCGTCGATCACGCCAACGACGAAGATCACGGCGGTCGCGAGCAATACCCCGAGCATTTCGTGCGACGACGTGATGATGGTTCGAAGAGACGGGATGGCGAAGGCGACGAGCAGCGCAATGCAGAAGCCGACGAACATCGCGGCCCCGCCACCGTAGGGAGTCACCTTCTGGTGGATTTTTCGCACATCAGGCTGCGCGGTGTAGCCAACGCGCACCGAAATTATCCGTGCGGGCCGATTCGCCACCAACGTCACGAGCGCTCCTACGAGGAGCACCACGACGTAGGGAACGATGTCACCCATGCGCTATTTCGTGAAGGTGGCGTAGGGATTGAAGCTGCTACAGAGGACCGCAACCTCGCTTCGCACCCGCAAGAGCGCCGCGTCATCATCGCGCTGGCGCAGTGCGCGGGCCATCAACGAAGCCACCGCTGCGAACTCGGTTTCCCTCAGGCCCGCCGTGGTCTCGGCCGCGGTGCCCACGCGAAGACCCGACGTGATGAATGGGCTCCGGGGGTCGTCAGGAATTGTGTTGCGGTTGGTGGTGATCCCCGCTCGGTCCAGCGCCTCTTGGGCAACTTTTCCGTTGAGTTCTCCATCGAACTCATTCAGGTCCAGCAACACCATGTGATTTTCCGTGCCGCCCGAAACGATACGGAAGCCCTCAGTCGCCAACGCCGCAGCGAAGGCGACGGCATTCTTCACGACCTGATCGGTGTACACCGAGAAGTTCGCCAGCGAAGCTTCCTTGAACGCGACTGCCTTGGCCGCGATAGAGTGCTCAAGCGGTCCACCCTGCTGACCAGGAAAGACCGCTGAATCAATCTTCTTGGCGAGCTCTTCACGGCAGAGAATAGCCCCGCCACGCGGGCCACGAAGGGTCTTGTGCGTGGTGAACGTGACGACGTCGGCGTAGGGAACTGGATTGGGATGCGATCCTCCGGCGATGAGACCTGCGACGTGAGCCGAGTCGAACATCAGCAGGGCTCCGACCTCGTCGGCGATCTCGCGAAACGGAGCGGGATCGATGCGACGCGCGTACGCGGTGGCTCCAGCGACGATCAACTTTGGACGATGAGTCAAAGCCAGGTCGCGAACGTTGTCAAAGTCGATTAGTTCACCAGGGTTTGCCGGATCGTCGCATCGTGGTGTCACGCCGTAGGAGACAAAGTTCCAAATCTTTGACGTCATCGACGCCGGTGAACCGTGGGTGAGATGTCCGCCCTGGTCCAATCGCATCGCGAGGATCGTGTCGCCCGGGTTCAGCAACGCTTGGTAGACGGCTACGTTGGCGTTCGCACCACTGTGGGGTTGAACGTTCGCGTGATCGGCACCAAAAAGTGCCGTCAGTCGGCGCCGGGCGAGGTCTTCGACCTCGTCGACAATTTGGTTGCCCCCGTAGTATCGCCGGCCCGGGTAACCCTCGGCGTACTTGTTGGTAAGAATCGAACCCGTCGCCGCCATCACCGCGGGCGAGGCAAAGTTCTCGCTCGCGATCAGCTGCAGGGTTGTCGTTTGGCGGTCCCACTCTTGGCGAAGAAGTGACGTCACTTCCTCATCATTGGTAATCCAGCTATCGAATGGTGAAGAACCCACGGTGAAAGGTACCTTTCTGGCTTACTCGCTCAGGTGCTCATCGAGCACGCGCAGCTTTTCTATTCGACCCAGGTGACGCCCTTCACCCGGCGTGGCCTTCAGCCAAGCCTCGAGGGCGTCGATGGCGACCGGTGGGCCGATGAGGCGGGCGCCGAGACAGAGCACATTGGCGTGATTATGTTCGCGCGCGAGACGTGCCGAGGTGGCGTCGTGCGCGAGGGCGGCGCGGATACCCGGGACCTTGTTGGCGGCGATGGAGATACCAATGCCTGATCCGCACACGGCAACACCCAAATCGGCGCTCTGCGACGCCACCGCCCGGCCGACGGCCTCGCCAAAGTCCGGGTAGTCAACGGAATCGGTTGCGTTCGACGTGCCGACGTCGAGCACCTCATAGCCCCAGTCGCCCAACGTGGTGACCAGTAAGGCTTTGAGGTCGTACCCCGCGTGATCTGATCCAAGGGCAATGCGCATTAGCACCACCCTACTTGTCGCACCCGCGCTGGCCACGGGCCAGCGACCATGGTCCGGGGCAACCGTCAGTAGAGACGATTGGAGTGAATCAACGCTCGCGAGGTTTGACAAATGTCTGTCCTTCAGACCCGCGAACGTCGAACGAACCGGGAAGGTACCGGTAACTAGTATCGGCACATGAAGCAAGTCTTGCTCGCGCCCCCGCTGGCCTCGGCTCTCGACACCTCCTCGGAACAGTTTCAAAAGAACCGTGAGGACATGCTGGAGCAGTTGGTCGTGATTGACGGACTCCTCGACGAGGCTGAGGCGGGCGGCGGCGAAAAGGCCATGGACCGCCAGAGGTCTCGAGGCAAACTCCCGGTGCGCGAACGCATCGCGAGGGTCCTCGATCCGGACTCCCCTTTTCTAGAGATCTCCGCGTTGGCGGGCTATGACTCGGAGTACACCCTGGGCGGGGGCATGGTCGTCGGCATCGGCGTCATCGCCGGCACCGAGTGCGTGGTCATGGGTAATGACCCGACGGTCCTCGGGGGGGCGCTCACGGCGTACTCGGCCAAGAAGTGGGCTCGTGCGCTCGAAATCGCCCGCGACAACCAGATTCCCTACGTCAGCTTCGTCGAGTCCGCCGGAGCCGACCTGCGCGTGGGCGGGGGCGGGGGCGGCCGTATGCACACGAGCCACTTCGCCGAGAGCGGGCGCTTCTTTTACGACCTGATCGAGCTCTCCAAGATGCGCGTGCCGACCGTGTGCGTGGTGTTTGGCTCTTCGACCGCGGGTGGGGCCTACCAACCGGGGCTTTCGGACTACAACATCGTGGTGAAGAGCCAATCGAAGGTCTTTCTCGCCGGCCCGCCGCTCGTGAAGATGGCCACCGGCGAAGAGTCCGACGACGAGACCCTGGGTGGAGCCCAGATGCACGCGGAGATTTCGGGATTGGGCGACTATTTCGCCGAAGACGAGATGGACGCCATCCGCATGTGTCGTGAAGTGGTATCGCATCTCAATTGGAGAAAGCGCGGACCCGCGCCATCCCTCGTCGGTGACGAGCCAATCTACGAGCCGGAACAGTTGCTCGGAATCGTGAGCCGCGATCTCCGCCAATCCGTTGACGTGCGCGACATCATCGCCCGAGTCGTCGACGGTTCGCGCTTCGAAGAGTTCAAGGCTCGCTACGGCAGCACCCTCATCTGTGGCTGGGCGAGCATTCACGGCTATCCGGTGGGCGTGCTCGGCAACAACGGCGTGATCTACCCCCACGCCGCAGAAAAAGCGGGCCAGTTCATTCAACTCTGCAACCAGATCGACGTGCCCCTCGTCTTCTTGCAGAACATCACCGGCTACATGGTGGGCAAGGACGCGGAGGCCGAGGGCATCATCAAGAAGGGCTCGCAGATGCTGAACGCGGTGACCAACTCAACCGTGCCGCATCTCACCGTGATAGTGGGCTCCTCGTACGGCGCTGGTACCTACGGGATGTCGGGCCGAGCGTTTGGAAATCGCTTCACCTTTCTCTGGCCCACCGCCAAGATTGCGGTGATGGGGCCCAAGCAGATCGCTGGCGTCATGTCCCAGGTTCGACGAGGTCAGGCGGCCCGCAAGGGGATCGAATTCGACGAAGACGAAGATCGCAAGATTGTGGAAATGGTGGAAGAAGCCCAAGAAAAAAGCTCCCTCGCGCTCGCCGCGACCGGTGCCATCAGCGACGACGGCATCATTGATCCCCGCGACACCCGCACGGTCCTCGGAATGTGTCTGTCAGTCGTTCGTAGTCGCCCCATCGAAGGCTCGACGAGCTACGGAGTCTTTCGCCTGTGACGTTCTCAACCCTGCTCATCGCCAATCGGGGCGAGATCGCTCGACGCATTGTTCGAGGTGCCCACGGCATGGGGATCCGGTGCGTCGGCGTGTACGTTGACGCCGACGCCCGAGCCCCATTCATTGGCGACTGCGACGAAGCGGTGCGCCTCACGACCGGCTACCTCGACGTCACCGCGATCCTCGAAGCCGCCGCGTCCAGCCGAGCTCAGGCCATCCACCCCGGTTACGGCTTCCTTTCCGAGAACGCGGAGTTCGCCGCTCGGGTGCAGGCGGCGGGGCTCATCTGGGTCGGCCCCTCGCCCACGGTCATCGCGGCGATGGGCGACAAACTCGCCGCCAAGGAGATGGCGCGGGCGGCGGGAGTTCCCGTCCTGCCCTCGAGCGAAGACCCCTCTGACGCGAGCGGCATTGGCTATCCACTCATCGTAAAGGCGGCGGCGGGCGGCGGGGGCAAAGGGATGCGCATTGTCCATGACGCCGCGCAGCTCGACGAGGCCGTGGCCGCAGCACGACGAGAGGCCCTCAGCGGCTTCGGCGATGATCGGGTCTTCCTCGAACGCTACGTGGCCGCATCGCGCCACGTGGAGATCCAAATCCTTGGCGACCACCACGGGAACCTTGTTCACCTGGGCGAGCGGGAGTGTTCGATTCAGCGCCGCCATCAAAAGTTGATCGAAGAGTCGCCGTCGCCGGCCGTCGATGAGGCGATGCGAACGGCCATGGGCACGGCGGCGCTCGAATTGGCTCGAACGATCGGGTATCAATCGGCGGGGACGGTCGAGTTCCTCGTCGACGACGACACCCGCGACTTCTACTTTCTCGAGGTCAACACCCGGCTTCAAGTCGAACATCCCGTCACCGAAGAGGTCACGGGCATTGACCTCGTGCGCGAACAACTGCGGGTGGCTGCGGGCGAGCGGCTCGGCTACGAGCAGGATGACGTCCACTTTCGAGGCAGCGCCATCGAAGTGCGCCTGTGCGCCGAGGACCCGAGTGCGGGATTCCTGCCTGCCACCGGCACGATCGTTGCGTTCGAGCCCGCGGACGAACCACGGGTGCGCTGGGAGTCCGGCGTCGAGCGGGGCTCAGAGGTGACCGTCTCGTTTGATCCACTCCTCGCCAAGGTCATCGCCCACGCCCCCACGCGCCGAGAGGCGGCCTCCGTGCTGGCCCTCGCCCTCGAGCGTTTGCATCTCGGCGGCGTCGCCACCAACCGCGACTTCCTCGCCGCCACGTTGCGCCACGAAAGTTTTCTACAGGGTGACACCACGACCAGCTTCATCGAGCGCTTCGAGCCCGCGCGCGCGCTCCAGCTCAGCGAGGACGAGCTGGCCTGGGCCGGCACCGCGGCCGCGCTCTGGCTGCAGGGCGAGAACCGCGCCGGCGCCCTCGTTCTCAACGCTGTCCCGAGCGGCTGGCGTAACGCCCGTCTGCCCCGTCAGCGAGTGACGCTGCGTTGGAACAGCGAGCCAATCGAGGTCACCTACAGTGCGCGCCGCGACGGCTCGTTCAACGTCAACGGGCAGGGACTCGCTCGCGTGCACCATTGGGATCCGCGCGAGATCGACGTCGAGGTGAACGGCCGCCGGGCTACGGCGCGCGTGACACGATCGGGCGGGGTGCTCTTCGTTCAGACGCCGCGCGGCACGGCGCGCTTTGAGATCGTGCCCCTCTTCGTTGCACCCGGCCCCGAAGCCACCCTCGGTGGACTCAACGCACCGATGCCCGGCGTCATCATTGACGTCCGTGTGGTGGTCGGCCAACACGTTGCAGCTGGCGAGACCTTGATCGTCATGGAGGCTATGAAGATGGAGCACGTCATCACTGCCCCGAGCGCGGGAACGGTCAGCGACGTCCTGGTCGCTCGAACCCAGCAGGTCGACAACGGTGCTGTTCTACTGACCATCGAACCCGATGGCCACGCCACTCAAAAGGACGGGGACTGATTATGGCCGAACCGATTCGCATTGCCAACTGCTCAGGCTTCTACGGTGACCGCCTCTCAGCGGCGAAGGAGATGATCGACGGCGGTCCCATCGACGTGCTGACGGGCGACTGGCTCGCCGAACTCACCATGTTGATTCTGGCGAGGACCCAGGCCAAGCATCCCGGCGGCGGCTACGCCCGAAGCTTCGTCACCCAGATGGAACAGGTCATGGGGACCTGCCTGGACCGGGGCATCAAGGTCGTGTCGAACGCCGGAGGACTCGACCCCGACCACTGCGCCGACGCCGTGGCCCAGTTAGCGGCCAAACTCGGTCTCTCGCCCACCATTGCCTATGTCAATGGCGACGATCTCCTGCCGCGTTTGGGCGAACTTCAGGCGGCCGGTGTGGACTTGGCGAACTACGAAACCGGCGAACCCGTGGGCGATATTTCACGCTTCATCACCGCCAACGCGTACTTGGGCTGCTTTGGAATCGTCGAGGCGCTGGCGCAGGGCGCCGACATCGTGATCACCGGACGCGTCACTGACGCCGCGGTGGTGTGCGGTCCCGCCGCGTGGCATCACGGATGGTCACGCGACAACTGGGACGCGCTGGCCGGTGCGGTGGTGGCCGGTCACGTGATCGAGTGCGGGGCCCAGGTGACCGGAGGGAACTACTCGTTCTTCACCGAGGTTTCCGGCATGGCACGCGTGGGCTTTCCGTGGGTGGAGATTGCCGAGGACGGTTCATCGGTCGTCGGCAAGCACGACGGCACGGGGGGCGAGGTCTCGATCGGCACGGTGACATCGCAGTTGCTCTACGAGATAGCCAGTCCCACGTACCTGGGTCCGGACGTCTCGGCACGTTTTGACACGATTCGACTCGACCAGGTTGCGACAGACCGCGTTCGTATCAGCGGCACCAAGGGGGAGTTACCACCGCCGACCTTGAAGGTGGCCATGAACGAGATAGGTGGCTATCGAAAGGACCTCAACGTCGCCCTCACTGGTCTTGACATCGAAGCCAAGGCCCGCCTCGTCGAGGACGCGTTTTGGGCGGCGTGCCCCTACCGACGCGAGGATTTTGACAGCGTCTCGACGAAACTGATTCGCACCGACAAGCCCGATCCGGCGACCAACGAAGAAGCGGTGGCGCTGTGGCGCATCACCTTGAAAGACCACGACGAACGAAAGGTTGGCCGCGCCCTCGCCGACGCCGCCGTGGAGATTGCGCTCGCCACGATTCCCGGATTCTTCAACGTCGGAGGAAGCCCCTCGGCCGGATCACCCTTCGGGGTCTACCGTCCGGCCGTGGTCCCCGCCGAGCTCGTGCCGCAGTATGTCGTCGTGCTGGGCGGTGAACGAACGGTGATCGACTCGGTCGCCCCCCAGGGTGAGGTGCACGTCGTGGCGGACCTCGGGCCACTCGTGAGCGCCCCCACCGGTGCGACCACGCCATCACCGCTGGGCCGGTTATTCGGAGCCCGATCGGGCGACAAGGGCGGCAACGCCAACGTGGGGGTCTTCGCCCGCAGCGACGAGGCGTGGGTCTGGCTGGACGGTTTCTTGACCGATGAGGAGTTTCGCCGACTACTGCCCGAGACGGCACCCCTGGCGATCGATCGCTACCGCTTGCCGGCCCTCCGATCGCTCAACTTCGTCATTCACGGTCTTCTCGAAGAGGGAGTCGCCGCCTCCACGCGCCAAGACGCCCAAGCCAAGGGACTCGGTGAATGGCTGCGCAGCCGGGTGGTCGAAGTGCCCAGTTCGCTGCTGGCTTCATTATGAGCGAACTTGACGACGTTCGTAGGGATCTCGTTGCCGAGCAGGAGTCCCTGGACGCGGTGGTGGCCGCCATCACCGACGAACAGTGGCTACTGTCGACGCCGAGTCCGGGCTGGGACGTGGCCGACCAGATCGGACATTTGACCTTCTTCGATGACACCGCGGCCGCCGCCATTGTCGAGCCCGAACTCTTTCGGGCCAGCGTGAGCGAACTCTTCGAGGGCGCGCTGGAAATGGGTGTTGACGAGTACACGCTCGGGGCTTTTCGAAAGTTGGCCCCGCGCGAACAGCTCGCCGCGTGGCGAGGCACTCGCGCCGCGCTCGAAGCCGCCGCCGCCTCGCTGCACGACGACACCCGCATTGCATGGTACGGACCGTCCATGGGCGCCAAATCGTTCCTCACGGCGCGGCTCATGGAGGTGTGGGCGCACGGGACCGATATTGTCGACGCCCTCGGCGTGACCCGCCCCGCCACCGACCGGATTCGCCACATCGCCCAGCTCGGTTTCATAACGAGGAACTGGTCCTACGTGGTGCGCGGCGAAGAACCCCCCGCGGGCGAGGTCCGACTCGAGCTCGTCAGCCCTTCGGGCCACCTGTGGACATGGGGATCCGAGGGATCCGACGACACGGTGCGTGGTTCGGCGGAGGAGTTCTGCCTGGTGGTGACCCAACGTCGTCACGTTGACGACACGTCACTGAAGACCGGCGAACTCGCTCACCACTGGCTCATGCGGGCCCAGGCCTTCGCCGGGGCTCCGAGCACTGGTCCCGAGCCCCGAGCGGCCTGATGGCGCTCATCGACACCACCCTGGCCCACGGCGTGATGACCCTCACGCTGCGCGACGAGGAACGACGTAACGCGCTAAGTCGTCAGCTCCTGAGTGAATTCGTCGACGCCATCGATTTCGCAGAAAACGACTCGGACGTTCGCGTCGTCGTGCTGACCAATGAGGGAAGAGTCTTTTGCGCCGGCGCGAATCTCGCCGAGCGGTCCTCCAGCCGTTCCCCCACCGAACTGCGCACCATCGAACTGAGCGAACTCTTTCAACGAATCCGCTACTCGCCCCTGCCATTCGTCGGGCGCATAAATGGGCACTGTGTCGCCGGCGGTGTGGGGCTGAGCGCGGTGATGGACATCTCGGTGGCCGTTGATACGGCGCTCTTTGGCTTCACCGAGGTGCGCATCGGCGTGGCGCCTTCGATGATCTCGGTGGTCTGTCTGCCCAAGATGCGTCTCGCCGACGCCAACGCCGCCTTCTTGCGGGGCAACCGTTTCCCCGCCGCCGAGGCCGCGCGCATGGGCCTGATCAATCAAGTGGCCACGAGCGAAACGATTGACGTCGAGATCGCCGCGATCGTCAACGACCTGCTCGCGGGCGAACCGCACGCGATCGCCGCCGCCAAGCGGCTGACGGTCACGGTGCCCTCGCTCACGATCGACGAGGCGTTCGCCTGGACGACAGAACTGTCCGCGTCCTTGTTCGCGAGTGACCAAGCCCGTGAGGGCATGTCCGCCTTCTTGGAGAAGCGTCCCGCCGCGTGGGTGCAACGACTCCCTGGTGAGAGCAGCTAGTTCGCACCCGCTCGAACGAGGTTGGCTCTCGTTCGGATGTCTTCAACGGGTCAACGGGGACTAGCCCCAGTCGTGATCGAGGACGGCGGTGATGTCGGTCACGCTGATCGCTCCTTCTCGAATGATCCGCCATGAGCTCTCCGTGAGTTCGATCACCGTGGACACTTTCTCGACGCGCTCGCCACCGTCCACGACGCCCGCGAGTTCGCCACGACCGGCGAAGGTGCTCAGCACCTGAGCGGCACTCTGGCAGGGGGAATCGCCATGTTCGTTCGCGCTCGTCAGCGCCACGGCACCGACGCGAGACAGCACGGTGCGCAGTTCGGCGTCATTGGGAATGCGAAAGCCAGCGCTGGAGGACGCGCCGCCGACCAGCGTCGCAATTGCTCGGGGAACGGGCACGACGATGGTGAGGGCACCCGGCCAGAACGCCCGGGCCAGGCGACGGGCCTTCTCAGGCCACGCCACCCCCAGGGATTCAATCTGTTCGATCGAATCAACGAGTACCGGCAGGGCCAGCGAACCCGGACGCCGTTTGAGCGTGAAGAGGGTGGCGACCGCCGACGGTATCGCCAGCACGGCGCCGACACCGTAGACGGTGTCGGTCGGCAGCGCCACCACCTCGCCACCGGCCAAGAGGCTCACCGCTCGCTCGAGATCGACCACGTCGGTCATCCGCGTCGCGCCACCAGTATCCGCGGATGACCGGCCACGTCATCAAGGTCCTCGACCGACGTGAATCCCGCGCCCGCCGCGGCCGTCGTCGTCGCCTCACGTTGGGTGTTCGCGTGCTCACAGACAAGCACGCCCGTCGACGAAAGCCATCGGGGTGCTCCGCTGATGATGACCGCGAGATCGGCGAACCCGACGACACCTTCCGCGTCCGGCGCGACGATCGCGCTCTGGGGTTCGTAGCCGAGCACCGGATCGAGATGGTCGAACTCCTCACGCCCGACGTAGGGCGGGTTGGCCACGATGAGATCGATGCGACCCCTGAGTGAAGGGTCCACTTCCTCGAACCACGACGAGTGCACGAACGAGACGGCGTGCAGCTGATGCTTCAGCGCGTTTCGCCGGGCAATCACCAGGGCCTCGGCGGACTCATCAACGGCCACCAGCGTTGCCACGACCCCACGCTCGCGAAGTTCGCTCAGCAGCGCCAATCCAATGGCACCCGACCCGCAGCCGAGGTCCATGATGGTCGGAGCCACGACGCCCATTTTGGCCAACTCCACCAGCGCGACGCCGACGAGCTCTTCGGTTTCGGGGCGGGGAATCAGTACTCGGGGATCCACGTCGAGGTCAAGGGTCCGAAAGGGCCAGTGCCCGATGATGTACTGGAGCGGTTCTCCGTCGAGACGTCGCTTGGCCGCGGCGTTGAGCGCGCCGGCCGCGTCGAGGTCGCCCCCGGGCACAAACTCTTCGACCAGCCAACGCGCTTCGCGTCGGTCGAGACCCGACGCGACGAGCTCGGCGACGAGGTCGTTGTTAACGTCCGTCACTCTCGGCCAATTGGCGCGCGCGTTTGTCGGCGAGCAACGCGTCAACGTACGGGTCGAGGTCGCCGTTCAGCACGGCGTCCAAGGTGTACGTCGTCAAGTTGATCCGGTGATCGGTGACGCGGTTCTCTTTGAAGTTGTAGGTTCGGATCTTCTCGCTGCGTCCGCCGCTGCCGAGTTGCGAACGCTTAAGGTCGCCCAACTCGTTCGCCTGGGCGTCCTGGGCGGCCTTCAACAGACGCGAGCGGAGCACGATCAGCGCCTTCGCGCGGTTCTGAATCTGACTCTTCTCGTCCTGCATCGAAACGACGATGCCGGTAGGCAGGTGCGTGATGCGTACCGCGGAGTCGGTGGTGTTGACGCTCTGTCCACCGGGGCCGGATGAGCGGTAGACGTCGATCTTCAAATCACTGGGGTCAATCGCCACGTCGACCTCCTCGGCTTCGGGCAGGATCGACACGGTCGCCGATGACGTGTGCACGCGGCCCTTGGCTTCGGTCGTGGGAACACGCTGCACCCGGTGCACGCCCGCCTCTTGCTCGAGCCGGGCCCACGCGTCCTCGCCCTTGATGAGGTACGTCGCTTCGTCGAGGCCGCCCTGTTCGGAGTCCCGCTCTTGGACCACTTCGAGCTTCCAACCGCGTAGCGCCGCGTAGCGGCGGTACATCTCGGCGAGGTCGCTCGCGAACAAGTTCGCCTCCTCGCCGCCTTCGGCGCCTCGAATCTCCAAGATGACGTTGCGACCCACGTTGGGGTCGCGCGGCAGGAGCAGCGTCTCGAGCGTCAACTCGAGATCGGGAATCTGCGCCTCGGCGTTGTTCATCTCCACGCGCCACTGCTCGCGATCGTCGCCGCTCGACTCGTTGAACATCTCTCGCGCGGTGGAAAAATCTTCTTGCGCGGCCTTTACCTGCTGCCAGGCGTTGTTGATCTCAGCGAGCTCCTTGTGGCGCCGTGAGAGATCACGCAGGCGCGTGAGGTCGCTCGCGACGTCGGGCTCGGCCAAGGCCGATTCGACGGAGCGAAGTTCGTCCTGAAGAACGTTCAGGGTCTCGTCAACGGAGCGCACGAAGGTTGGTGAGCGCTCGGGGGCTTACGCCTTTGGAGCGCGCGCCTTGTTGGTCTTTTGTGCGTAGCGACGCTGGAAGCGCTCCACGCGACCACCGGTGTCGACCAACTTCTGCTTACCGGTGAAGAAGGGGTGGCACTCGTTACAAAGCTCGACAGTCATCACGGCCTTGGTCGACTCGGTCGTGAAGGTGTTGCCACACGAGCAGGTGACGGTAGCTTCGCCGTACTTAGGGTGAATATCTGGCTTCATGAGTGCTCCTTGTTGCGAATAACGAGTTTACAGGAAAATCAACTGGTCGGAGCGGGGCCCCGGGCGATCTCGGACAGGAACTCGTCATTACTGCGTGTGGACTTGAGTTTGTCGATCAGAAGCTCGAGTCCGGCGGCCTCGCGGCCCTCGGACGCCAAGCCGTTCAGCACGCGGCGCAACTTCCACACCTGGGGCAGGGCCTCGCGGCTGAAGAGCAGTTCTTCGTGCCGGGTCGACGAGGCGTTGACGTCGATCGCCGGGTAGAGGCGACGCTCGGCGAGCCGGCGGTCGAGTTTCAGCTCCATGTTGCCGGTGCCCTTGAACTCCTCGAAAATGACCTCGTCCATCTTGGAGCCGGTCTCTACGAGCGCGCTCGCGAGGATGGTCAGCGAGCCGCCCTCCTCGATGTTGCGCGCGGCGCCGAAGAACTTCTTCGGCGGGTAGAGCGCTCCCGAGTCGACGCCACCGGACATGATGCGTCCGGTCGCCGGGGCAGCGAGGTTGTAGGCGCGCGCGAGACGCGTGATGCCGTCGAGGATGATGACGACGTCACGGCCCTGCTCGACGAGGCGCTTGGCGCGCTCGATGCAGAGTTCGGCGACGTGGGTGTGCTCCTCCGCGGGTCGGTCGAAGGTCGAGGCGATCACTTCACCGTGCACGCTTCGGCGCATGTCGGTCACTTCCTCGGGACGCTCGTCGACCAAGAGCACCATCAGGTGCACTTCGGGGTTGTTCTCCTCGATGGACTGCGCGATCTGCTTCATGACCGTGGTCTTGCCGGCCTTGGGCGGCGACACGATGAGACCGCGCTGGCCCTTTCCGATAGGCGCCAAGAGGTCGACGATGCGCGGCGTGAGGTCGGTCTTTCCCGCGGGAGTCTCCATCTTCAGCTTCTCGTCGGGGAACAACGGCGTGAGGTCTTCGAAACGAGGCCGCAGGCGCGCGACTTCGGGGTCGACCCCGGCGACGCTGTCGACACGCAGCAGCGCGGGGTACTTCTCGTTCGACGCCGCCGGACGGAATCCGCCGACGATGGAGTCGCCCTTTCGCAGGTGGTAGCGACGGACCTGGTTGATCGAGACGTAGA
>PLKM01000003.1 GCA_003141095.1 Acidimicrobiaceae bacterium | reverse complement strand
GACGTGGCGACGACATTCACGGGCGGCCAGCGCAGGGCCTCACGCAACGGCATGCCTCTGACGAGAGCCGTGACCATCGTCGAGGCGAACGCGTTCCCGGCCCCAGTGAGGTCCAGCGGAGGGTCGGGGTCGGGGTCGGGGAATGCCTCGATTCTCAGCCGCTCGGAGTCGTTGGCGGCGACGGCCCCACCACTTTCGTCGAAGACGACCACGTTGCGAGCTCCAAGCTTCAACAGGGCGTCGAGCACGGGGCCCGGGTCGCCAGCCGAGAGGCCGGCGATGGCTTCGGCGGCCTCGTGGCTGCAGAGGAGCACCTCAGCTCTCGCGTAGAGGCGGGCGAGTCGCTTGGTCCCGGCTTCCAATTGGAATGTGCCGGGCTGGAAGGCCAGTCGCACGTGGGGGTTCTGGTCCAGCCAGTCGGCGAGTTCGTCCTGATACGTGAGCGCGTCGGGGCCCAGGGAGTTGATGTACAGCCAAGTAGGAACTTCGTAGTCCCGGCATCCCGTCCAGTGGTAGTTGAACTCGGCGTGACGAACGAGGATCGTCCGCTCGCCTCCGTATGAGAGGACGAAGTTTCGCACCGTGTGATTGGGCGAATCGACGTGAATGAGGCCAGTGTCGACGTCCTCGCTGTGCATCGCGCTCAATATGTCGAGCCCAATTTGATCGTGGGCAAGGTAACTCGCCAAGCCGACACGAAGCCCCAGGCGTGACATCGCGACGGCCGCGTTGGCGGCGCTTCCGCCGGTGGCTGGAAGTGGGTCGTCCTCGATGACCAATTTCGTGCCGAGCGGAATCTCGAGCCATCGCCCCTCTTCGTCGACGCGCACGTGCACGGGTCCCTGGGGCAACTGGATGAACTCATCGGTTACGACGTCACCCAGGCTGACCACGTCGAAGTTTTGTGCCCCGGTCACGAATCCCATGGTGAACCTCCGCGTCTGTGCTGCGCTGCAATGCATAGAACTAAGCGGCCGCGACAGTCGCCACGTCGTGGTGGTCGGTCCAAACTTCGGGGATTGTGACATCCACGTCCATCCGCCCTGCACAGCGACGTGGCGCCTAACGGCATTGATTTCAGTCTAGGTCGCGCGATCGCGGGTTGCCGAGCCGCCGCTTCTCTCGCCACGCTCGATCATGAGCGTGCATTCGCCAACGCGTCGATTACCCCGATGCCAATCAGGCCGTTGTTGCTCGTGCCGGTCACGGCGTGGCCCGTCATTGACTTGTGCGTTACGCCTGCGCTGCGGGCGCGGTTCACGAATTAGGCCCGCAGCGCTGCAGCGAAGGCGCGCACATCTTGATAGGCCGCACGCTCGGTGAGACGCACCAACACCACCTCGGGTTGACCGGCGCCGACCTCACCGATGCGCGAGGCTTGCGCCTCAATTGAGCCGTCGGGTGCAATGACGCGGCTTGCCCCTAAGAGTTCAGACGTCGCGTTCGTTCCACATTGATTGGCGAGCACCCACCACTGGGCATTCGCTAACGCCGCGGCCGGGTACAGAAGGTCCCAATAGCCAGCCGCCGCCGACTCGTATCCATTGGGCTACAGCACCATGTCAACGCCCGCTGCACCGAGGCGACGAGCAGTTTCGGGGAAGTCCCCGTCAAAGCAGATCGATACGCCCACGGTGCCTAGTTCGTCGTCGACGAAAACGGTGTCGCGGTCACCGGCGACGAAGATGACGTCCTCGCCGGTGAAGGGGTAGAGGTGTTGTTTGCGATGGCGTGCTCGAATCTCGCCGCTCCGGTCGATCACCACGGCGGTGTTGTAGTGGCCCTCGGGCGTCGACTCGACGATGGATCCGGCACAGATCCAGATACCCAGGCGCGCGGCCAGCTCGCGCATGGTCGTGATGGTGAGACCGTCAAGCGGCTCGGCTGAGTTCTTCACGTCGTCCGCGAGGCGCGCCACGTCGTAGCCACTGAGCCAGAGCTCGGGCAGGATCACGAGGTCGGCACCCTGGCCCCCTGCTTGCTCGATCAACGTGACGGCCATCTCACGGTTGCTCTCGATCGCCCCGGCGTAGGAAGCCACTGGATGAGACCAACGATCAGCCCGTCCAGGCAGGGAGTTGGCGCCGCGTCGGATGGGTCCACGGGCTTTCGCCCTTTAGACGTGTCGTTGGGGGAGCGTAGACGCTTCGCGAGCACCCGAGACGTCACGGGCCTCATAGCCGGCGACGCCTCGTAGGAAGGACTGTACGTTGAGACCGAGATCCTCGGTGTCGTAGCCGCCCTCTTGGACAACCACGGTGGGCAGGTGCAATTCGGCGACGGCCGCGCCCATGGGGTGATACACCTCGCGAGTGAGAGCGAAGTCACTCAAGGGGTCGAGTCCGTAAGAGTCGACGCCAAGCGAGACCACGACGCCCACGACGCCCTTGTCGCGAGCGCGCTCGACGGCCTCGGCCAAGACGGCCAGGTACTGCTCGTCACTGCAGCCGATTCCTAAAGGGAAGTTCTGGGTCCAGCCGGCGCCGGATTCGCGGCCAATTTCGCTGGCGTGACCGGTGAAGTAGGGGTAGGCACGCTCAGGGTCAGCGTGCAGCGAGACGTAGAAGACGTCGTCGCGCTCGTAGAAGATGGATTGGGTGCCATTGCCGTGGTGGTAGTCCACGTCGATGACCGCGACGGGCCCGCCCAGGCGCCGCACCATGGCCTCGGTCACCACGGCCGCGTTGTTGAAGAAGCAGAACCCCCCGATCATGGCGCTCGAAGCGTGATGGCCCGGTGGGCGGCACAGAGCGTATGCGGCGCGCTCGCCACTCATCACCGCGTCAAGCGCCGAGAGTCCGACGTCAACGGCGGCGCGCGCCGCCTCATACGTCCCCTCGACGAGAGGGGTCATGGTGTCAAAGGAGTAGAAGCCCAGCCGCCCCAGGGGCGAGGACATCGGTGCGCGCGAAGCGCCGGCGTCCATCATCATCTGGGGATGGAAAAATGTGTCGGGGAAGATTTCGCGGGTCTCGCTAAATGGCCGACACTCCTGCCACGCGTTCTCGAGCCAGTCAACCATTGCGAGATCGTGAATCACGGTGAGCAGCTCGGTCCCGTGCTCGCTCACCACACCACGTGAGAAGTCAACGTCGCCGTCCAAGAACCGGGCAATCGCTCGCGCGCGCGAGGCGACCTCGGTTCCCGGTAGTGGTGTGCCGGCCCATACCTCGAGTTCGGGGTTGTGGAGTTCATGCTTGTCTGAGTGGAACCATTTCACGTCGCGTCGACCTTCTCGACGTCGGCCTTCTCGACGTCGGCCTGGTAAGCCGTCGTGAGTTTGGCGTTGGCTTCCCACTTGGCGTAGGTGTAGTAGACGGTGCCGACGACGACGGAACCAACCAGCCACGAGATGTCCGTACCGCCCAGATGCCTGGCGATTGGACCTTCGTAAAGGGTCGTATTGACGAAGGGCAGCTTGTAGAGCACCGTGGCCAGTGCACCGGTCACGATGGTGAGGGGCATCAGGTTCGAGGTGAACCAAATCGTGAACAAGTCACGGTATCGTCCGTGGCGCTTATCCAGCGGAATCTGCTCGATCGTGTACTGCTCTAGTTCAAGAGTGTGCTCTTGATTGTTGACTTCGGCCATTGTGATCTCCCCCAGAGAATTTGTTGAAGATTAATTCAAAGAATGGGTGATGTCAAGGCCTGGTGTTACCAAAACATGAAGTTCGCCAGCGATACCGGGCTTCTGGATCGTGCAGGAGGGCGAAGGGCCATCGGTCGAACGACGGCCAGCAGGATAATGGCGGAGCCCTCGAAGCCAAGACTGCTGCGCTCATGCTCAGCAGCTCTTTTCAACCTTCGCGAGAGCATCCGTGCGCGCTCGGGCGTCTGGCGTCACCGTGCCACACCGTCGTCCTTGTACTCGCGCCGGCTCGTGGCACGATCCGATTGAGTGAACGTGCTCAGCGCAATGCCGGGGCGACGGCCGCGCGCCAGAGCTCGAAATAATTGTTGAACGTGATCTGATCGGTGACGTAGCCCGATCGTTGGAGTTCGCGGTGGTACGCCGGAAGGTTGTGCCACGGCACGCCCATGTCGACGTGATGGGCGAGATGCCAACCGGTGTTGTACGGAACGAACCAGAATCGAGCGAGCCAGTGTTGGCGCACGTTGTGGGTGGTGAGTCGCCGGTCGCGGCTCTTGGACATTCCGCCGTGCTCGGCAATAGCGCGTAGGCGATTAAGTACCCGCCACTGGGTCATCCACGGGAGCCACCAGAACACGACGTACGACCACCACGCGCCGGTGAGCAGCCAAAAGAGGAAGAACATGACGAGTTGCTCGCCCAGGATGCTCGAGGCGATCCGACGGCTCGACGGCTTGAAGGCGGCGCGAACCAGGGCGGCGAAGTTCTTGTAGCCCGATATGCCGAGTGCGTCACGCACTAGACGGCGACGCAGATCGCGAGGCTCGCACGGATAACCGCGATAGAAGGCCATGTCGGGCTCTTCAGGACCGAACTCTTCGCGGTGGTGAGCGACGTGACTACGCCGGTAGATGGAAATTGGCACGAAGGCCGGGTAGGCGATCAGCCACTTACCCACGAAGTCGTTGACCTTCTTGTTCGAGAACAACAGCCGGTGCGCAGCCTCGTGCATGAGAATCGCGAATCGAGCGTGCATGGGACCCATCAAGATGAACGCGGCCACGGCCACCACGACGCCCCAGTGCACGCCGGCGTAGGCGAGAAGCGCGGTCCAGCACCAGACCATGGCGACGGCACGGGCATTACGCCAGTTCTCAATGTGGCGAAACGAGGACCGGAGTTCGGGGATGGCCATTCCGTTGGCCAAGAGTCGTTCCGATGGCAGGACCTCAGCCAACTCTTCTGTGTGGGGCACAAGGGCGATCGTCACGATTGAATCATTATTACCCCTGGAGTGCGCCGGACGGCGAGTATTCGCGCGAGAACCGGTGTAACGAGCTGGTTCGTCCTCGCCACCACGACCAACCAATGTGCTCCACATGGCACGAAAGACCTCGGAGCAGGTAGAAAGGTCAGTGACTCGTGACACCAAGGGAGCTCCAAATGAAAGCAGCGGTTTACTACGAGACGGGGGCCCCCGACGTCCTTCGATACGAAGATGTTCCCGATCCCAAGATCGGTGCGACCGACATTTTGGTGAAGGTTGAGGCCATCAGTATCGAGGGAGGTGACACCCTCAACCGCCTTAGGGGCGACTTGAACGACGTGCCCCATATCGTGGGCTACCAGTGCGCGGGAACCGTTGTCGAGGTTGGCGACGAAGTGAGCGACTTTGCGCCGGGAGACCGAGTCGTCACCGTGGGCGTCGACGGCTCGCACGCGGAACTGCGCTCGGTGAACGAGCTGTTCGCGTGGAAGATCCCCCAGGGTCTTTCGGCCGACGAGGCGGCCTGCGTGCCGGTGCCCTTCGGGACGGCCGATGACTGCCTCTTCGAGTTCGGTCACCTGGTCGAGGGGGAGACCGTGCTCATCCACGCCGGCGCGGGCGGGGTGGGGATTGCCGCCATCCAACTGGCGAAGCGGGCCGGGGCTCGGGTTTTCGCCACCGCTTCGAGCGATGAGAAGCTGGAGCGACTCAAGGAGTTGGGGCTCGACGAGGGAATCAACTACGTCACCCACGACTTCGTCGCCGAGGTGCGTCGGCTCACGGACGGCCGAGGAGTCGACGTGATTGTTGATTCGGTAGGCGGCCTCACCCTGCAGGGCAGCCTCAACGCGCTCGCCTATCGTGGCCGCTGCGTGAGCGTGGGCGACGCCGGAAGGACATCGGCTGAAACCGTTGACATCTCGAACATGCGCGCGAATAATCAGACGCTTTCGGGCTATTTCATGGGCGCGGAGTTGTTTCTGTCGCGACGCCCGTACGCCATTGTTGCGAACCATCTTGAAGAGATCGCCAACGGCGGCCTCCGGGTGGTGATCGACCGTTCGTTTCCGCTTTCGGATGCCGCGGCGGCCCACGCTTATATTGAAAGCCGTAAGTCATTCGGGCGCGTGCTGCTGGTCCCTTAGGCAACTCAGCGCGGTGGGGATTCGCACCTCGGACCATTCGTCGACCCTGTTGCCTGGGTCGTTCCGCGCCGGGTGTCGAGTGAGAGAGCACCTGATCGGTTCTACTTGCGGCCAACATCATTTTCGACGAAGAGGACCGTCGTTATCCGCCAAGGCGAGCGGGAGGTCGCTGGTCACCGGCTTCGTTGGACGACGTCATCGCGGCCAGAGTTTTGTCAGCCGGTGGGTACGTGATCTCAACTCCCACGGAGTCGCCGGTCACCGTCACCTTCGAATGTATTGCGAAGTGCCGAGGCGGCTCAGCCCGTGTTGCGAAGACCCGTCGCGATGCCGTTCATCGTGAGTAGCAAGGCCCGCTGCAGGACCTCATCCACTTCTGCGCCGCTCTCGCGCACCTTGCGGACCCGTTCCAGCAGCTGTATCTGCATGAGTTGCAAAGGGCGCAGGTACTGGTCTCGGGTACGGAGAGTCTCGCTCAAGAGGGGCTGGAAATCGAGGAGATGCGAGGCGTTGGTGACGGCGAGCAGCTCACGCACCGTGAGATCGTGCTCGGTCACGATGCGCTCGAAGAGGTAGTGCAGTTGAGGGGGCACGAGACGCTGCACGTATTCACGCGCGATCTCGATGTCGGTCTTCGCGAGCGTCATCTCCACGTTGGAGAGGAACGTGGAGAAGAAGGGCCACTCCTCGTACATGCGGCGAAGGGTGTCACCGAGCCCGGCCGCACGAGCGGCGGCGAGCCCGCTGCCCACGCCGAACCAGCCCGGGACGATTTGGCGCGACTGGGTCCAGCCGAAGACCCAGGGAATTGCCCGGAGCGACTCGATACCGTCGTCGGCTTTGGTTCGCCGATTGGGGCGCGACCCCATGTGGAGATTGGCGAGCTCGTCCACGGGAGTCGACAACATGAAGTACGAGGGCAGGTTTTGATCCTTGACCAGCGCGTGATAGGAAGCGAATGACGCGTCCGCCACGATGTCCATCGTGCTATCCCAGACGGGGAGTTGATCGGGATCGACCCAGGGAACGGTGTGGAAGAGAACCCCCTCGAGCACCGCGGCGAGCAACTGTTCCAGATGCTCATGGGCGAGCGACGGCAGCAGGTACTTGTCCGAGATCACTTCGCCCTGCTCGGTGAGCTTGATTGATCCGTTCAAGACGCCGAAGGGTTGAGCGAGCACCGCGTCGTGCGTGGGCCCTCCTCCTCGACCTACGCTGCCGCCTCGTCCGTGAAAGAGCCGCAGGTGGACACCGTGAAGCGCCGCCACGTCACGAAGTTGCCGCTCCGCCTGGTGGATGCCCCACTGCGAGGCCGTGATTCCCGCGTCCTTGTTCGAGTCGGAGTAACCCAGCATGACCTCTTGCGCGTCGCCGCGAAGCGACACGAGCCGGCGATAGGCCGGTATCGAAAGCAGCTGGTTCATGATCTCACCCGCGCGTTTCAACTCATCGATGGTTTCAAAGAGAGGCACGAAGCCAATTCGCGCGACGCCGCTCGTGAGGTCGACGAGGCCCGCCTCGCGGGCGAGGATGACGGCCGCCAAGAGATCGTCCGCGCCCTTGGTCATGGACACGATGTAGGTCTCACACGCTTCGCTCCCAAAGTGGTTGATGAGCTCTCGAATGGCGGTGAAGGTTCGAAACGTCGTAAGTTCACGGCCCTCGAGGGGCGGGGGCAACAGGCTGAAGGGACGCGACGAGCCGAGTTCCTCGCCGAGCAGGTCTAATCGTTCCGCCCGGCTCAGCGACTCGTAGGTCTTGGGATAGCCCAGACGATCAATCATCGGTCCGAGGGCGGCGTGGTGAGCTTCGGCGTGTTCGCGCACGTCGAGCGTGGTGAGGGTGAGCCCAAAAACCGCCACCGTGCGGATGGCCTGCTCGAGCATTCCGCGCGCCATCAGCCCACCGTCGTTCGCGAGCAACGAGTCGTGGAGCAGCGTGAGATCATCGAGCAGCTCGCTGGTGGTGGCGTAGTCAATGCCGGGCTGGTGACGGCTGCGTTGACGCATGCGGCGTGACGTCGCTTCGAGTTTCGCGCGCATGCAAGTGAGCTTCAACCGGTAGGGCTCTTCGGCGTTCAGGCGACGGAACCGCCCGTCAAGTGTGGTGATGCGTCCGAGGTCCTCATCGAGCGAAGCGCGCAACGCGGGTGAGATTTCGCTGTGTCGTTGCGAAACCGAGATCTCGTCGATCAGACGGCCCAGTAACGTGAGCAGCGTTCGAATGGAATGCTCCAGAGAGAGGTCGACCACCGAGGTCGTGACTTCGGGGGTGACGAAGGGATTGCCGTCGCGGTCGCCGCCGATCCACGAGCCGAAGGACAACGGGCGGCTGCGCACGGGAAGTTCGATATTGAGTCGATCGAGGTAGTCAACGAACTGCACGAGCACCTCCGTGACCGGCCGGCGCATCAGCCCGTCGATGAAGTAGAGGGCGTTGCGGGCTTCGTCGAGCACCTCGGGCCGTTCGAGGCGAAGCTCGTCGGTCTGCCACAGCGCGTCGATGATCTCCGCCGCCCGCCTCGTGCGCCGAGCGTGGTTGAAACCCTCGGGCGTCACCACCGATTCGTCGAGCAGGTCGCTGATGGACCGCAGCTTCAGCAGCACGGAGCGACGGGCGGCTTCGGTCGGGTGTGCGGTGAACACCGGACGGACGTCGAGTTGCGCGACGGCGTCTTGCACGGTGGCGCGCTCGATCCGGCCCTCGTCGAGGGCGGTACCGATCAGTCGGGTCACCCGCGCGAGAGGACCATCATCGTGGTCACGTTTTTCTCGTCCCACGCGCGAACGATGAGTTTGCTCGGCGACGTTGGCCAAATGAAAGTACATGGAGAAGGCGCGCACCAGCTGACTCGAGGTGGTGAGATCGAGCCGCTCGAGCTGGTGGATGGATGCGGCGAGATCCTGGTCGCTCGACGCACGAACCATCTCGACGGTGGCGAGAAAGTCGTGTGAGGTTTGACGGCGCAGCGTATCGTCGAGCAACGAACTGAGCAGGGCGAGGTCGGTCTCGAGGGACGTCGCTTCATTGCCCGCGGGCTCGGAGACGGCAAAGCCGCTCGAGGGGCGGCGCGCAACGTTCGGTGTTTCCTCGTGGCTCATTGTCCAACGCTACAAAACGCCAACCGGTGGCATCGAAACGGGGCGTTAATTCCACGTCAGCACGGTCACCAAGAATGACCCGGGACGCGTTTGCGGCCCCGCACCGGATTTGACCCCGTTTTCGTGACCAAAGGCCTTAAACAGTGGGACTCTGCTTGCGGTACGGTCGTTTCATAAGCCGTTTTGATCAAGATCACCTATGAGAGAGCCAGACGGGGCGCCGGTTCGGTTCAAGGCTGATGTCGGCGCGGCCCAATCAATAGCTGGGGATTGGAAAGAGAATGTTTCAGATTCGCATTCATGGAAGAGGTGGGCAAGGCGTGGTCACCGCGGCCGAAATCCTGTCCGTCGCGGCGTTCGGCGAGGGTCGCCACGCCCAGGCCTTCCCGAGCTTCGGATCCGAGCGCACGGGTGCTCCGGTGGTGTCATTCTGTCGAATCGACGACTTCGAGATTCGCACGCGAGAGCCGGTCATGGAGCCCGATGCGGTGATCGTCCAGGACGTGACCCTGATTCACCAGGTGGACCTCTTCTCGGGGCTCTCGAAGGACGGTTACGTCCTGGTGAACACATCGCGCGACTTTGACGAACTCGGTTTCGGGGACTTTTTCAGCGAGTTTCGACCCGAGCGGCTCGTTACTTGCCCGGCCACCGAACTCGCCCTGGAACTCTTGGGTCGTCCGTTACCTAACGCGGCGCTGCTGGGCGGATTTGCCGCACTCACCGGTCAGATCACGATGACCGCCATTGACAAGGCCGTCCGGGATCGGTTCGCCGGTCCGGTGGGCGAGCGCAACGCCGCGGCGGCGGCGGCGGCGTTCAGCTTCGTGACATCCAAGGAAGAGGAGTTGGCCCGTGCTTCGTCAGATTGAAGGTTCCAGAGCCGTCGCCGAAACAGTTGCCCTCTGTCGGCCAGAAGTCGTGTGCGCGTATCCCATTTCGCCTCAGACGCACATCATCGAGGCGGTCGGGGCGATGGTGAAGGCCGGCGATCTCACACCGTGCGAATTCATCAACGTCGAGTCCGAGTTCGCCGCGATGTCCGTCTCGATCGGCGCGTCGGCGGCCGGTGCGCGCGCCTACACGGCGACGGCAAGCCAAGGCCTGCTCTTCATGCTCGAGGCCGTCTACAACGCAGCGGGTCTCGGCCTTCCCATCGTCATGACGCTGGCCAACCGGGCGATCGGCGCACCGATCAACATCTGGAACGATCACAGCGATGCCATGGCGGTCCGGGATTCTGGCTGGATCCAGCTGTTCGCCGAGACCAACCAGGAAGCGTCGGACCTCCACATCCAGGCATTCCGCTTGGCCGAAGAGCTCAGCGTCCCGGTAATGGTGTGCATGGACGGCTTCATCCTGACCCACGCGGTCGAGGGCATCGACGTACCCGAGCAGTCCGTCGTGGACGCCTTTCTCCCGCCGTATGAGCCGCGCCAGGTGCTCGACCCCGCCGATCCGGTCTCGATCGGGGCCATGGTCGGACCGGAGGCCTTCGAGGAGGTCCGCTACCTCGCGCACCTCCGCCAACTCGACGCTCTCGAGCGGATCCCCAGCCTCGCTGAAGCCTTTGCCGAGGCAGTCGGCCGGCCAAGCGGTGGGCTGCTCCACGCCTACCGAACCGCCGACGCCGAGACCATCGTCGTGGCACTGGGATCGGTACTCGGAACGATCAAGGACGCCGTCGACGCCCGTCGGGAAGCCGGCGAGCGCATCGGGGTCGTCGGTATCACCGCCTTCCGACCATTTCCCGGTGATGCGGTGCGGGCCGCTCTCTCGGGTGCCCGGCGCGTCGTGGTCGTCGAGAAGGCCTTCAGCATCGGCTTCGG
>PLKM01000077.1 GCA_003141095.1 Acidimicrobiaceae bacterium | reverse complement strand
CTCGTCGGCGACGAATCCGAGTGACCTGCTCATGACCAGCGCCACCAACGCTGAGCGACCCCTGCGCAAGGACGCCGCGCAGCACCGCGAGCAACTCCTCGCCGCGGCCGTGCAGGTATTCGACGAACAGGGCTTGAACGCCAGCGTGACCGAAATCGCCCGCGTCGCCGGCGTCGGTATCGGTACGCTCTACCGACGCTTTCCCACCAAGGAAGCGCTCATCGATGCCCTCGTCCACGAAGTCCTCAGTGCCACGATCCAAATGGCTCGCGACGCCGCCAGCTCACCGGACGGCACCGGACTCGAAAGGTTCTTGGAGGCGTCCAGCGCCTATCAAGCCGAGCACGTGGGGTGTCTACCGCGACTTTGGAACACCGACCATGAAATGGTGAAGACCGCCCGTCAACTCATTGCAAGACTTCTCGTCGACGCGAAGAAGCACGCCCGGATCCGCCACGACCTCACCAGCACCGACCTGTCGCTCGCAATGTTCTCCCTGCTTGGCGTCCTCGAAACCACGCTTCCCGTCGCTCCGGATGCGTGGCGACGCCACCTCGATCTCCTGATCGCAGGTATGCGGCCCGCCGTCTCCGATCTCCCACACCGCGCCCTCAGCCCCGCGAGCCTCGACAAAGTTCTAGCGACGCACGAAACGTCACTCAGGCCAGAGTGAGACGAGTCCCCTAGCCACTAGCTTCTTGGTCTTGAGCTGCTCTGGGGTCGGACTACTTCTACGACGGCGCCGCGTCGACGGGCATTATCTCTCCCGAGACGAACGATGCCTCGTTCGAGAGCACCCACGCAATGACGTTCACTCCCGCCACGAGCTCGACCGGCCGGCCGCCAGGTTGCAGTCCCGCCACAGGATCAGATTGCGAAAGTGTTGCCTCAACCAACGAATGTCTTGAAGTCGGCGATGAGTTTGTCCTCGACCTCGAGGTTCCATGCAGCATCGGCGACGTCGACGACCAGGAACAGTTCCGAGAGAAGCAACGTCTCAATCACTGCGACGCCAAGATGTTCGAGCCATTTACCAATACCGACTCGGACGGTGAAGTCACTCGGACTCCCGGCGATCGTGATGGTCAATGCACGATCCGCCGCCACGATTTCACGCAAGAAACCGCCCTTCTTAGCCTGGATGACAGTGCCATGGTCACTCGGTGCAGAGGTCTGAACCGTGAATCCGTCGGTCTTGAGATAACCCTCGATGTGAGACTGCAGGGCACCCAGATCCGTTCCCTTGCCTTCGAAGTGTTCTTCCTTATTGCCTATCATTGAGACCTCCATTCGTCGGTCGCTGGGTACCGTACCCGTCGACGTGATGCGGCTGGACTCGGACCACCCTTTTCGGGCCAACCCGCAGTGTTGTCTTCCCAATTCAACCTACAAGCCAGATCAAAGCGTCAAGCAATTCGGGTACAGGCCCTACTTTGAGTCAGGAACCGGGAGAATCATCGCAGGCTCGCTGAAAGAGCCAACCTTGACACTCATTCACCTATATATATAGGTGAATGAGTGTGAAGAAGCTTACGAAGCGGAACGACTCCTCTCAGGGAGAGAACCATCGGCCGGCGCCTCATCCTTAAAGGCTATTTCCCCATGCTTTCTCTGCGGGGCTGGGCTACTGCACCCCGGATGCCGAGCTGAGGTGCTGCACCCGGGATGCAGTAGCCCAGTCCCGCAGAGAAATAACGTGATTCCCAGGCGCTATCACTGCGCCAGCCAGCCCCCGTCGATCGTGATCGGTGAACCGGTAATCGTCTCTGCCGCGTCGGAGCACAAAAAGACGCTCATCGCGCCGACCGATTCGGGCGTGGTGAACTTGAGCATTGGCTGCTTCTCCCGCAATAATTTCTCTGTCTCGATTGCCAGATCGGTGGAAAACTCCTGAACTCGATCTTCCAATTGCTGCTGCACCAAGGGAGTGAGCACCCAGCCCGGGCATATCGCGTTGACGGTGATGCCATCATTCGCCAATTCGATTGCGGCCACCTTCGTCGCGCCCACCACGCCATGCTTGGCGGCCACGTACGCCACTTTGAACGGGCTCGCCACCAGACCATGCGCCGAGGCGATGTTGATAATCCGTCCCCACTTCTTCGCCTTCATTCCCGGTATCGCGGCCTTCATCGCGTGAAACACGGCCGAGAGATTAAGGGCCAGGATGGCGTCCCACTTCGCGTCCGGGAACTCCTCGATCGGCGCCACGAACTGGATTCCGGCATTGTTCACCAGTATGTCCAAACTTCCCAGAATGGTCCGGGTCTTCTCAACGATCGCCGCCACCTGCTCTGGCTTCATCAAATCCGCACCGTCGTACTCGACTTTCACGGAAAACTCTTTGGACAGCCCTTCACGCAACTTCTCAATCTGATCAGTGTCGCCAAATCCGTTGAGCATGATGTCGGCCCCCTCAGCCGCCAGCGCGCGGGCGACGCCCAGTCCAATACCGCTGGTAGACCCCGTGACCAGAGCCACCTTTCCGCGTAACGTCATTCGAGGCGCTCCTTTTGGACATCACCACTCGACGCCACGACCGCGAGTTCCTTCCCGAGAAACTCACCGTGTCGGTCCGAGGTCGGAGTCGGCGGAGCAACCAGACCTCTGCCCCGATGGGTGCGAGCGTTCCTGGTACTCATGTTCAAATACCCGAGCGTATTTTTTAGAGATGCTGAACTGGATCTCATCAGCGAACGACTCTCACTTCTTGAGTTCCTTCACCACGCGTAAATTCCGCCATCGTGGCCTTGACAAGTTCGTGTCTCGCTTGGCACCCAGGCGTCCGATCATGCCCGCAAGGCCCCCGGGGACGAAAAGGACGAAAAGGACGAAGATGGCGCCGAGTAGGAATTGGGGCTGAGAGAGCGGTACCCGAAGAAACGCGGGCAGCGTGGTGAATGAAGGTTCCGCGGAGACTTTCAGCAGGTACTGCTGCAGATAGACGTAGACCATGGCCCCAATGACGGCGCCCCAGCGCGTTCCGGCCCCACCGAGCACCACCATGATGAGGATCGAAATCGTCACCGTCGTGGACGCCACGGCACTCGGCACCGCGGTGCCGATGACCAGCACGTAGACAACACCCCCGGCGGCCGCGGTCAAAGACGAAAGCACGAAGGAGGCGAGCTTGAATCGGAACGGCCGGATCCCGAGCACGTCCAGCCTCCGCTCGTTCTCACGGATTGCGACAAATACGTGTCCGGTCACGGACTCGGTGACCAACCACACGACAGCGAACGTCACGATGAGAAACGCCAAAGCGATCCAGTAGAGATTTCGAGTATTGGAGACCGCCCCTGAGAGGAGCGACGGGAGTCGCAGGTCCGAGAGCGCGAGCCCCGTGTCGCCGCCGGTCAGGTTGTGAGGGTTGTTCTCGATGAGGAAGTAGAAGGCCTGGGCGAAGGCCAGCGTCACCATGGCGAAGGCGATACCGTCAACACGAAGAGCAATCGCTCCAAGAATCAAAGCCAGGACCAAGGCGACACCCGCCGTGAGCGCCAGTGCGGGCACGAGCGGCCAGTTCCATCGTGTGACGGCGATGTCAAAGACGTAGGCGCCAGCGGCAAAATACAGAACGGGGCCCAGCGACAAGAGACCGGTGAATCCGAACATAAGGTCGTAGCCGAGGGCCACCCCGGCGAACATGAAGCACAGCGCGAGCACCTCGAGGGTTCCGGTCGAGTTCACGACATCGACCGTGCCCGGCAGAACCCATGGGACGTGCAAGCTCACAAGCGGTAGTACACCAAAGACCAGCAGGGCCAGAACCCCGGCAACGACACCCCGGCGCCGCGAGAGGAAGGACGTCATACAACACTCCCAAAGAGACCGCGAGGCCGCCATTCGAGGACCAGCGCGAGAAGCAGCACCACCGAGAGGTTGCCGATCTCGGCCCAGCCGGGATGTCCACCGATGTAAAAAGACGTGTAGTCCTGCACGAGACCCACGACCACCGCCGCCACCGCCGAGCCCCTGATCGAGCCGAGACCTCCAATAACGACCACGATGAAGGCGAAAATCAGCAAGCTGTCACCCTGGCTGGGAGTGATGAGGTCACCACTGAAGACAACCGAGTAGAGCAGCCCGGCGAGGCCAGCCATCGCACCGCCAATGACGAAGACGACGGTGAACGCCCGCCCGACATCGATGCCGAGCGCGCTCACCATCTCTCGGTTCTCGACGCCGGCGCGAATGGTGATCCCGTACCGGGTGCGGCGCAGGAACCATTCGAGCACCAGCAGGACGATCACTCCCGCCGCGAGCGCGAGAAAGTTGGCGTTCGGTAGATTGATACTCCCGATGTGCGACGCCTCGAGTAGCCATAGCGGCACGGGAATTTGCAGTGCGCTGCTGCCAAAGCCTCCCATCAAGAGCCCTACGACGGCGAGATCGAGTCCGATAGTGACGAGTATTTGGCTGACCGGCCTCCCGTAGAGAGGGCGGATGAGCAAGACTTCGGTGAGTCCAGCGGCGGCGCCGCCGCCGAGGATCGACGCGATGACGGCCAACACGAGCAGCGCCGGCGCACCGAACGACGACGGAAAATGTGAGGCGACCTCCCACCCGGCGTACGCGCCGAGGGTCATGAAGAGTCCGTGCGCGAAATTCAAAATATCCATCAGCCCGTAAATGAGCGAGAGACCCGAGGCCGCCAGGAAGTAAATTGCTCCGAGCGCCAAGCCGCTGAAGGTGATCACGATAAGTGCGCTCACGCGGCACCCGCTACGCCGAGAAGACGGCGGACCAGAAGTTCGTCCTTGAGGTCATCCGCTTCTCCCTCGTGCACCACCTCGCCATGATCGAGAACGATGATCCGTTGGGCGAGCCGCTTAACCACGCTCAAGTTCTGCTCGACGAGCAGCACCGTGGAGCGCTGCGCGGCACTCTCCAGCACGGCGGCGAACTCGCTCACGATACGCGGGGCGAGTCCTTTTGATGGCTCGTCCACCAGCAAGAGCGGGCAACCGTTGAGCATCGCACGGGCTATCGATAGCATCTGTTGTTGCCCACCCGACAGCGTTCCAGCGAGCTGGCGTCCCCGCTCCTTCAGCTCGGGAAAGAGCGTGTACACGTCGTCGTAAAGTGGCTCGGGACTTCTCTCGGCGAGGCGGAGGTTCTCTTCGACGCTGAGACCGGCGAAGACATCGCGATCTTCAGGAACGTAGCCAATGCCGAGCCTCACAATAAGGTGCGTCGACCAGCCGGCCACGTCGTGGCCCAGCACGCGGATCCCTCCACTGCTCGGTACCAACCCGAGAATGGCACGCAACGTCGTTGTCTTACCAACACCGTTGCGCCCGAGTAGGGCCGTTACGCCACCTTCGGGGACTTCAAAGCTCACCCCCTGGAGCACGTGCGATCCAGCGATGTTCACGTGAAGGTCGGTTAGCTCGAGGGCGTTGCTCACAGCGGATCGCCCAGATAGGCGCTTTGCACCGTCTCGTCGGCCATCACCGTCTCGGGGTCGCCGCACGCAAGCAACCGGCCGTAGTTCAGAACGGCCACGTTCTCGGCTAGCCCGATGACCACAGCCATATGATGCTCGACCATGAGCACCGTCCGGCCTTCCCCATGCAGGCGTCCGATAAGTGAGCTGAGCATGGGCACGTCCTCAGAGTTGACTCCCGCCATGGGTTCATCGAGCAGTAGCACCTTCGCTTCAGCGGCTAACAAGATAGCCAACTCGAGCTTCCTCTTGTCACCGTGGGAAAGCGCCCCGGTGGTGCGCTGGGCCATCGCGGAAAGGCCAACTGATTCGATGGCCTCACGCGCGGCGGAGGTGGCCTCGTCATTGGCCCTTGGCCGACGCCAGATCCGCATGCTTCCCCCGAGGCGAGACTGGGCGGAGAGCCGCGCATTCTCAAGTACCGAAAGCGAATTGAAGAGGCTCGAGGTTTGGAAGGTCCTGCCCATCCCCAAACGGGCACGATCCGACGCCCGTACGCCGGTGAGATCGTGTCCTTCAAGCTCGATGGCCCCGGCGGTCGGTTGGAGAAGTCCACTCAGTAGATTGAGCAACGTAGTCTTGCCGGCGCCGTTCGGCCCGATGATGCCGAGGAAACTTCCCTCTTTCACTTCGAGATCAATCCCGGAAAGAATCTCCGCCCCTCCGACACGAAATCCCAGCCCCGACACCCGAAGCGCCGGGGGCTGGGATTCTGTGTTCAGTTTCATTCAGGGGGAACGATCTAGTTGCTGAAGTGTGCCGTTACTGGTGGCGCGGTTGCCGTGTCGGAGAGCGTCTTGAGTACAACGGGCTGGAATACGTTGTTGATGTTCGTCACCAGACTCACCTGATACATCGGCTGGAGCATCGCATGGTCGGACGTCCTAATAGTCTGCTCACCCTTGGGCGCGAGGAAACTCCAGCCCGCGAGACCCTTGATCATCGCGTTCACATTGTTCCCTTGTCCAGTCTGAATTGCGCGGACCAACATCTGAGCCCAGACGAAGCCGTCCGGCGTGAACAGGTCGGGCAGAGAGTTATAGCGCTCTTTCATCACCCTGATGAGATACTCGTTCACCGGGTTTGTTGAACCGTTGGAAACGTAAAGCGACAGGTAATTGAACGACGTCCCAATCGTGCCGTAGAACGGATACGTCGCGACATTGGCGAGGCCAGTGACGACCTTGGCGGTGTTGAAGTCGCCCTGCTGCTGCAGCGCCGCCGTGAGTGGAGCCCCCGTCGTTCCAGCCCAAGCGAGGAAGATAATGTCCGGCTTGTCTTGTTGCACCTGCAGGGCAGTCGCCGTGAAGTCCGTGGTCGTCAGTGGCACGAGCAGACTCGTTACGGTGTCGCCGAGGGAACTGAACGCCTTGGTCGCGTCAGTGACGTACGACTGGCCGAAAGCGAAGTCCTGTCCGAGAACGAGAATCGTCTTGCCCGTCCCTAGCGATTGAACGTAGGACTTCGCCGTCTGGACATCCTGATACGTTTGACGCCCGGATCGGAAGGTGTAGCGATTTGCGCCAGTGACGGCGTCATCCGCGGCCGCGCCGGAAACGTAGAGAACCTTGTTCTGAGCTGCGAGCGGCGCGAGCTCATCAGCGATGCTTGAGTCCCCGGTGCCGCCGATGATCTTGTAACCGGCTCCGACGTAACTCTTGAAGTCCGTGACCGCAGTCGTCGGATTGTCGGCGTCGTCGTCCCAGTTCACGTCGATCTTCCGACCGTTCACCTTGCCGGTGCCCTTGGTCGCATAGGCGAGACCAATGTTGAAACCCTGGCGCCACTCGGTTTCGTAGGCTGAGTAGATACCGGTCGCTTCTAGAATCATGCCGACCTTGACCGGCCCTTTGGTAGTAGCCGCACCGGAGAGTTGCGAGCCACCAATGCTCGCCCCCAGAGAAACCATTGCCAACACCAGAGGTACTGCGATTATTCGCGAATGCTTTTTCATCGGTAATCCCCCCAAAAGCGAAGTCGTTCGACCTGCGTTGCGCGAAGTTAAGCAGAACTGGGCATGAATGTCAAGTGATTCACCCCTCATATTTGAAATCCTCATTGCACCAATGCGAGGCCGTTGCTGGGCTGCTAGCCGATCGTCATCGGAGCATGAACATTGGGAAAGTCCGTCTTTGAGGGCTTTTCCAAGGGGTTTCGCCCTTCCTCCAGCGAGCACGACGTAAAGTCACGGCTCCGGTACACCAACGTGACATCGAGGATGATTCCTCGATGTCTGGGGCCACGGGGGCATCGGTCAGACCCTTCGCCACGAGGCAGCGCCTGATCTCAGTTGAAAGCGACGATCAGTTCAGGTTCGGTTGCGGCACGAACTTCGTCCAGTGAGACGCCCGGTGCCAATTCGCGTAGCAACAGACCCTCCGGCGCAACGTCGATGACGGCGAGATCGGTGATGATGCGCTGAACGCACGCTTGGCCCGTGAGGGGCAGGGTGCACTCATTGACGATCTTGAACCCCCCACCCTTCGCCGAGTGTTCCATCATCACGATCACGCGCTTCGCACCATGGACCAGGTCCATTGCTCCACCCATCCCTTTCACCATCTTGCCGGGAATCATCCAGTTGGCCAAGTCACCAGCGATGGACACCTGCATGGCACCGAGCACCGCAACGTCGACGTGACCACCACGGATCATTGCGAAGGAGGCCGCCGAATCGAAGAACGCAGCCCCCGGCAAAACCGTCACGGTCTCCTTGCCGGCGTTTATCAGATCCGGGTCGACGGCATCGTTCGTTGGATACGGCCCCACGCCAAGGATGCCGTTTTCAGAATGCAGCACGACGTGAATTCCGTCGGGTACGAAATTCGGCACCATGGTCGGCAACCCGATGCCGAGGTTGACGTACTGCCCATCCTCCAGTTCCGCAGCTACTCGCGCTGCCAGTTGGTCACGTGTCAAGGCACTCATTGCGTCACCGTCCTTCTCTCAATTCGCTTTTCAACGCCGGGCGTATGTACGACTCGCTGCACGAAGATGCCGGGCGTGTGTACCGCCATCGGGTCCAACTCACCAGGTTCCACCAACTCCTCGACCTCGGCGATGGTCACTCGTCCGGCGGCTGCGCAGAGCGGGTTGAAATTCGCGGCACTCTTCTCGTAAACGAGATTGCCGTCGCGATCACCGTATCGTGCGTGCACCATTGCAAAGTCAGTTCGAATTCCTGATTCCAGGACGTAGCGCTTGCCGGCGAATTCTCGAACCTCCTTTGGCGGCGACGCCAGGGCTACTCTGCCTTCGCTGTCGTAGCGCCACGGAAGTCCTCCTTCAGCAACTTGGGTTCCCACCCCCGCCGGTGTGTAAAAAGCGGGAATTCCCGCGCCGCCTGCCCGCAGCCTCTCGGCCAACGTGCCCTGGGGAACCAACTCGACCTCGAGTTCTCCGGAGAGAAATTGACGCTCGAACTCCTTGTTCTCGCCAACGTACGAACCAGTCGTTCGCCGAATGCGCTTGGCGCTCAAGAGCACTCCCAGCCCCCAATCATCGACTCCGCAGTTGTTACTCACCGTGACGAGGTCGCTGATCCCGCTGGCTAGTAGAGCCTGAATCAGCATCATCGGGATACCACAAAGCCCGAATCCCCCAACGGCGAGCGACGCCCCGCTCGAAATGTCCTGCACCGCTTCTGCGGCGGTTTCCACTACCTTGTCCATTTTCGCTCCCGTCAATCCTGCAAGCAGGATTGCTCTACAACGCGCGTTGGCAATCCAATCTGGAAAACTTCGCTACACCGTAGCGCCCAAAAAATCGCCGAACAAGATTTCTTGAGCACGCCGAGCCAACAACGACTTCCAAAGTTTCGACGGCGACATTGATTCCCACTCGCCTAGTTCGCCATCAAATGCGTCGTGCGCAACTCCCGATAGCCGAAAGTCAGGATCCGAATCCAGTTCGTTCGCTGCTTGTTCTCAGCGTCGTGACTTCGCAAATCAACCGGAGAGGAGCGTCAAGTTGGCGTCAACCGGTGCAGTTTTTCAAATGCATCAGCCCCGATTGAAAGAAAACCTTTCCCTTACAGAAAGCCCCTAACTGAACACAGATTCCGTTGCGGCGCGAGCAATGTTGGCGCCACGGGTGCCGCCCGGAACGATCTGCATCTTGTTCGGCGTGTAGGCAATCGTGAGACCAAGGTCTTGGTCCATGATGATGAGCGAACCGAGTCCCGCCCAATAGCAACCTCTCGGGCCCAGCGGCGTTACGCTGCTCGCCAGTCCGTAGCCCATGCCAAAGTGCGCTTCTATGCCCAGCACCAAGTCAAGATCGTGCGCTTGGGTTTCAAATATTTGATCGCTGGTCTTTTCGGAGAAGAACCGCTTCCCTTCGAACTCACCCCTATTGGCGATGATCGACTGGATCTTGGCCACCGACCGAGCATTGCCGTGACCGTTCGAGGAAGGAATTTCCGCGCCACGCCACCACCGTTCTCGCGGCCACATGAAGTCAAGTGGGGGCGACGTCCACGCACGATACGCAATCGACTGAGGATCAAGTCCGTCGAGAATGCTGCCCGGGGCGGGGATCACAGAACTAACACGAGAATCCTCGGATTCGGGCAGACCTATGTGAAAGTCAGCGTCCAGCACATTGGCCACCTCGGCCTTGAAGAACTCTCCGAAGGTCATTCCGGTGATGCGCCGAACGATTTCCCCGATGAGATAGCCCTGGGTGACCAGGTGGTAACCCGACACTGTGCCCGGCACCCACAGTGGAGCCTGGGCGGCAAGTGCCGAGGTGCAGAAATCCCAATCAGCCAGATCTTCGGACTCCATTGGTCCACTCCAGAATGGCAGCCCCGCGGTGTGGCCCATCACGTGGCGGACTTCAACGGCCGCCTTTCCGTTCTGCGCGAATTCGGGCCAGTACGTCTTCACTGGAGCGTGAAAGTCGAGCAGTCCTTGATCGGACAACATCAGGGCCACGAGAAACGTCATGGTCTTGGTGACTGACCACACATTCAGGATGGTGTCACGCTCCCACGGTTTAGTCATCTGCTCGTCCGTGAATCCCCCCCAGAGATCAGCTACCAGTTCGCCCTTGAAATAAACCGCAACTGAGGCACCGACGTCCTCTCCGCTGCTCAACTGTTGCTCGAAAACCTCGCGCAGCCGATCGAATTTCTCGGTAGTAGTGCCTTGGACGATCGACATCGTGCCTCCAGTGTGTTGCGTCTCATATTCCAAAAATCATCGCGAACAAACCTGCTTGGTCGCGTGCTACATCGAATTCGCAGTCGTGGCGAGACTCGTAACGGTCGATCCAAAACTCGATCGCGACGTCACAGTGTGCTTCTTCTCTCGCTGCGACCACAGCCGAAAATGATTTGGTGATGTCCTCCGGGGGTGGAATCGCGACGTCACGAATTTCTGCATGGCGGGCACTGTAACAGAGGCATCACCAACGTCGCGCGCACGATTTCTCACGTCGCGCGCTTCGACCTCGCAGAAGTCCGCGTGGAACCCTCGGCCAGATCGACTCTCACACAGCCGCGCGAAGCCCCGGATTACGACGGCACCACTAATGAAGGCAACCACCAATTCGTGACGCCCGTGAGGACCAAATCGCTGCTGCGCACTGGAAAATCACATCACTTCGCTTACACCGTCTCGCCGCAACGATCTGCGGCAACGAACCACCGGGTCTCGCTCCAACTGGCGGTCAAGGCGACACCATGATCTAGCTGAAGTTGTTCGTAACGATGGCGGCGGGCCGTGAATATCCCGTCTCAACTGGGACGCCGGAGCAACCCTCAGGTGCCCTGACCATGAGTTGAAACCTTGCGAGACCGAGCGGCGAGAGTTTTTCTCGATACTTGGTCTCGCGAACGATAATCTCATACCCGTGGCCCTGCTCATCGTCGTCGAGGCTGAACTTTTAGCCGAAGGGCTTCATCGACCCGTGTTCCGCTCGACGTCACCGGCGCCTTGGCGTCGCCATGACTGGTCCTCAATAACTGGCTTCGGGAGCAATTTCGATCTCAAGTTCGCTATGGTTCGCGCACTGCACCTAGGCGGCCTGTGAGCACCGAACACCGCTCCCGACCCGGGGCGATGGGACCTCCAGATCGTCGCCCCAAGCCACCTCGGACAAAGGACGTCGCGGTTCCGAATGAAAACAAGGGCGCACGCACCCGGCGCAAACTATTAGAGGCCGCCGAGAAGGTCTTGGTTACCTACGACTACCACGATGCGTCAATCGCGAAGATCACTGAAGCCGCCGGAGTGGCACAAGGAACGTTCTATCTGTACTTCGCCAGCAAGAAGGCGATATTCGATGAGGTCGTTGCGGACCTCAATCGCCGGGTCCGCCACGCGATGACCGAGGCGGCGCGCGGCGCGACCACGCGCCTTGAGGCGGAGCGTCTCGGTTTCGCTGGATTCTTCCACTTCACCACGGAGCACCCTGCACTGTATCGAGTCATCCGCCAAGCCGAGTTCGTATCACCGGGCGCGCTGCGTAGTCACTACGAAAAGATCGCCGAGGGTTACGTTCCGCCACTGCACGATGCCATGGAGACCGGTGAGGTGGCGTCGGGTGACGCGATGATTCTGGCGTGGTCGCTGATGGCCGTTGGCGAAGCGATCGGCATGCGTTGGATCGTCTGGGATGAAGCGAAGGAAGTTCCGGGTGAGGTTTTCGAAGAGATGATGTCAATTATCGCGAGGATGCTCGGAGGCTCGACGAGCGCGAATATTGTCGACGAGGAAATTCGTCCGTCGCCACGCGACAGGCAGAAGGTGCGCCCAAACCATGGGGCCGCGAATGGAAATGCGTCGCCGGATGCCAGCAGCTAATTCTCTCTTCGAAGTTCGAACAATCATCATCATCGACCAGGGCGGACGGCGTTTGTCGATGAAGACGCCAAGCCGGGCGGAGCGCGTGACCCGAGCCGCTCTGCGAATGAAAATAGGCCTTTGGATCAGGGACGATATATGAGTCGAGATGGGAGCGGTGACTACACCATCGGCCGATGGATCAGCGTGGGTGCGAGTGTGGCGCCCAGTCGGGTTGCCATCGAATTTCTCGGCCGTGAGATCACCTACGGCGAGCTTGATGCCCGATCAACCGAACTCGCGAAAAGGCTCTTGGGTCACGGTCTCGTACCGGGCGACCGGATCGCCACGCTCACGGAGAACCGGCCCGAGCACGTGGAGTTACTCTTTGCGTGCGCGAAAGCGGGTCTCATACTCGCCCCGCTGAACTGTCATCACACAGCACTCGAGCTCGCCCGCCAACTCGAGACCTTCACCCCGGCGCTCGTCGTCACCTCGAGCGCCCACGCCGCTCGAATCGAAGACGCGTGTTCGTTAGTTCCGAGCGTGGGAGAGATCGTCCGTCTCGAAGACATCGCCGGTTCGCTCAACGCACGTTCGCCAGTTGTCGAGCTTCCATTCGTCGAAAACGATGACGGACTTTTTCTCATATCGACATCAGGGTCGACGGGAGAACCAAAGGGAGCACTGCTCACTCACGCGAACTGCTATTGGACGAATCTCGGACTCGACCTGAGCATCCCTATCAACAGTGACGACGTCGTGCTCCAAGTTCTTCCACAGTTCCATGTCGGGGGCTGGAACGTCCAACCATTGCTCGCTTGGTGGAAGGGAGCGACCGTCATCCTCGAGCCGTCGTTCGACCCCGAACGAGTTCTCGATCTCATAGCATGCCGACACGTCACGATGATTATGGGGGTGCCGACGACGTACCTCATGCTCGCCCAGCAACCCCGATTCTGCGAGACCGATCTGACCAGTTTGCGGTCGGTCGTAGTGGGTGGCGCTTCTATGCCGCTCGCACTACTCGAAGAGTGGCGCGCGCGCGGGATCGAGGTCGTCCAAGGTTACGGCTTGACCGAAGCCTCACCCAATGTTTTCTGTCTCGCACCCGAGGACGCACTCACTCACGCTGGCTCGGTCGGCACAACGTACGCCTACGTCGAGGTAGCGCTTTGCGACATCGTCTCGGGTAGCTTCGTGGATGGCGTGGGCCGCGGTGAGATTTTCGTACGTGGTCCGAACGTATTCCCTGGCTACTGGGAAGATCCCACTGCAACCATGAACGCGTTTAAGGATGGATGGTTACGCACTGGCGATATTGCCGAACGCGATGACGCCGGCTACTACCGGATCTGCGGTCGCACCAGGGAGATGTACGTGTCGGGGGGCGAGAATGTTTACCCCGCCGAGGTCGAGCAAGTGCTCACTGCGCACAAGAACGTTTTGGAGGCGGCGGTCATCGCCGTCGAGCACCCCCGATGGGGCGAAACGGGCGCGGCCTTCGTCGTCGCGAGGCCGGGAGTGATCCTGGACATTGAGGAGCTGACGAACCACTGTAGGACGCATCTCGCCTCCTACAAGGTGCCGACTGAGTTCCACTTCATTACCGAACTACCCCGCTCGCACATTGGCAAGATTGATAAGGCGCGCTTGAAAGCGCTGCTGGCTTAGACGCGCTACGTGCGCTCGACGTCGAGAACCTTTTCGTAACGAAAGAGGTCGGAAGAGCATCTCGAACATTTTCGACGTTCACTGCCCCACATTCTGACTGAGGACTCTGCGTTGAAGGACGGCTCGGGATATTCTTCAACGCCATCCCAAGGTACTGGGATCGATACCCTTGTCGCCCACCAGTAAATCAAAGAGCTGTATCGCCACCTTCGATTGATACGAACCTCAATCGCCTTCGACGTCCAGGTGGAGCTCAACGGTCGCAACATCATGCGAACGGATAAAAATCTAGATTTTTCGAAAGGCCCTCCGCCACGCCGGACACGAGATCATCCAATTTTCGAATGAGTACCTAGCGATCAATCGAATACGTGGGGCGCATCCCCTTGTTTCCGGCCAATACGAGTGCGCTGAAACCCTGCTGTACCCAACGGTTCGGTGACTGTAGATTGTGACTGTGTCAGCAGAAACCCGAAGTAGCGCGAACACGCAGGTTGCTCGGGCGCGAGGTCACGACTAGGAGATACCCGAATGTTGAAATTTGACTGGAAGATCTTGACGGTTGGGGCAGTTGCCGCGTCCCTCGGCCTCGCCGCCTGCGGAGTGCAGACTTCTCTCAATGAGGCGGTTACATCCTTGAGTGCCTCGCCGTACTTGCAAGTGCGTTTCACGGCAACCGCTTCAGGCTCGGGCTCAGGAAACACCCGGGTCCAGCAGGCACTTACCCGTCTCTCCTTTGACGTTCTCGAGTCCAGCACCTCCGGCTCGTCGCTTTCGCAATCGGTGGGAAAAATTAACTCCGAAATCAAAGTGAACGTGGGGAGCCAGTCGTTGGTTGACCTGCGCGACGTTGGCTCAAACCTATACGTATTCGTTGACGCCACCGCCCTCGCCAAGATTCCCGGCGTTGGCTTGTCCCCACAAGAGTTGTCGTCATTGCAGCTCGCCTATGGGGGACGCTGGTTCGAACTCCCAGGGAGCCTTCTGAATTCGTACCTCCCAACTACCACCAAGAGTAAGACCCAATCGGCCAAGGACCAGGCTGCCGTGCAGCAGATCATCAAGAGCGTGACCTCGGTGATCGAAGCCACGAAGTACACGACCTTGCCCAACGGCGGTTATTCAGAGACTGGGTCGCTCGCCTCGATCGCGAAGGCGATACTGCCGACGATAGATAAATTGAGTGGCGACCAGGTTCACCATGGTGCAGTACCGGGCTCGTACAAGATTGGCGTGACAATGTCCGGGGCGACTGCGACTGGAGGATCAATCCAGATCACCGCTCCAAACGGAACCGCGGGCAATGAGACCATCGGACTCGATGCTACGGTAACTCACGCATCCGACAGCATCGTTGCGCCCACCGGAGCGACGTTGATCACATCCGCACTCTTGAAGGGGCTCCTGGGACAGGTGCCGGGAACCACCTCAACCGCGACCGCGACCACCACCACTTTGCTCAGCTAAGCCGAGTCGGGCTCGCATGCTCAGTGTCTCAATTGAGG
>PLKM01000029.1:18092-78374 GCA_003141095.1 Acidimicrobiaceae bacterium | reverse complement strand
TGGCTGGAGTTCGAGACATCCTGAGCGCCTCTGCGCACTTGACCCTGAGCAGCTCTCTCGCACGGGCCAGTTTCAACGACACTCTGATCTCCCTCGGCGTCGGCGTCGGCGTGGTGGTTTTCCTTCTCCTGGGCCTGCTCATCCTCCGCCTCAGCCAGCACAGTGAGGAGAAGAGTGGCAGGTGAAGTCGCTCCGTTTTGACGGAACTACATCTGGCGCCACTGCCTTAAGACAATCCTCATCGGCCACAAACTTCCGTGCCCCTGACCACGGTATAACTCCCTTCGCCAAATGCTTAGTCATGTTGGCGTGGACCTGGTGCCTTGTTCCTTTCTCACCTTGGCCCTCAGACTCTCGATGCTCGTTGCTAGCTTCTGAGAATCAGCGTCGCTGGTATCGGCCCCGTAGATCATCCGAATTCGTTCGCGTAGTTCCGGTCGGCTTCCGCCGCCACGAATCACTGCGATTCCATCGCGTTGTTCGATCAGATCGGAGTCATTTTCATTTACCGCTTCTTGAAGTTTGCGCCAGGTCTCATCAGCTCGTTCGGCGCAATCTTGAAGTTGATTCGTGAGATCGCGTAAGTCGTAGAGGTCCTCGATCGGCCAATCATTCATCGCCGCATGCGAGTCAAAGAGCTTCTGGGCCCCTCTAGCCTCGTACTTCACCGCTGAAATCCGCTTGCTGTAATTCCAAAGGGTCCAGCCGACATTGCCGGCGTAGTTGATGCCTCTACTCATAGAACCTCCATCGCATGGCCTTCGCACCTTGCCGAAGTAGGTTGCGGCGACGTCGTAGGGCCATGTCCCTCGGTCGCTCTTGATGTTGATTCCGACTCTAGTTGCCTAAGGGTCATATCCCCTCGTATGTCGTCCGACCTGGACAGACTCAAGAACTGCCTGCCGCGCCTGACTGATGCTGCGAACACTCAACGCAAGGAATCGCCGCGGCGCTGTCGGCATCGATGCCTCAACTGTGACGCCGTTTCAGGATGGCTTTTCGGTCATCTCTGACCTCGACACCAGTCAGGGTCGGGCTCGGTCAGGTCAGTGCATGGTTAGATCTAATAGGTATGGACAACTTCGCTTTTGGAGAGATGCTGTCGCCGAGCCGCCGACTGAAAGGGCGGTAGTTTGCAGTAGGGAGAATAATGTTCGAACGATTCACAGACCGNNACCGAGCACATTCTGCTCGGTCTGATCCGCGAAGGTGATGGGGTCGCCGCAAAGACGTTGGACGTCCTGGGGGCTACTTACGACGTAGTTCGTGAGAAGGTCAAGGCGGTGACTGGGCTCAACCCCAACCCCTCACCCGCTTCGCCACCCTTCACGCTGCGGGCGAAGAAGGTACTGGAGTTGTCGCTGCGCGAAGCCTTGCAGCTAGGCCACTCCTACATCGGCACCGAGCACCTACTGCTCGGGCTCGTGCGACAGGGCGATGGAGTGGCGGGCCAGATCCTCAACGACCTCGGTGTCGAACTGTCACGTGTCCGTGCACAGGTACTCGAGATGATGTCGGGTCAGAGCAACCAGGAGTTCGGCGAGCCTCCACGACAAGTGCAATTCGATGGTGCAGCCCTTCGCGGTATCGTGCGCACGGTTGGTCAACAACTACGTCCCGACCTCGACACCACCGCTCTCGACGACCTCGCGACCAAGATCGCCGACGATCTCTTTCACCAACTCCGCCGGGGCTGGGGCGAACCGGGCGCTTGAATCGTTATTGGATTGTGGAGGTCGGCCCGCCTGACCACGCAGCGTTCTACAGCCAGGTGGTTGCAAGCCATATTGCGACGCCGGCGAGGGCGAGTAAGACGACGTTGAAGCCGATCATCTTCGCTTCGCCCCGGCTGAGGTGCAACCAAATCGCACCAACCTGGATCAGTACGAGCCCGATGGCGGCCTCGAGGGCGAGACCTGGCGTGACGCCGGTCATCGGTGGCAGGACTAATCCCAACGCGCCGAGCACCTCCAGCACACCGATGGTCCGTACGAGCCTCAGCGGCACAGTGTCGATCCAGCCCATCATTGGGCGCAACTGATCTTTGGACCGCACAACCTTGATGCCACCCGAGTACAGGTAGAGCAACGCCAACAATGCGGCGACGATCCAGTAGGCCACCTTCATACAGCACACCCCTGTTCCTGCTCAATTTGATTCAACCCTATTGCGAAAGGGTGCCAACCCCCGGAGAACGACACGCCGGTCGGACTGTTGACTTCGGCCCAGCGACTCGGTCGTTCTGCTACCACCCACTGAATTCTCGTCTCGTAAGTACCGAGACCTGACCACCGATAGAAGGCAGGTTGAGACTTCTGTGATACACACAGGACGCATATGCCCCGCCCCCTCGCCGAAGGTTGTGAGGTCATGAGTTTCGCCGCCTGCATAGCACGCCTTGGTAGGGCCCACGGTGACGAAACTTCTTGCTGATTTCCAACTTAACGAGGTTCTCGTTCTCTATAGTTGGCCACACGAGTATCGCGAGGGGAGGAAGCGCATGAGTGTTGTCGTCAAAGTCAAAGTTTGCGCGGACTGCTTTCACGCCACGACGAGTGAGCGCGATAGTTCTCAACTAGTGTCGCAGATCACCCAAGAAATCTCCGACGGCTTCCGTCTCTGGGAAGATTACCAATTCGCTCCGACTGAGTGTTCCTACGTAGATTTCTTGAACGATACCTTGTGCGGAATTTGCCGGCGGTCACTCACAAAAGACCGTCGTCAAGTCCTCGACGAAAATATTGCACTAGAGCGACGGGAGTTGCCAGACGCCGACAGACGTACGCCGTTTGGTCGAGGTAGTCGCGTCTTGCTTGCTTCGTTGCGAGCAGCGTAAAAACCCTGTAGGGGGGTTGGGACGACGGTCCAAATGATCGGGTGTTACGCCGTCTGCGAAAATAACGCCACCCACGTGAGGCACCTATCGGCCGGGGGCGAGGAACGCCCCATCCGCGTAGTTGGTATCGAGCCACGCCGAGTGATCGAGAAGCGCACTATCAATCTGAGTTAGGTCAGCCACATATGTCAGCGTCACGATGTACACCGTCTCATCGTAAGTGCCTATCGATCGGTTCAAGGTTAGGGGCGGTGGTGCGACCTTCGTGAATCGTGACGCCGCGGCACGCTCAAATCAATGCGTCATCAATGATTCCGGGACCTGATTCGAAGGTGAACCCCGTCTCGAACACGGCAAGACACGCCTGGACGACGTCGGCGTCGAAGAGCGTTCCCGCACCCCTTGCCACTTCGGCGAGGGCCTTGTCGATACCCAGTGCCGACCGATAGGGTCGATGCTGGGCCATGGCCTCAACCACGTCGGCTACCGCGATGATCCTCGCGGGCTGACTGATTTCGCCGGCGCACAGACCATTGGGATAGCCCGAACCGTCCATTCGCTCGTGATGCTGCAGGGCGACCTCCGCGATTGGCCAGGGCAGCGAGGCCTTGGCCAAGATGTCGGCACCAACGTTGGTGTGAGTCTTGACCATCTCGAACTCGAGGACGTCCAGCCGTCCCGGGCGAGTGAGGATCTCGGCGGGTACGGCGATCTTGCCGACGTCGTGCACCTCCCCACTTTGACGAATGAGTTCGATCATTGTCGCGTCAAGGCCCAGATGGGCAGCGATAGCCGCGCCGAGGGAGCCGACGTTGAGCTGGTGGCCCTCGGTGTAGGGGTCACGAGATTCGGTCATCTGGCTTAAGGCCGCGAGCGTCCCGTCAAGGGCCTTCGCCAGATCCATCACCGAGCGGAGATGCGAGACGCCGAACTCGATCTCTCTCGCAACTGCTTCGAGGCCTTGCACCGCCAAATCGTCGAACGCGTGGGAGTGGGTGCTGGTGAGAGTCAGTACCGCTGCCCGCTGTCCATAGGCGAATGGTATGGCCGCGAGCGACTTGAATCCGAATTGCTCGGCTCGCTCTCGCCACGGCTCGTAATGGCGATGGGTGGCCAGCAGGTTCGCCACCTGCGTGACCCTGGTTCGCATCGCCGTCCCGGTAGGTCCCAGCCCGTCCCTCTCCCGAGCTGACCACGAAGCCATCCCGTCGCCGAGGAAGTCAGTGGCCCCCGCCGCGTAGGGAGTCTCGATGGCACCCATGTGATGCGTGTCACTGAAGCTGATCGATGCCAAGCCACAACGGCCCAGTTCGACGAAGCTCGTGCACAGACATTCGAGGAATTCCGACGCGTCGGTCGCGGAATCCACGAGTCGGTTGACCTGAAGGAGAAACTGGAAATTCCTTTCCCCCCATACCTGGGGGGTGATATCGGTGAACCTGACGAGCGCGCCCTGGTCTGATCCTTCAAGCGCGAACGGGGTGGTGTCGATCCTCAGCCACCGTCGCGCCAACGGAAGGTCCACGCCGATCTTCACACCGTGGCAGGCCTCACCGGTTTGCAGCGTCACCATAACTGGATGCTCGCCAAGGGAAACCGGCGAGCCGTCCTCGAACGAGATTCCCAGCTGAGGCTCGAATATGTTGGCGCCTACTAGGTCATCGGTCTCGACGAGGAGTATTTCACCGGCGGTTTTGTTGCAGTCGACAACGAGCCCCTCATGGTCAACAAGGATCATTCCCTCGACCAGGGTGTCGAGGAACCCGGCCCCGAAGATGAGTGAGTCCAGCCCCCTGCCAACGTCAATCTCCAACCCGAGTGCATTCATCAGGGCCCCTTTCCCAGAGGCATTCAACGTCCACCGATCAGACTCCCTGAAGGGCGACGCGCTCCTTTCACGAAACCTAAGGGGCTTAACTCTTTCAATCCACAATTCTGAAACAACGATTCCACAATTCCCGGGACCGAATCGCCCCGGTGCAACCGGCACCATGCGAGACCCAAAGAAGTTGAAGATGTCCATCCACCCGCAAGCACCCCGTACCCGTCATCTGTCACCGGCAATGTGACTCTTCGAAAATTAGCGGCGTATGGGCCGCTCGCGGTGGCAGCCTGTCATCCACCACAGTCGCGTCAAGAGCGCGAAGTGTCCCCAGTAGTAAGGCATCGATATGACGTGATTAGAACGCTGCCGCCACAGTTCCCTCAACGAGGACTTGAATGGGTTGCTTCCGGTATGCGCCGAAGCAACGTCGACGCGGTTGCGTGGGAACGCAACCGCTCATAGGGCCCGTCCCTCGTCAACCTACTTACTCTGGAAGAAGTTAGGTTGTGAATTGCACCTTGTCTTGGCCAGGTGAGTATTGATCAACGCTCCTCAAATTGGGTCGCACCGCCAGGCCTCGCGCCCTTCTCGCGCAGCGAAGTAGACAACCACCAGACTGGACACGGGGTCCGCCCACCACCAACCCACCCACGCGGTGAGCGTGACGCCCACGAGGGTGCTCAGGCTCAAAAGACCGCATAAGGCGGTTTCCGATGCGTCCGCCTTCAAGAGACGCGCACTCACCGGGAAGCCTCCCTCCGCCAGTCTCTCCGACGTCCTGCGCTTGGCCATCGCCAGGCACGGCATCAGGATGAGCGAGGCGAAACACACCCAAAGTCCGAGACCGTTCTCGGATGGGTGATCCCTCAAGATCAGTGCCAGCGAGGCTGTGAGGACAACGTACGCCGCCAACGCGAAGAACAGTACCGCGATAATGCGATGGGAACGATGCACTCGCTCGGCGCTGAGTTCTTCACTGAGCACCTTCGAGCGAAGCTGACTCAACACCACCACGGCGCTCATCATCTCGATGACGGAGTCGGCCCCAAACGCAACCAGCGCGACTGAAGCAGCGACGATGCCGCTGAGCAGCGCCGCGACCGCCTCGCCCGCCGACAGGGCGACGGTCACGTACTCGAGTGTCACGGCTCGTCGGGCGCTCTTTGGAATGACATTCATATTGCTACTCACTCATTACTAGGTGGTCATTCTGAGGCTCCCGTCACCTACCACCGTAGGGCCAAACGAATCACCCAAGAGCCAATTCGCCGATTCGCAGTGGGTGAACGTGTAAATGAAGTGAGGCCCGCCAACCCAGCGCCGCGCGCTTCGGACGTGGTGCCGCGCCCGGCGAACGGACGAGACGTCGCTGTCTTCATACTCGTTTGGTTCGACGAGCGCCGCGTGAACTTGCCCATCCGCACCTTCTCGAGGACCATTCCAAACGTAGGCTCGGACCGTGACGGACTGGCCCGAATCGACGCAACGAACGGCGGTCGTGACCGGCGCGACCGGATTCCTCGGATTGAACCTCGTGCGCTACCTTCTGGTGACCGGGTGGCGCGTGCGAACAGTGAGCCGACGACCACTCCTTGATACCGAGGGGCGAACCGTCGATCACTCCATCGTCGACGTACGTCGTCACGAGCAACTTCTTCCCGTCTTCGCGGGGGCCGACGTCGTCTTTCACCTCGCGGCCAAGATCACGCTGGCGACCATCGACGCCGAGGCGTGGGATGTCAACGTACGCGGCACGGCTTCGGTGGCCCGAGCGGCCCGGGAAGCGGGGGTGGGGCGTCTCGTGCACTGTTCGTCGGTGAACGCATTTGACCTCGCGCGCGCCCGTCCCCTGCTGAACGAACGAAGTCCACGTTCGACGAATGCCGATCGTCCCCTCTACGACCGATCGAAGGCGGCGGGAGAGGTCGAAGTACGAAAGATGATCGACGGCGGTCTCGACGCGACCATCGCCAATCCCACCGGCGTCATCGGCCCGGGTGACCCGGGACCGTCGCGAATCAACGCCATCATCGAGAAGGCCGCCCGGGGGCGTCTTCCGATCGTCGTCGACGGCGGCTTCGACTGGGTCGACGTCCGCGACGTTGTGCGTAGCCTGGTCGCCCTCTTCGAGCGAGGACGAACCGGTGAGAACTACCTTCTGACGGGCCACCGGGCCTCGGCCCTGCAGTTGACCAGAATGGCGGCGGACGTCAATGGACGCCGTGGACCCCTGGTTGCGCTGCCCATCGGCCTCGCACGAAGGGTGGCTCCCCGCGTCGAGCGGATCGGCAACATCTTCAATTCTGGACTGGTCACCCCGGCATCGATTGGCGCGCTGGTCGACGATCCCCTCGTTGACGGATCGAAGGCGGCCGCCGAATTGGATCATCATCCGCGACCTTTGGCGGAGTCGGTGCGCGACACTGTCATGTGGTTCGAGGACAAAGCCCGGCGATAGTTCGCCGCTCACCCGCTGGGCCGATACCGCGAATGCACGATCGTCACTCGTCTTCGAGGTCAACTCGTGATGCGTGCGGACAGGTCCGCTTTCATGCCGGGCGTCACCAAATACTGGCGGTGCCCGGTGCTACAGACGAACCTTCATCGCTCGAACAAGTCGCTTAATCCGTTCCTCAACGTCGGGCAATCGACACTCAGTTTCCGAATCCGTTGCCATTGCCGTTTCCGTTTCCGTTGCCGATACCGGTCAGTGGGGCGGTAGTGGTGGTGGTGGAAGTGGAAGTTGTCGACGTGGTGGTCGGGGGCGTACTGGCCGACGCCAGGTTGAGAGCGCTCGCGAGCACCGCGAGATCACTCTGAATCACCGCTCCCTGAGACTGGTTAATCGCGCCGCTCGCAACTCCGTTGGCAATGGTCATCGCGGCCTGCTGGAGATCGTGGGCCGCCTGCCCGGTATTGCCGGCGAGGTAATTGGTCCGGGCCAATCGAGCCTGCTGGGAGATCACCTGCGCGTCAGCAGGGTCGATGCTGCCCGCGGTCTGACCGGCGCCGACGTCGCTTTCCAACATGGCCAACGCCGACGCGCCGGGCAACGTCGTCGTCGTTGTTGGCGCGGTGGTCGTGACGGGCGGCCTGGTCGTCGAAGCAGGATGTTTCTTCGACGGAGTCGAGTCGAAGACGAAGAAAAGGACGATACCCAGCACCAGCAGAGCGGCGGCGCCCGATATCGCGAGGGTCCGTGGGGGGATGCTTCTCGTGGCGTTGGCGACCGTTCGCGCGGGCCGTATAAGACGGGTCTCGTCGCCACCAACGCTGGCCGCGGCGGCGCCGGGCATCAACACCGTACGATCGCTCCGGTCCATCGTGTCGAGGCGCGTGGTCGCGTCGCTGTCNNCTGTCCGACGGTGACCACGGGGGGTCGAACGCCGCGGCCGCCAAGAGCGAGGCCACCTCGGCGCCGTCGAGACGCTGGTCGGGTTGATGGTCGAGCATGCCCGTGAGCACCAGTTTCCAAGGAGCCGGCAGGTCGTCGGGCAGCGGCACCGGTCCGGCCATTCGCCGCGCCACCACCTCGCTCGGCGTGCCGCCGTAGGCGCGCTGTCCCGTCAGGCACTCGAGCAGGACGATGCCGAGCGACCAGATGTCGGCGGCGGGCCCCACCTGATGGTCTTCGAGCTGTTCGGGCGCCATGTACGAGACGGTCCCCATCGTCGTACCGGTCACCGTCATCGTCGACGTGTCGTGAAGGCGCGCGATGCCGAAGTCGCCGAGCCACGCGTCGCCGTTCGACGCCAACAAGATGTTGGACGGTTTCACGTCGCGGTGCACGATGCCGCGTTGGTGCACGTACGCAAGCGCGTCGGCGAGTCTCGCGCCGAGGTCGGCGGTGTCTCGCGAACTCAAAGGTCCATCTCGCAGGTACGCCGAGAGGGTCGGTCCATCGATGAGCTCCATGACGAGGAAGGCTTGATCGCCCGCCAGGCCAGTATCCAGCAGTCGAATGAGACCGGGGTGTTCGAAACTCTCGAGGGCCGCGGCTTCTTGGGCCAGCCTGCGCCCGTACTCGGGGTCGCCCGAGCGGACGATTTTCAGCGCGACCGTGGTCCCGCTTCTCTCGTCAACGGCTTCGTAGACGTCGGACATACCGCCTCGGCCGAGCAATCGAACGAGGCGGTAGCGGGCACCGAGGACATCATTAACCGAGGTCATACGTATTTTTCAAGGTAATCAATCGTACCGTAATGTCGAAATTTACTGACGAACCCGATACGGAGCCGACAAAGGGTGACCAATTGCCCCATTCTCGCCTTGTCTCGTGCCACTCGAAAGCGCACTGAAGTGCCGAGTGCCGCGACCGTTCACTGGCTGCTCCCAGAGGACGAAGTCAGTCTCCTCGAAGTCGCGCGGTGAGGTTGGCGCCTTCGAGCGTCAATCGACCCTGCAGTTTGGCGTCGCCCCGGGCAAGCGGTAGCGATATCGTGCGACCATTCGATACGCCCAGGGCGCCAAGAACGAAATCGGCGGTGTCAGCAGGAGAGTCCCCCACCACCTCCAAACTCCCCCAGTGCCGAGAAGCGCACGAGCAATCGCCGTCGCACCTCGATCATTGCCCGTCGGGCCAATCCACCAGAGATACCGATCAACGTCACGTCGCGTGAGCGACAGTTCGCCCAGCCCTTCGTTAGTCACGTCGGAACTGCTCACGAAGCAAAGAGTGGAGCGGTCGCTCTGACGGGCGATGAGCCAGCGAACGCACGTGCTGCAGAAGCCGCACTCTCCGTCGTAGAGCAAGGTTCCGCTGGCGGTCTCCATGAAGGCACCTTAGGTGCACCCCGGCGAAAGGTCATCGCGCAGCCGTCGTGGCGGCCACCACCGAGCGTCGTCGACCTCCCTCGACGACTGCGCGAAGGTACCCGCGCGCTACGCCGGCTGAGGCTTCGCCGTCCTTCCAAGTCATTGAACTCGACTACGAGTTCATTGACTTGGAAACCGTTGTCACAATTCGCTCGATGGAGGGAATCGCCAAGTCCTCGAGTGCGTCAGCCGCCGGGAGCGGGATGTGCGGGGTGGTGATCCGGACAATCGGACCGTCGAGATCGTAGAAGATCTCTTCACTCACGATTGAGGCGAGCTCGCCGCCCCATCCGCACAGCCGCGGGTTCTCTTCGACCGTGAAGAGGCGGCCGGTCGCGGCGATCTCGCGCAGGAGCGTCTTGGTATCGAGGGGCACCAGCGAGCGAACGTCGACGACAGTGCAGTCGACGCCCATCTCGGCGAGCTCATCGGCCGCGGCCATGGCCTTGGGCACCATGGCCCCGAGCGCCACCAGCGTCGCGTCGGAGCCTTGGCGCAGGACCTTGGCGGTGCCGAGCGAGTCGACGATCTCGCCGTCGGGGACATCGCCCTTTGACGCGTAGAGGACCTTCGCCTCGAGGAAGATGACGGGATCGGGGTCGCGGATCGCCGCCGCCATCAGTCCGATGACGTCGGCCGGCGTCGACGGGACGACCACCTTGAGTCCGGGCACCATCATCGCCCAGTTCTCGACGCTTTGCGAGTGCTGGGCGCCGAAGCGCAGACCACCGCCGTTGCCGGAGCGGATGACGAGTGGGAACGTCAACTGACCGTTGGTCATGTAGCGACTCTTCGCGATCTCGTTCACGACGATGTCCCAGCACACGGCGAAGAAGTCCGCGAACATTATCTCGGCGATGGGCTTGAGGCCAGTCATCGCCGCTCCCATCGCCGCTCCCAGAATGGCCTGCTCGCTGATAGGGGTGTCGCGCACTCGCACGCCGCCGAACTCCTCGAGCAGACCGACGGTGCCCTTGAACACACCCCCGGCGGCTCCGATGTCCTCACCGAGGAACACCACCGACTCGTCGCGGCGCATCTCCTGGGCGATGCCCCGAGCGATTGCTTCACGAAACGTTAATTGCGCCATGACGAGCCTCCATCTGCCCAAACATCCTTCATCAATAGATCCTCTCCGGGTACGCCGCCGGCCTTCGCCTCTTGCGTGGCGAGCTCGACGTCCGCCTCGACCAGCTCTTCGATCTCGCGCAACTGCTCGTCGGACGCGCCCAGTTCAACCAGGCGAGCTCGGTAGAAGGGAATCGGATCCTTCGCGAGCCACTCCGCCACCTCGCCCGCGGGGCGGTACTTGCCCGGGTCGGCCCTCGAATGGCCGCCGTGTCGATAGGTCTTTGCCTCGATCATGCTCGGCCCGCCCCCTTCGCGGGCCCGAGTGATCGCCGCCAACGCCACCTCGTAGACCGCGTCCGCGTCGTTGCCGTCGACGATGATGCTCTCCAGCCCGTAGGCGCTCGCGCGATCGGCCGCCGGATTCGCCACCGCGGTCACCTCGGACGTACGCGTGTATTCCATCCAGAGGTTGTTCTCGCAGACGAAGATCACCGGCAGCTTCCACACGGCGGCGAAGTTGAGCGCTTCGTGAAAGGCGCCGATGTTCGTCGAACCGTCGCCGAAGAAGCACACCGCCACCTGCTCGGTGCCGCGGTACTGCGCGCTCCAGGCCGCACCGCACGCAATGGGCAGGTGGGCGCCGATGATGGCATAGGAACCCATGACCCCGTGCTCGACGCTGGTGAGGTGCATGGAGCCACCCTTTCCGGCCATGAGTCCGTTGCTGCGGCCCAGCAGTTCCGCGAGCACCGGCGTCATGGGAACACCCCGCGCCAACGTGTGCGCGTGGCCGCGATAGGTCGCGAACGTCCAGTCGGTGGGGCGCATCGCCGCGGCGAAACCCGACGCGATGGCCTCCTGGCCGAGCGAGAGGTGACTCGTGCCCTTGACCAGATTCTCGAGGAACAGGTCGTAGGCGCGCTGCTCGAAAAGACGCAGCGCTAACTGGCTACGGTACAGGCTCAACTTCGCGTTGAGGTCCGTCGGACTCGCGGTGGTGGTGGTCGTTGACATTTTGCTACTCCTAGTACTTGTTGGCGATCATGAGTTCCTGCGCGGGGAACTTGGTGAGTATTGCGGGACCGTCATCGGTGACCACAATCTCCTCCTCGATGCGAGCCGCCGACACGCCGTCAGACGCCGGACAGTAGGTCTCGAGGGCAAAGACCATGCCGGTCTTCAATTCGATGGGATCGGTGAGCGAGTTGAGACGACTGATGACCGGTCGTTCGTGCAGTCCGAGGCCGAGGCCGTGCCCGAACTGCAGACCGAAGGCGGCCATCTCGTTGGCGAAGCCGAACTCCGTCGCGGCCGGCCACGCACGGGCGATCTGGTCGGTACCGATGCCGGGGCGAACGAGGTCGATGGCCTTGTCCATCCACTCGCGCGCCTGGGTGTACGCGTCTCGTTGAGGCGCCGTCGAGCTTCCCACCGCCAGCGTGCGGTAGTAACACGTTCGATAGCCGTTGAACGAGTGGATGATGTCAAAGAACGCCTGATCACCTGGTCTAATAATGCGGTCGGTGAAGTTGTGCGGGTGCGGATTGCAACGCTCGCCCGAGATCGCGTTGATGGCTTCGACCTGATCCGAGCCCATCTCGTAGAGGCGCTTGTTCGCCAGCGCCACGATCTCGTTCTCTCGAACCCCGGGCTTGAGCGCTTCGAAGATGTCCTGGTAGACGCCGTCGACCATGGCGGCCGCCTGGGAGAGCAGCATCAGCTCGTCCTGGGACTTGATCTGTCGCGCGTCGAGCATGGTCTGCTGGGCGTCACGGATCTCGACGCCGGCCTTTTGCATCTCGAAGAGGAAGGGTAGCTCGACGATGTCGATGCCAATGGGCTGACCGAGCAGGCCCTGGTCGCCCAGGATTCCCACGAGCTCCTTCACGGCTGACTCGAAGAGGCCCGCTCGGGGCGCGATCGCTCCTCGCAGGCCCAGCATGCCCGGGCGACAGTTGTCCGGCTCGAGCCACGGGGAAAACAGTTGGTGGTGGCGAACGGCTGATCCGAAGTCCCACACCATTGGCTCACCACCCCGGGTCAACAGGCAGTATCTCGTCATCTTGTCGCCGAGCGCTCCCCCGACCCAGGTACCCGACACGTAGCGAATGTTGTAGAAGTCAAAGAGCAGCAGCGCGCCAAACTCACTGGCCTCGAGCGCTTCGCGCGCACGGGCCAGGCGGTAGTTTCGCAGACGATCGAAATCGACGCGCATCTCGAAGTCCACGCCCATGTGCCCGGGAGTCATCATCGTTGGTCCGAATCCGTCACGCATCACTTCACCCCACTTAGTCCGTCATCGACGTCGATGTTCTCTGGCTCCATCGTGAGCCCGGCGCCGCGCGCCTCTTCGAGCAGCAGCACCGCGAAGTCCTCGTCGACGTAACCGGCGCCGATGGCACTCACCACAATCTCGGTGCAGAGCGCGGACACGGGCATGGGCACGCTCATCTTCTTCGCCGCGGCCATGCCGAGGTCGAAGTCCTTGCGCAACAGCACGGGCGTGAAGGTCGGCTTGAAGTCGAGGTTTACGAAGGCCGGCGTCTTGTAGCGGGTAAACGTCGAGCCCATCACGGAGTTGTTGATGAACTCCAGGAAGGCGCTTCGCTTGATGCCCCCGCTTTCGGCGAGCACGGTTATCTCGGCCATCGCCTGGGTCACGATGCCGAGGAACATGTTGTGGCAGATCTTTACGAGTCGAGCGACCTCGCCATCGCCCACGTACGTGACACCCTGGCCCAGTTGGTCAAAGTACGGACGCACCTCATCGAAGGCCTCCCGGGTGCCCGATACCGCCAAGGTCAACTGACCCGCACCGACCACCTTCGGGTTCCCACTGACCGGCGCCGCGAGAAATGCCGCGCCGCGCGACGAACAGGCCTCACGCACGCTCGCCGAGGTCTCGCTCGAAACGGTCGAGCAGTCAACCACGATCCGCGGCGCGTGCTCCTCGTGCGAGAGCACGCCCTGGGCGCCCAGGGTCACGTCGATGAGGTCAGCGTTCGCCGCCACCATGATGAACACGACGTCACAGGTCGCGAGGTCGCGCGGACTGTCGACCACCTGCGCACCGAGCGCTCCCAGGACCTCAGCTTTCGCTCGGGTGCGGTTCGTCACCACGACGTCGTTGCCCGCAACAACCAGTCTCGTGGCCATGGCGGTGCCCATACGTCCACACCCAATCCAACCAATGCGAATGCTCTCACTCATGTTCAATTCCTTTGACTTTCCCGTACAGCCACGGACTACGCGACGTGCTTGGTCTCTTCGATCGACCCGCCCAGATACAGCGCGCCAATCTCTGGATTATTCAAGACTTCCGACCCGGTGCCCGAGAGGCGCACTTGACCGTTCTCCAGCACCACGCCGAAGTGGCTCATTCGAAGGGCCTGACGGGCGTTCTGTTCGACGAGCAGCACCGTGCGACCCACGCTGTTCATCATCTTGATGGTGTTGAACATCGAGCGAAGAGTCTTCGGGTCGAGGCCCATCGAAGGCTCGTCGAGCACCACCAGTTCGGGTTCGAGCATCAGGCACCGGGCAAATTCGACCAGGCGCTGCTGGCCGCCCGAGAGGCTGCCCGCCTTATCCTTGGCCCGCTCGGCGACGATGGGGAACATCTCTCGGATCGTGTCCATGCGCTCGGCGATGACCTTGCGGTCCTTCACGAGAAACGCACCCAGTTCCACGTTTTCGTGCACGGTCATCTCGCGAAAGAGGCTGTGGTTCTGAGGCACCTGGACAACCCCGAGCCGCAAGATCTCCTTCGGACTCAGGCCCACCAACTGCGTGCCCTTGAACCAGATCTCTCCCAGGCGAGGACGAACAAGCCCGCTCACGGTCTTGAGCAAGGTTGACTTGCCCGAACCGTTGGGGCCCACGATGCACGTCACGCCACCCTTGGGAACGTCGAAGGACACGCCCTTCAGTACGTCGCCGCCGCCGTAGCCGGCGACGACTCCCGTAAAGCGCACGAAGGCGTCAGAATCAGCCATTGGCGACCTCCTCGATCGAGTCCTGTTCTTCTCCGCCGCCCAGGTAGGCGTCGAGGACGAGAGGATTACTGCGTACTTCAGCGGGCGTTCCGGTCACGAGATTCGCCCCTTGATGCATGACGGTGACCGAGTCGCAGATATTCATCACGAACTCCATGTTGTGCTCAACGATCAAGAACGTCTTGCCTTCCTTATTCAGCGCACGAATCTTTTGACTAATCTCGTTGATGAGGGTGAGATTCACACCACCGGCGGGTTCGTCCAGCAAGATCACGTCGGGGTCGGCAACCAGCACGTAGGCCAGCTCCAAGAGCTTTCGCTGACCGTAGGAAAGTGAACCGGCGGGCAGTTTCGCCAGACGGGCGATTCCCACGAAGTCCAGCCACTCCATCGCCGCATCCAGTTCGGACTTGGAGGACATCGATCGGGTGAGCCCGCGCAGCCAGCTCTCTTCTCGTTGCGTCGCGACCAGCATGTTTTCCAGCACGCTGATTCGGCCAAAAATCCGAGTGAGCTGAAAGGTCCTCCCGATACCCATGGCGAACACCTTGTTAGGTCGAGCGCCCGTAATGTCGCTGCCCTCGAAGGTGACCGTTCCCGCATCAGGTTTCACGTAACCGGTCACGACGTTGAACAGTGTCGTCTTCCCCGATCCGTTCGGTCCAATGAGACCGGTAACACTGCCCTTCTCAACGTCCAGCGAACAGAGATTCAGCGCCTGCACGCCCCCAAAGGCCTTGGTGATGCTCTGGGCGCTCAAGAGAGTGGTCATGAGTTGATTCCTGGCGCCAGGGCCGCTTCGCTCGCCGCCGCCATGCGGTCTTGGCGCTTCGTCCACCATTCTTTGACGTAGACGACAATGCCCTGGGGCATGAACAGCACCACGAGCAGGAACAGGACGCCGAAGAGAATGAGGTACAGCGAACCGTTCGAGTACGAGACCGTCAGATACTGCTGCGAAGACTCGAGTATGAGTCCTCCAAGTATTGGACCGAGCAGCGTGCCGAAGCCTCCGAAGAACGCCATCAAGGCAATGGAGATGTCAAAGATCGGGTCGAAGACGAACTGCGGGTAAATCTGACCCTGCATCATCGCGTAAAGGGCACCACACATTCCAATGGTGAACGCCGACATGGCAAATCCCGTCAGCTTCACCGGGAACACCTTTACCCCGAGACCCAGCGCGCGATCCTCATCGTCGCGAATGGCGAGCAGCTGCAGTCCGAAACGCGAACGGCGAACCGCTGCCGAGAGCGCGATCGCAAAGACCAGGATTGCCAGGGCCACGTAGTAAAAGGGAATGTGATAGTCCTGAATCAACCAGGGAACGTAGGGCAGCGTGAGGCCGCCCGTCCCGCCGGTGAAACCGAAGTTGATGGCGGCGAGTTGGAAGACAAAGAAGATCGCGATGGTGATCACCACGAAGGTGTGTCGTCGAACGCGTAGGGCGATGAGCCCGACGGGGATAGCCACCAGCATTGCGGCGAGTCCGCCCACCGGCACCAACCAGAACATGTCACCGCTCGCGGGCACGTGCCAATGGACTGCCAACAGGCCCATGGTGTAGGCCCCGGTCCCGTAAAAGGCCGCCGAACCAAGCGCAACGTAGCCGGAGTAGCCGGAGAACATGTTCCATGACGTGGCGCACGCCGTGAAGATGAGCGTGATGACCGCGATCTGGCGATACGCGGGATTCGTGATGATGCTCGGCACGAAGAGCGCGATGGCGAGTGCCGCGAGCCACAAGAGATTCTTTTTCTGTAGCACTAGGCGATCCTCGCAGACTGCTTACCAAAGAGTCCCTGGGGACGCAACGAAAGCACAATGACCAGCACGATGTAAAAGGCGATGATCGACCACACCGGCGACCAGACCACACCGACGATGTCCTCCAACGTCACCATGAGAATGCCCGCGAGCAGTGCCCCGCCCAAACTTCCCATCCCGCCCAACACGATGATGACGAGTAGTCGAGAGATCAGGTCGTAGCTCGTGCTCGCGTTGAACGCGTTGGTGGCGCCGAAGACCATGCCGCCGGCGGCGGTGACGGCGATGCCAATACCGAAGCAGATAGTAGAAACTCGTTTGACGTCGATGCCGACCAGCGCAGCGGCGGTTTGGTCGGCTAAGGACGCTCGAATACTGGCTCCGAAACGCGTCCGGTACAGCATCAGGTACAACGCGGTCAGCAAGACCGCCGCCAGGATGAACCCATAGACGTAGATGTAGGCGAAGTAGACCCCGAAGATTCGAAAGGTCTTGGTCACGTACGACGCCGAGATCTGTACGTCGTTGACCGAAAAGATCATGTTCAGCGAACCTTCAATGACGAGAGAGATTGCGTAGGTGACCAGAATCGACATGGCGGTCTTTTCCGGACCCTTCAGCCTCCCAATGAACGCCCGCTCCACCACGATCCCCACCAGAAACAGCGTGGGGATCGTGATGACCAAGCCAACAAAGGGATCGATGCCCCAGTGAACGGAGAGGGCGTAACTCAAGTAAGCGCCGAGGATGACAAAGATCCCCTGAGCCACGTTGATGATGTCCATTACTCCGAAGATGAGGGTCAACCCCGTGGCCATGAGGGCGTAGACCGATCCGGTCAGGACGCCATCGATGACGGCATGGATAAGAGCAGAGCTATTCAAGGGTTAATTCCCCCACGCCGGCTTCGGGAAGAGGATCTTCGAGGAGCCGGGGTCGCCCACCGGGTTGACCTCGACGAACTTCGAACCCTGCCACTGGAAGGTGTAGGCCGTCTGGGCCGTGTTCTCACCCAGTGAGTTGAACTTCACCGAACCCTGAACACTGCTCATTGTCACACCAGAGTGGAGGTACTTGATGATCTTCGCGTTGTCAAAGCCCTTCGTCGCGGTCACGGCCTGAGCCATGACCTGACCAACCGAATAGGCCTCTGCGATGTCGGCGTTGACCCCGGCGGCGGTGCCACCGTACTTCTTCACGTACTCGGCAACCATCTTCACGCTGGCCGGGTTCTTCGAACCGCCGTACCACGAGTTTGGCACCATCATGCCGTCGGCGTTACCAGCGCCCACTGCGTTGATGAACGCGGCGCCCTGGTCTGGTCCGGCCGTGGCGACGAATGCCTCGGGCGTGTAGTGCGCCTGCTCAAACGCCTGCATGAAGGCCGACACCGTCGGCACGTCAACAGAACCAAGAACCACAACTTGCGCCTTCGCCGCGGCAACCGCGTCGGCGATGGAGGTGTAGTCAGTCGCTTCAGCGGGGAAGACGTTGTTGTACACGGTCTTGAGCTTCTTGCCGATCAGCTTCTGCGCTTCCTGGACGACGGGCTGGGTGAACGGGTCGTTCGAGGTCACGTACGAAATGGTCTTCGGACGCGTACTCGCTGGAAGTGACGTCAGCCACTTTGCAAACGGCTGCAGGTCGTAGGCCACGGGCAGCGTCACGTCGAAGACGTTCTTCAGTCCCGCCTGGAAGACCGATGGTCCACCGCCGGCACCCTCGAGCATGGCGTAGCCGTAACGGTTCACCGTCTGGGCGGCGGGAAGCGTCAGCAACGTTGAGAACGGACCGAAGGTCAGATTTGCGTGGTCGACCGAGACCAACTTCTGATAGTTCGTTACCACCTGAGTTGGACTGGAGGCGTCAGACACGATGTCCAAGACAACCTTGTGTCCGAGCAGCCCGCCCGAGGCGTTCACGTCGGCGGCCCACAGTTTGTAGCCCTGTTGGTACGCCAGGCCGTCCGCGGAGAAGTCACCGGACAACGAAAGTGATATTCCGATGGTTACCGGCGCGCCTTTCGCAATGGAGCTACTCGACGAAGCACCACTCGTCGTTGCCATCACCAGTACCGTTGCGGCGGCGACCGAAGTCACACCGAACGCGCGAAAGAGTTTTCCTCTTCTTTTCATACATTCCCCCCTACATATGTGCGTCTCTAGAAAAACCCCCCAAAGGCCTTCGCTCTAGAAATGACCACTCGGTGAGTGATTGGGCAACCATAACGACGATGCAAGTGGTCGTCAATTCAAAACACCATGAAATCTTTACACCCCCGGTGAAAAAGATTCAAAGGTCCTGCCCTATCCACGAGGCACTCAAGTCCGTTACCATCGGCATCAATTCAGATGTCCTAGGGGGGCCATGGTCGACGTTCTTTTGGAGACGGCTGTCACAAATTGGGAGCCGCGATTCACCGCGAACGGTGTCGACGCGAGCGACTACGCCCGCATCACGAAGAGCCTGGAGCGTTGGGACGACTGGTGTTCGGCCTGGTGCGCGGGGGCCGAGGAGCATCTCACCCTCGGTGAGATCGCGCTGAGCGAGGGGCGAACGCGCTCCGCGGGCGAGTTCTTCGCGCGCGCCGCCACGTATTTCCATTTTGGAAAGTTCCTCTTCGTTCACGACCTGGATCAGGCAAAAGCCGCGCACGCTCGAGCAGTGGACGCGCTCAACCGAGCACTTCCCCTTTTCGACCCACCCGCCACACGTGAGGAGATCGCCTTCGAGGGGTCCAAGCTGGTCGGGATTTTCCGATTCCCGTCTACCGACGGCCCCCACCCCACGGTCATTTTGATACCCGGACTCGATTCCACGAAGGAGGAGTTCCGTGACGTCGAACGCGCCTTTCTCGACCGCGGCATGGCCACCTTCGCGCTCGACGGCCCGGGCCAGGGCGAAGCCGAATGGACCCTGCCCGTGCGTCCCGAGTGGGACAAGGTTGGCGAGGCGGTCATCAACCATCTGCACCAGATGGGCCAGGTGGACAATGACCGCATCGGCGTCTGGGGCGTGAGTCTCGGCGGCTTCTACGCCGCCCGCTTGGCGAGCTCGGACCTGCCGATTCGAGGAACCATCGCGCTGGCGGGTCCGTACAACCTCGGCGCCGCGTGGAACGACCTGAATCCACTCACCCGCCACGCGTTCGAAGTCCGGTCATTTTCGTCCTCGCCGGAAGAGGCCGAAAAGCGCGCCTGGGAAATGACCCTCGAGGGCCACGCCTCGAAGATCACGACACCGCTCCTGGTCATCATGGGCAAGCGGGATCGGCTCTTCCCGTGGCAGGACGGCGAGCGACTCGCCCACGAAGCGGGGGGCGAGTCGAAGCTCATCCTGCTCGAAGAGGGCAACCACGGCTGCGCCAACGTGATCTACCGGCACCGCCCGCTCGCAGCTGACTGGATGGCCTCGCGGCTCGGAGGGACCAACTGATGCAACGTTGCCAATTCCACCTCATGAAGGTTGAGCGCGATGGCTGAGGTCACGATGCCCCAACTGGGCGAAACCGTCGCCGACGGAACGGTGACGAAATGGTTCAAGGCCGTTGGCGATGTCGTTGTTCGCGGCGAGCCCCTCTTTGAGGTGTCGACCGACAAAGTCGACACCGAGATACCGGCCCAGACTGACGGCGTCTTAAGCGCGATCTTGGTCGCCGAGGGCGTCACCGTCGACGTGGGCACCGTCCTCGCGGTTATCGGCGGCGATCCAGGCGCTCCCGCGACCGCTTCAACAAAGCCGACGAAAGACCGCGTGGCCCCAGAGCCAGCACCGGTCCGAGCGACTGCGAACAAACCGGTTCGTGACGGCGCACAACTCTCCCCCGTGGTGCGCCGACTCCTCGAAGAGCACAATCTGAGCGCGGATGACGTGACCGGTAGCGGACCGGGCGGACGGATCACCCGCCAGGACGTCATCGACGCGGCGAAGGCCACCTCCGAGACGGCGCCCCGTCGTGGCGTGCCGTCGCTGTCGCCCGTCGTGCGGCGTCTGTTGAGCGACCACAGAATCAGTGAGAGTTCCGTGACGGGCACTGGTCCCGAGGGGCGCATCACCCGGCGTGACGTTGAACTCATCATTTCGACCACGCCCTCAAGGTCGCGCCAGGATCTACCCGACGAGATCATTCCCTTCACCAAGATTCGTCGACTCACCGCTGAGCACATGGTGCGTTCGAAGGCAACGTCGGCGCACACCTTGATGGTGAAGGAGGTCGACTACGAACGTGTCGACGTCGTGCGGCGACTGGTCGGCGCCTCCTTTAAGGAGCAGGAGGGCTTTAGCCTCACCTACCTGCCCTTCATCGCGGTCGCCGCGGTTGAGGCGCTGCAGTCTTTTCCGCATCTCAACGCATCGGTAGGCGACAACGAACTCATTATCCATCACAACATCAATCTTGGTATCGCCGTGGACCTCGACAACGACGGTCTCGTCGTGCCGGTGGTTGACCACGCGAACAACGACACGCTCCGCTCGATCGCGCGCAGGATCCGCGGCCTCGCCACTCGCGCGCGCGAAAAGAAGCTCGGCGTGGACGACATGGCGGGCGGAACCTTCACCATCACGAATCCTGGGCCGTTTGGAACACTGCTCACCGGGGCAGTCATCAATCAACCCCAGGTGGCGATCTTGTCGACGGATGGGGTGGCGAGGAAGCCCGTCGTCGTGGCGATGCCCGACGGCAGTGAGGCGATCACCATTCACTCGGTGGGGCTCTTGGCGCTCACGTTTGACCATCGAGCGGTCGACGGCGCCTACGCGGCGAGGTTTCTTCGCCACGTCGCCGAGATTCTCGATACCCGTGACTGGAGCAGGGAGTTCTAAGCATTGAGTGACACCGGGCCCGAGAGGTATCCTCCAGAGATGACGCGTGACAAGATCCTGGAGTCGGCGGCGTTCGAGATCGAGCGGAACGGTTTGACGCAGTTCCGCGTAAAACGAGTGGCGTCCGTGGCGGAAATCTCTGTGGCCCTCCTCTACAGCTACTTCAGTGACCGCGAGGACCTCATCGCGGCGACCATCGTGCACCGCTTCCGTCAGGTGCTCTTGGGTCAAGCGGAGATCTTCACGACGCCCCTACGCCACGTTGAAACGGCTCAAGAGCTGCGTGCAGCCTTGCAGGTAATGATCACCGACGCGCAGACCCCCGAGCGTGACGAGGGGCGAATTCTTCGCATTGAAAGCATCTCCTTCGCACATCACAACATGACCGCCTCTGCCGGCATCGCCGCCGCGAAGCAAGAGACCAGCCTGCAGATCATGGAAATAGTGCAGCCGCTCTATGAGAAGAAGTTTCTCGCCGACGGGATGAGCGGAGTTGCCTTTGCGCGAATCTGGTACGCGCTGTTCTTCGGTCAGATTGCGCTCGAGGGTGAGCACGCCCTTTCAATCAACCCGGAGTCCTGGCTCATGGCGCTCAACGTGCTCGCGAACGCCGTCGTTCGCTCGGAGATCTGAGATCCTCGCGGGCAATCGACCCATGTCGTCGTGGTCGAACCGAGAAGTCCCAGCCTTGACGCCGAGGATCGCTTCGTTGCACCCTGCGGGTGAACGTGGCGGCGTCCTGTCCATTGACAACAATTACTCCTCATCGTCAACTGGTCGGTGAGCACACTCGCAGGGAACTTGGCGTTACGCAGGGTGGCCGTGATGAAACGACGCCTGACAATGTTGAAACTCAACCGCTGCTTCAAAGTTCGCAGTTACGTCGTCGACCCCGGCGTCCTCGCAGTGGTCATCCTTGCGCCGCGTCGAAGCAGCACCACCGAGTAGTCAGGAATTAATGGATTGGCAGCTGCGGGGCCAGAGCGAGCGGCAGGCCCACCAGGCGAGCGCCCTTCTTCGCGCTGGCTGGGTAGATCAGTTCCGGGCGAAACGATCGACCCTTCGCTTCACCGATTCGTCCGCCTCGAACTTCGATCCACTCTTCACTCGTCGCCTCATTGAGCACATGCGCCACGAACACCCAACTTTGACGTCGTTCTTTCGTGCCATCCACAACGACCGCGTCTCCTGCGGTCACGCCCGCCCAGTTCGTCGTGCGAACGAGATTGCCCCGACGAGTGACGACGGGGCGCTTTTTCACAGTTCCTTTTTACCACCGCTCCAGCAGTCGAGTGCCTAAGGTTCGTGAGCATGTCAGAGGCGTGTCGTACGGTTGGCCCATGACATTTGAACAGCCACTCCCCAAGTCCCTCTCGCCTTCTCGACTTTCGGACTTTCAGGCGTGCCCCCGTCGTTATCAGCACGCGTCGGTTGAGCGCATCGCCCAACCGGCCTCGTACGCCAGCGCCAAGGGTCGCTTCGTTCACTTCGTCTTCGAGAAGCTCTATCTACTGCCCGCCCCAGATCGCACCATCGAAAGAGCCCGCGACTACGTGGCGCCCGCCATCGACGAGATCCTCACCGACGATGTACGCAAGGACCTGGCCATGGACGACGCCATGTTGCAGCGGATGCTCGGCGAGACCGAGGAGATCATTACCAGGTACTTCCAGATGGAAGATCCGCGCACCGTCAACAGCGAGGGCGTTGAACTGCGGCTCGGGGTCACCGTTGGTGCTACGCCGCTCTTTGGCATTCTCGACCGGCTCGATCGTGACGCCGACGGGAATCTGGTGATCGTGGACTACAAGACGGGCGGACTGCCGAACCGAAACTACGACTCCCAGACGTTCGCGAACGCCGAACTCTACGCCGTCTTGTGTCAAGAGAAGCTGGGCGAAACGCCCACCAAGATTCGACTCCTCTACGTTGCTCAAGGCGAAGCACTAGAACGCGACGTCACCGACGTCGTCATAAGGGCCCGCGCCTCGGCAGCCTCTGGCGCGTGGGAGCGCATCAAGCGCTACTACGACGATGGCGATTTTCCAGCCACACCCTCGAGCAACGCGTGCCGCTTCTGTTCCTACAAGGATCTCTGTCGAGCTGACGGCGTACCGGTTCCCATGCGCTAATCCGTAGGCTGGGGCCATGACATCCTTCGACCTCTCCTTCGACTACCGCTGTCCGTTCGCCAAGAACATCCACCTTCACGTCCTGCGTGCACTTGACGCCGGCGCGGAGTTCTCGGTCAACTTCGTACCCTGGACCATGAGCCAGGGTTACAAGGACGAGGGCGCCCCCGACGTATGGAACGACCCCGCGCACGACGCCGATCTACTGTCGCTCGCGGCAAGTATTTCCGTGCGCGATCAACAGCCGGCGCTTTTCCTGTGGGTCCACGAGGCCCTCTTCCGCGCCCGCCATGAACGCGCGATTCGCCTGGTCACCCTGGAAGAGCTGGAGGGCGTGCTCGCGCCGCTGGGCGTTGACGTGGCCCTGGTGAAAGATGACCTCGCGTCTCGTCGCCCGCACGCCGTCATTGGCGAAAGTTTTCTGAAGTTCGCCAAGTTTGAGGCGTTCGGCGTGCCCACCTTCGTCGTCGGCGACGACGCGACGTTCGTTCGCTACATGAAGCCGCCGACCGGTGACGCCGAGGACTCCATCAAACTGATCGAGTCCATCGTGACCCTTATCGCGGCCCAGCCCGAACTCAATGAGTTCAAGCACACCCGACTGCCGCTGTAGGCCCTAAGCCGCGAGGCGGAACACCAGTTCCAGCAGCGCCAAGAGGCCCAGCACCAACGCCGGCGTAAAGATCTTGGCGTTGTCGCCCTTGCGCAGATGGAAATAGACCGCCAGGAGCATCGTGACGACCAGTCCAAGGGCCGCGACCTCATTAAGAACGCCCCAGAACGATGAAGCCTTCGCGGAAAGCCCGACGAGCAGACCAATGCCGCCCGCGATCTCTAGCACGCCGATGCGCTGATACGCCGTCTTCGAAAAGCCGAGGTGACCAGCCGACTGCGAGGCCATCGGGTTGAAACGAACCTTCTGCAGACCCGACGAGGCGAAGACCAGGAATAAGAGAATCGAGAGAATGCTTGCTACTGCTGACATAAGTGCTCCTTGTAACCAGCAACTTTAGTCTCGGCGCCAAAACAAACGTGCACCAACTCCTCTACGGGTGCGATGCGCCGTACTCGACAAGGACATCGAGTGCCGCCTCACGCTCCGCCGCGGTGCCCGTGGGCGCGCCGGAGAATTCGGTGACGCCGGCGTTCGCTAACTCGTCAAGTTGTTCGAGGACCTGTTCCCTCGATCCCAGCAACGCCACGTCGGCGGGCTCGCGCGCGCCCTCTTGTGCCATCATCTTGGCGTAACTGGGGAGCGTCGCGTACGTCGCCAATTGCGTGTTAATGCGCTCGCGCGCACCGGGGATGTCGTTGGTGACGTTCATGGGCAGGGCGCACACGATGCGCGGTTCTGGCCGACCGGCTTGCGCGGCGGCGGCTCTGATTGTCGGAGCGACGTGCGACGCGATGGTCTTGGGACCGGTCAACCACAAAAGAGTGCCGTCGGTCGACGAACCGGCGAGTTGCAGCATCTTGGGCCCTAGCGCGGCGATGAGCAGGCCCGGCGTGCGGGTCTCCCTCGGTCCGAGCGGACTCGTCGATATCGCCGTGACGCGCTCGCCCTTCGCCGACACGTTCTCGCCGCGCAACAGGGGGGCCAGCGCGTCGATGTATTCGCGCATGTACGAAGCCGGACGATCGAATGAGAGGCCCCACAGCCCCTCGACAATCACCTGGTGCGAGAGTCCAACACCGAGCGACAAGCGACCGCCGATCGCCTCTTGCACCGTGCGCGCCTGGGCCGCGAGCATCGAGGGGTGTCGGGGCTGGATTGGAATAACCGCGGTTCCAAGGTCAATGTCGCGCAACTCTCGGCCAACTATTGCCAAGACCGTGAGGGTGTCGGGCCCGAAGATCTGCGACGACCACATCGACGTGAATCCCCGATCGCGCAGCCCGGTGGCCCTCTCGAGCGTTCGCTCCAGTGGCCCGTTCGTGTCCAGTCCCGTGGCGATGCGCATCGTTGGAGCCCCCCTCACGCGACCTGTAGCGTTTGGTCGTGTCGATTAGTCCCCAACTTAGCCGCCGAATCGGAGTGATCGGGGCGGGCCAGTTGGCCCGGATGATGGGCGAAGTAGCGCCTTCGCTCGGACTCAGCGTCACGGTACTCGCCACCTCGCTCGATGACGCCGCCGTCGCCACGTGCGACGAGGTCATCGTGGGCGACGCTCAGGATCCGTCGGCTCTCGACGCCCTGGGCGAGAGTGTTGACGTGGTCACCTTCGATCACGAACTCGTCGACCTCCACCAGATCGAGGCTCTCGAATCACGCGGCGTCGTGGTTCGACCGAGTGCGCGCGCCCTCGAGTTCGCCGTTGACAAGGCCCACCAGCGGCGCACGTTCTTCGACGCCGGTCTGCCGGTGCCTCGTTTCCTGGTCGTGAACTCGTCGGACGATCCGCGACTCTCTTCCCTGCTTGACGAGTTAGGGGATCCTCCGGTCGTGAAGGCCTCCAGGGGCGGCTACGACGGGCGGGGCGTGCTCTTTCCTCGTGATCGCCACGAGACCCTTCGAATGATTGATGACCTCGCCGAGTCGAGCGACGTGGTCGTCGAGGAGCGTCTTCAGCTACAGAGCGAGGTCGCCCAGTTGATCGCGCGCGGCACCGACGGCTCGACCGCGCTCTATCCGCTCGTCACGACCGTCCAATCAGAGGGCATGTGCGTCGAGGTCGTCTTTCCCGCTCAGGTGACGAACGAGTTGGCCCAGCGCGCGTCAGAGCTCGCCGAGCAGATCGCCTCGCTCATCGACGTCGTCGGCATCCTGGCCATTGAATTCTTCGTCACGTCAGATGGCCTGTTCATCAACGAGGTGGCCCTTCGGCCCCACAACTCCGGCCACTGGACGATCGAGGGCGTGCGGACCAGTCAGTTCGCCAATCATCTGCTCGCGGTGAGCGGTGAGGCGCTCGGTGACGTCACTGCGCTGTGCGACAACGCCGTCATGGTGAACGTGGTCGGCTCCGACCAACCAAGTTCGCTCGAGCTGGCGATGACCGTCGAGGGGGCATTCGTGCACGACTACGGCAAGTCCTGGCGACCCGGACGCAAACTGGGCCACGTCACGGTGCTCGGTGACAGTGCAGCGCAGGTGCACGTGAGAGCATGGGAGAGTGCCCGCGCGTACGGCACGAGGACCCGGGAGGCGTAGTGCAACCAGTTGTCGGCATCGTCATGGGCAGTTCGTCGGACCATGAGGTCATGGCGGAAGCCTCCGCCATGCTCGAGCGCTTCGGGGTTGACTACGAACTTCACGTCGTCTCGGCCCACCGCACGCCCGAGGCCATGATCGAGTACGGCCACAGCGCCCGGGGCCGGGGCCTCAAGGTACTCATCGCCGGGGCCGGGGGCGCCGCCCACCTGCCGGGCATGTTGGCGGCGGTGACGACGCTGCCGGTGATTGGCGTGCCGGTCGCGCTCGCCCGACTCGACGGATTGGACTCGCTGCTCTCGATCGTGCAAATGCCCCGAGGGGTGCCGGTCGCGACGGTGGCGATCAACGGAGCGGCCAACGCCGGGCTGCTCGCCCTACGCATACTGGCCTTGGAAATCGGCTCTCTCGGTGACGCGCTCGAGGCGTACCGACTGGACCTCGCCGAGCAGGCCAGCGCCCAGGACCGAAACCTTCCTCGGAAGTAGGCTTTTTAGGCGCGCTCGGTCACTTTCTTATTCACCGTGGCGCCCCAGTACCCGTAGTCTGGACTAGAAGCGAAGGAGGCCCCCATGGGTTTAGCGAAGAGAATCAGTTCCATTTTTCAGGCCAAGTCCAATGCGGCGCTCAACAAGATTGAAGATCCCCGTCAAACGCTGGATCTTTCGTACGAACAGCAGCTGGAGAACCTCACCAAGGTCAGGCGAGCCGTCGCCGACGTCGCCACTGCGCGCAAGCGCGTGGAGATCCAAGCCGAGCAGTTGAAGAACCAGGGTGACAAGTTGGCCGATCAGGCGAAGGCCGCCCTCGCCCAGGGCAACGAATCGTTGGCTCGAGAGGCCCTCACCCGCCGCGAGGCGATCGCCTCACAGTTAAAGGACCTCGACGCCCAGCACGCGACGATTCTCGAGCAGGAGGACAAACTCACCCAGACGTCCCAGCGGCTCCAGACCGAGGTGGAGGCCTTTCGTACCAGGAAAGAGACCATCAAGGCCACGTACACCGCCGCCGAGGCGTCCGCTCATATCAACGAAGCCGTCAGCGGCATCTCGACCTCGATGAGCGACGCGGGCGCCGCCATGCAGCGCGCCCAGGACAAGGTCGCGGAGATGCAGGCCCGCAGCGGGGCCCTCGACGAGCTTCTCGCCTCGGGCACCCTCACCGACCTCTCGGCGAGCCCCACCGATGACATCCAGGCCCAACTCGACAAGGCCGGCAACTCCTCCACCGTCGACGCCCAGTTGGCGGCGCTCAAGGCTCAAATCAGTTCCGGCACCGGTGACGCCGGCGAGTTGCCATCGGGGCACGGAGCGTAACGATGGCGAAGTCCAAGATCGAGAGCGACCACGGGCTGAACGTTCGAATGTTCATCACGGGCCTCTTGCTCGTGGTGCTGTACGTGATCATCGTGACGGTGCTGCTGAGAGTGGGCGTCGCCATGGGCCTCGTGATCGTCATCGCTCTGGCGCTGATCTTCTCCCAGTACTACTTCTCGGACAAGATCGCCATGTTCTCCATGCACGCGCACGAAGTCACGCCGGAGCAGGAGCCCAAGCTGCACGAGATCGTTGATCGGCTTTGCCTGCTCGCCAATATGGAAAAACCCCGCGTCGGGGTGTCCGAGATGGATATTCCCAACGCCTTCGCGACTGGTCGCAGTCCCAAGCACGCCGTGATCTGCGCCACTCGCGGGCTGATGCGCCGGTTGAACGACGAGGAGCTCGAGGCCGTCCTCGCGCACGAGCTCAGCCACGTGGCCCATCGCGACGTCGCCATCATGACCATTGCCTCGGGCGTGGGCATGCTGGCCGGTCTCGTGAGTCGAATCGCCATGTGGAGCGCCATGCTCTCGGGCGGCGGAAGAGGCCGCAACGGCCAGAACATCGTGCTCGTCGAAATGGTCACGTGGATTGTCTCGTTAGTGATCTACGTCATTGCGTACCTGCTCACCATGGCCCTCTCGCGCTACCGCGAACTCGCCGCCGACCGGTCCGGGGCAATCCTCATCGGAAAGCCCAGCGTGCTCGCGAGCGCCCTCGTGCACATCACCGGCGACATCGGCAAAATCCCCCGCACGGACCTACGAAAGGCCGAGGGAATGAACGCCTTCTTCTTCGCGCCCGCTCTCGCCGGCGGAACCGCCGCGTCGCTGTTTTCCACCCACCCTTCCTTGGAAATACGCCTCGATCGACTCAACAAGCTCGAGCGCGAGCTCAACGGCTAGTGGGCTTACGTGATGCGCTCTTCGGGCGCACCAAACAAGTGCAGCCCAAACTTGACACCCTCTTCGCCCTGCCCACCGCGGCGCTCACCCTCGAGACCGAGCTCGACCTCGTCCCGTCGGGCCAGGCCGGACTGTGCTTCAAATCCGGTAGTGGCGACTCGTCGATTACCACCGATGCCGACCTGCAAGAGCTGCTGAACTTCGACGAAACGAATGGCAAGGTCTCGCTCACGACCGACGACCTCGGCTTCAAGTGGCTGGTCATCAACGACCCCGACATCGAGGGGCTCGTCACGAGGATCCACGGGGCCAATACCTCGATGGTGGAAAACGGTCTCGGCCCGCGGTTGCTCTGCGCGGTCTTTGGCTTCGTGCCCAAGACGCCCCCGGGTGACGGCGCCGTGCGCATGGTGTACCTCTTGAAACAGGGCACGTTCTACCCCTTCGCTCCCACCAGTGCCAACCAACGCGACAACGAACTCGAACTTCGAGTTCGATCGTTTCTCGAAAACGACCTGCCCATCGAGAAGGACCTGTCGAGGTGGATGGCCCTGTGGAACTTGCCGGTTAACTAGATCACGATCGAGTTGGAGAATTGGGCGGCGACAATTTCGTCGAAGCCCGCCGCGTAGTCCAGGTCCAGCTGGGTCAAACCGCTTCGATCGTGGGTCCAGAGATCCAGACGAAGCTCGCGGTAGCCGAGGGTTGCGATCGGGTGATGGTCCAATCGCTCAGCCAACTCGACCTGCGAACTGAGAATCGCCACTGACGTCGGGTAGTCCTTCGTCTTCAGTTCACGAACCAGGTGGCCGTCCGAGCGACGCCACGTGCCGTGTCGCTCGAGCCATTCGTCGATAACGTCGTCGTCGAGACGGTCGGGCCGCTTCACGGATGGGTCATGTCTTCGGGCACCACCGCCGCGTCAAACTCCTCGGCGCTGAGAAAGCCCAGACTGAGCACCGCTTCGCGCAGCGTCGTCCTCTCCTTGTGGGCCTTCTTCGCAACCTTGGCGGCCTTGTCGTAACCAATGATGGGATTGAGCGCCGTCACCAGCATCAAGGAGTTGTTGAGGTGGTGGCTGATCTGTTCGTAGTCGGGCTCGAGTCCTTCGACGCAGAACTCGCGGAACCGGTCGCAGGCGTCGGTCAGCAGGTCAATCGAGTTGCAGAAGTTGTGAATCATGACCGGCTTGCAGACGTTGAGTTCGAGGTTCCCGCGAGATCCCGCCATGGCCACGGCGGCGTCGTTGCCGAATACTTGAATGGCGACCATGATCATCGCTTCGGACTGCGTGGGGTTGACCTTGCCCGGCATGATTGAACTTCCCGGCTCGTTCTCGGGCAGCTGCAGCTCGCCGAGGCCCGACCTCGGTCCCGAGCCCAGCCAGCGCAGGTCGTCGGCGATCTTTATGAGGCTCGTGGCCGTGGTCTTGATCGCACCGTGCGCAAAGACCAGGGCGTCGTGCGCGGCGAGGGCGGCGAACTTGTTCGGAGCGGTCACGAAGGGCTTTCCCGTCAGCTCGGCGATGGCCGCCGCCACGCGCTCGCCGAACTCGGGGTGCGTGTTGAGGCCCGTGCCCACCGCGGTCCCGCCGGCGGCGAGTTCGTAGAGCCCGCCGAGGACCAGGCGCAAGCGCTCCAGATCGGCGTCGAGCTGGGCCACGTAGCCAGAGAACTCCTGGCCGAGGGTGAGCGGCACTGCGTCCATGAGGTGCGTACGGCCGATTTTGGTGATCGAGGCGTAGGCCTTGGCCTTGGCGTCCAGCGCGTCACGCAGGCGCTCGAGGGCCGGCACGAGGCGATCGGTGATCTCGACGACCGCCGCGATGTGCATGGCCGTTGGAAAGGTGTCGTTGGACGACTGGGACATGTTCACGTGGTCATTGGGATGGACGGGGTCTTTGCTGCCGCGTTCACCTCCGGCCATCTCGATCGCGCGGTTCGAGATGACCTCGTTCACGTTCATGTTGGTCTGGGTCCCCGAGCCGGTCTGCCAGATACGAAGTGGGAACTCGCCCATCAACTCACCCGCGATCACCTCGCGGGCGGCTCGCTCGATCAGGGTGGCGCGCTCCTTGTCGAGTTTGCCGAGGGCGTTGTTCACCTGCGCCGACGCTAACTTCAAGACACCGAAGGCGCGGATGAGGGCCGGGGGCATGGTCTCGTCGCTGATGGCGAAGTGGTGAAGGCTCCGCTCGGTCTGGGCGCCCCAGTAATGATCGGCCGGCACCTCGATGGTGCCCATCGTGTCAGATTCAATTCGAACATTGGTCATAATGATCCCTCTCTACTTCCTGGTTGACTTCTTCACCGCGGTCTTTTTCGCCGGCGCCGCCGGCTTCGAATAGAGCTTGATGCCCGCGCTCACCACTTTGCGCGCCTGGGCGACGTCGCTCGCGCGCGGACCGTCGCCGTCACCTGGCACCTCGAGCAGCAGGGGCAGGTCACGGATCTTGGGATGACCCACGAGCGGCGCGAGACCCTTCGAGCCAATGGTCCCCTCGTCGATGTTGGCGTGACGATCGCGGTTGGCGCCCAGTTCGATCTTGGAGTCGTTCAGGTGCAGGCAACGCAGTCGGCTGATGCCCACCCGGTCGCCGATCTCCTTGACGAGTCTCTTGGTCCCCGTGATGCTCGAATAGTCGACGCCGCTCGCCCAGAGGTGCTGGGTATCGATGCACAGGCCCAGGCGCTCGTCATCGCCGCAGGCTCCGATGAGCGCCTCGATCTCTTCGAGGCTTCGCCCCACGGTGCCGCCGGCGCCCGCGGCGTTCTCAATCAGGATCGGGCAGTCCGCGAAGCCCTCGGGGGCGGGCTCGGCGTCGTCGAGGGCGCGCTCGAAGGCCCGGGCGATCTGGGCAACCACTTCCTCGAAGCCCGCGCCCTTGTGGCTGCCAACGTGCAGCACGAGCCCCGACGAGGCCATGCCGCGAGCGACCGACAGATTGTTGATCAGGCACTCCACGGACTTCTCGTACAGCTCATTGTCGGCGCTCGCCAGGTTGATCAGGTACGTGGCGTGACAGAACGTGTCGGTGATCGTCGGGTGTTGCGCCTGCGCTTCGCGGTACGCCGCGAGCACGCTCGGCGCGTACTGGGAGGGCTTCCACATGCGCGGGCTCTGGGTGAAGATCTGCACCGAAGTGGCGCCGATCTCGACGCCGGCCTCCAGCGAGGGTACGAGCTTTCCTCCGCCGCGCACGTGCGCACCAATGTTCATTACAGTAAAACTAGTTCCCAACAACCCCATCCCCGTAAGGAGCCACCATGGCCGACAGTTTCACTCCCGCCGCGCGGGCAATATTCGACAAGAACGTCCTCGCCCACGTCGCGAGCATCGGCTCGGACGGTGGACCCTACGTCACACCCGTCTGGGTGGAGCTCGACGGCGACGACATTGTGATCAATACGGCACTCGGACGAGCCAAGGCCCGCAATCTCGCCTCGGACTCGAGGGTGGCCGTTTCGCTGACCGATCCCGACAATCCCTACGTCTGCGTCGCCGTGCGCGGCACGGTCGTGGGCTTCACCACCGAGGGTGCGGACGACGTCATTGATCGGCTCGCCAAGAAGTACCTGAACGTCGACTCCTACCCGATGCGCCGCGAAGGAGAGGTCCGCGTCACGGTGCACATCCGACCCGACCGGATCGCCATTCAGCCCGAATAGTCGGAGGCGAATCTCGTCAACTCGCCCACCGGCGTCGACGTTGAATCGACCTGGATCAACGCCTCGCTCTCGTGGCGCAAGGTGGTGCCGTCAAAACTCCACACCGCGAGCGGGCGCGGCGGCGCGGGCCGGTTGTACGCCCCCACGATCGTGGCGACGTCATTGGAGAAGTTGACCTCATCGTTGGTCAAGAGCGCCCGCACCACGTCGGCGTGCGACTCGGCTGACTGCTCGGCGCTCACGACCACGTGGTCGAGCTCGATCAGCCAACTGAGTGTGGCGACGTCGCGAGCCGCAAGCTGCGCCGGGTACTCACGAGCGACCTCGAGCCATACCCCGATTGGTCCCGGCCACCGGTCCTTCAGCGACCCCGCAACAATGACGGTGTCGGCGTCGGCGCAGTCGAGCACCACACCAGGTCGTGTCGCGATGAAACCCGCGAGTTGTTCGACCCGGGCGAGCGGAGCGCGGAGGCGAAGCAACTCCATCGCTAGGGCTGGAGGTCTTCCTTGGGCAGACGCTCAATATTGACATCGCGAAAGGTCAGAACCCGCACGGAGGGCACGAAGCGAGCGGCGCGGTACATGTCCCACACCCAGGCGTCGTTCAATGTGACTTCCAACAGCGTCGGGGTGCCCGAGGATCGAACCTCGACGGCCACGGAGTTGGCCAGGTAGAAGCGGCGATCCGTCTCCACGGCGAAGTCGAACATCCCGACGACAGCCTTGTACTCCTGGACGAGCGCGAGTTCGAGAGTTGACTCGTAGTCGTCGAGCTCTTCTTCGCCCAAGGGGAACTACGGACGCTCGGTGACGCGGAGCTCCTTGATCTTGGCGGCTTTTCCACGCAGATCACGGAGATAGTACAACTTGGCGCGGCGAACATCGCCGTAAGAGTCCACTTCAATCTTGGCGATGGTAGGCGCATGAACCGGGAACGTGCGCTCCACCCCTACACCGAAACTGATCTTGCGCACGGTGAAGGTCTCGTGCACGCCCGAGCCTTGGCGGCGAATAACGACGCCCTGGAAGACCTGGACGCGCTCGCGGGTACCCTCCACAACTCGGACGTGAACCTTCAAGGTGTCGCCGGTGCGAAATGGTGGAATGTCGTCGCGAAGCGAGTCGCGGTCGATGAGGTCAGTCGGATTCATGAGAGCGGTCCCTTTCGGATCACTGAGGCTTTAAGAGTTTAGCGGTTTTCGCGAGGTTCTTCCACCGAGGGGAATTCAGCCACTATTGACCGCTCTTGGTCGCTCAGGCCCCCCCGGCGCTCGATGAGGTCCGGGCGGCGGGCCATGGTCCGACTGAGCGCCTGGGCCTGGCGCCAACGCGCGATGCGTTCGTGGTCGCCCGACCGCAGGATCTCGGGTACTTGCATGCCGCGCACGACCGCGGGCTTGGTGTACTGGGGGTACTCGAGCAGCCCGTCGCCGAAGGACTCCTCGACGCTCGACTCGTCGTTGCCCAGGCCGCCGGGACGCAGGCGAACGACCGACTCAATCACGCACAGCGCAGCGAGTTCACCGCCGGCGAGAACGAAGTCGCCGAGGGAGATCTCGTCGTCCACCTCCAGGTCCAGCGCGCGCTGATCAAAGCCCTCGTACCTACCACAGAGCAGGGTAAAACCATCGAGCTGGCTGAGCTCGCGGGCCACGTCGTGGTTGAAGGTCCGCCCCGACGGCGTGAGGGCGATGACGGGCCGGGCGATGCCGGGCGTGGTTTCAATGGTTCGAAGTATGGGCTCGGCGCGAAGCACCATGCCCGCTCCCCCGCCAAATGGGGTGTCGTCGACGGTGCGGTGCGGATCATCGGTCGCGTCGCGAAAATCGTGGACGTGCAACTCCCACACGCCCCGCTCACTCGCTCGTCCGAGCACCGACGTCGTCGCGTACTGGGAAACCGCTTCTGGAAAGAGGGTGAGGACGTCGACGCGAAGGGTCATTCGAAGAGCCCTTCGGGCACGTCGACGTCGATGCGCACGTTCGCCTCGACGCTCGTCACGAACGTGAGCGGCACGAGCGCACCGCTGTCCAAGACCAGAATGTCGCTCGCCGGATTCGACTCGACGTCGACGACCACACCGCGAAGAATGCTCGACGTGTCAAAGACCTGCGCGCCAAAGAGTTGATCGATCCAGATCACGTCGTCGTCCTCGATGCGCGGTGCGCTCAGCACGACACCCCGCCAGATCTCCGCATCCTCACGCGTGACGATGCGATCAAAACTGACGATGAACCGGTCTTGATGAGCCGCGGCGGCGTTGACGACGAGCGGGCCGCGATGGGTGGAGAGTTCGACGCCGACGTCCAGGCGTTCGTGACGATCGGTCCAGAGGTCGACCAAGACCTGACCCCGCAGGCCGTGCGCTTTAATGATCCGCCCGACTTCGAGCGTGGGGCGCTCGTCGGCGCTCGGCATTAGTCGACGATGTCGACAGAGGTAGTCACGCCGTCACGCACGCCAGCCGCGCCCACGAGGGCCCGGATTGCCTGCGCGGTGCGACCACGGCGGCCAATAATGCGGCCCATGTCGTTCGGACCAACGCTCAGTGAAAGAACCACCTTGCCCTGACGCTCGCTCACTTCAACCGAGACGGCGCTCGGGTCCTCGGCGAGGGACTTGGCGATGAACTCCAGTGCCGCGGTCGCCGTGAGCGCACTGTCGGCGCCGTTGAACTCTTGCACGACCTCATCGTCGTCAATGTCGTTGTCGTTGTCGTCGATATCGTCGTCGACGTCAATGTCGTTCGTGCCGTTGTCGTTGATGTCGTTGTCGTCGATGTCGCCATCGTCGATGGTGTTGATATCACCGGCGACGTAGTCGTCGTGTACGTCGCTCATTTGGCGGCCTTTGAGGCTTCGAAGGCTTCGAGGGCCCCGCTCGCCTTCAGCAACTTCGCCACACGCTCGGTGGGCTGGGCGCCGTGTTGGAGCCAGTGAACGACCTTGTCGTTGTCAATTGAGAAAACGGTCTCCGGCTGAGCAGCCGAAATGCCGCGGGGCTGGTAGGTGCCGACGATCTCCAGAAAAGCACCCGAACGGGCGCGACGGCTCTCAGCCGCTACGACGCGATAGGTCGGTTGCTTCTTCTTGCCCATACGCACCAAACGAAGTTTCACAGCCACAACGAAATTCCCTTCAAACCTTTTGTTCTGGTCCACCAGAACTGGGCGATATACCCGAGCGACAAAGTTTAGCGTTGTTTAGGGGGTGTGACCCTCCCACCCTTCTTCTTCTTGTTTTTCCCGCCGCCGGCCCGGCTCGCGGGGGTGCCGGCGCTCATGCCGGCGCCCAGCGCCTCAAAGCCCGGTGGCAGCTGTTCCTTGCGCTGTGCGCTGGCCTTCGCGGCGAGCCCGGCCATTCGACCCATTCCGCCCGGCAGGTTCGGCATTCCCCCGCCGCTCATCTGCTTCATGACTTTTCTCATCTCGGTGAACTGCTTCAGGAGCTGGTTCACGCCGTTCACGGTCGTGCCCGAACCCTTGGCGATACGGGTTCGGCGCGATCCGTCGATCACCGCGGGCTCGCGGCGTTCGCGCGGGGTCATTGACCGGATGATCGCCTCGATCTTGTCGAGCTCGCCATCGTCGACGTTCGAAGCAGCGCTGCGCATCTCCTTGGTGACCCCGGGCATCAATTTCATCAGCCCACCGAGCGAGCCCATCTTTCGAACCTGGTTCAGCTGAGCCATGAAGTCGTCGAGCGTGAAGGTGCCGGCCATCATGCGTCCCGCCGATTCGGCGACGACACTTTCATCCATCGTGCGCTCGGCCTGTTCGATGAGCGACATCACGTCGCCCATTCCGAGGATGCGCGACGCCATGCGATCAGGGTGGAAGAGATCGAAGTCCGCCAGCTTCTCGCCGGTCGAGGCGAAGACGACGGGGCGCCCGACGACTCCTCGAGCCGACAACACCGCACCACCGCGTGCGTCGTAGTCCAACTTCGTCACGATGATTCCCGACAGCTCCAGGGTCTCGTGAAAGGCGCGGGCGGTGAAGACCGCGTCTTGGCCGGTCACGGCGTCGATCACGAGGAACGTGTAGTGCGGCGACGTGACGTCACTGATGGTGCGAACCTCGCGCATGAGGGCCTCGTCGATGGACAGTCGACCCGCGGTGTCGATGATCACGACGTCACGGCCGAGCCTGGTCGCTTCGGCGAGTCCCTTGCGTGCCACTTCCACCGGGTCCGAAGGTTCGCTGAAGACGTCGACACCGATTTGACCCGCGAGCACGCGCAACTGCTCGACCGCCGCCGGACGCTGGAGGTCGGCGGCGATCAGGTAGGGCTGGCGGCCCTGCTGCTTGAACCACAAGGCCAGCTTCGCCGCGGCGGTGGTCTTACCGGCGCCCTGCAGGCCCGCCAGGAGAACAACCGTGGGAGGGCGCGACGCGTACGTGACCTTGAGAGCCGAGCCGCCGAGCACCTCGATCAGCTGATCGTGCACGGCCTTGATGACCTGCTGGCCCGGTGTCAGGCTCTGACTGAGTACTTCGCCGCCGAGCCGTTCGCGCACGGCGTCGAGAAATGCCCGCACGACCCCGAGCTCAACGTCGGCGTCCAAGAGGGCGGCTCGAACTTCGAGCAGCGCCTCGTCGAGATCGGCGTCGCTCAGGCGCCCGCGGGACCGCAGCGAACTGCCCAGTCGTTCAAATCGTTCACTCAGTGCGTCAAACATGGTTCCTGAAGGCTACCTTTACGCGTCGAGCAGCGAATCAACGAATGCCTTTGGCTCAAAGACAATGAGATCGGCGACTCCTTCGCCCACCCCGACGAACTTCACGGGAATCGCGAGCTCGCGCTCGATGGCGACGACGATCCCCCCTCGGGCCGTTCCGTCGAGTTTCGTCAGCACGATGCCCGTGACCGACGCCGCGGCCAGAAACTCACGCGCCTGGCTCAGGGCATTTTGACCAGTGGTGGCGTCGAGGACCATGAACGTCTCGACGACTTGACCGGGATCACGATCGGCGACCCGGCGGATCTTGCTCAGTTCGTCGAGCAGGTTGGTGCTGTTGGCCCGCCGGCCCGCGGTGTCGGCGAGGACGATATCGGCCCCGCGCGCGGCGGCCCGACCGAGCGCATCGTGCACCACCGATCCCGGATCCGCGCCTTCGGCGGCGCGCACGACGTCGGCGCCCGTACGCTGCGCCCACTCCTGGAGCTGCTCGGACGCCGCGGCACGGAAGGTGTCGCCGGCGGCGAGTACCACCGAGCGACCCTCGTCCACGTGGCGTTGGGCGAGTTTGCCAATGGTGGTTGTCTTGCCCACACCGTTCACGCCGACGAACAGCCAGACCGGGACTCGTCCGGGAGCCGCGGTCGTCACGACGGATCGGTCCGCCGTCAACGACGCGAGCAGCGCCTCGCGCACCGCCGCCGCGACCCCGTCGGGCGCGCCGTTCTCTCGAAGCTCATCCAGAATCGCGGTGGTCGTCGTGGCCCCGACGTCACTTCGCAAGAGGACCTCCTCGACGGTGTCCAGCTGGTCCTGGCTCAATGATCCGACGCTCGAAATTGCGCGGACCCGGTCAAAGATGGAACGGCTCGCGCCGAGGCGCTCTTCCAGGAACAGCGTCTCGTTCGCCAGCACGGGTCGCTCCGCGACCTCGCTGACGAGTACGTCGGGCATGGCCTCGCGTACGACCGGCGCCAACATCGCCGGCGAACGGCGGCGGCGGCGGCGGCGAACGACGACCGCGGCGCCCACCAGCACCACGACGGCGAGGATTATCAGGGCGACGATCACGCCGTCTCAACTTCCTTGGTGCGCTTCACGCGCTGGCTGACGACCTTGGAGGACGCGCCGGGCACCATGGTGACGCCGTAGAGCGCGTCGGCGGCTTCCATCGTGCGCTTCTGGTGCGTGACGATGAGCAGCTGGGCTTCGTGGCGGAACTCGTCGACCAGGCTCAAGAAACGCTGCAGGTTCACGTCGTCGAGTGCCGCTTCGACTTCGTCCATCATGTAAAAAGGCGAGGGTCGCGAGCGGAACACCGCGAAGAGAAACGCCAGCGCGGCCATCGAGCGTTCGCCGCCCGACAGCAGGGAGATGCGTCGGACGTTTCGACCCATGGGACGAACTTCGATCTCCACGCCCGTGTTGAGCGGATCGTCCGGCTCGGTGAGAATGAGGCGGCCCTGGCCACCGGGAAAGAGCATCGCGATCAACGTCGAGAAGTGTTCGTTGACGTCGGCAACGGCGCTGGAGAACGACTGCATGATCTCCTCGTCGAGGGCGCGAAGCACTTCTTGAAGCTCGCGCCGGGCGTTGCGCACGTCACTCACCTGGGCGTCCAGGTCCTTGTAGCGGTCCTCGAGCGCGGCGAGCTCTTCCAGGGCGAGCGGATTGATGGGCCCGAGCGAAGTGATTCGAGCCTCGAGCTCGCCCACGCGCTGCTCGATTGAAACACCTTCGGGCAACTCTATTTCGCCGACGGGGGCCATGTCGTCGGGCTCAATATCCAGGTCGCGGCGGATCATCTCGTGCAGGTTCGTTATCTTGACCGCGAGTTCGGCGCGCTCGATCTCACCCCGGTGCATGGCTTCGCCAACTTGGCCGAGTCGCCCTTCGGCGGCGCTGCGCGCCCGGCGAACCTCTTCCAAGCGCTCGGCGCTCGCTCGCGATGTCTCGAGCTGTTCGCGGTACGTGGAGTCCATGGCCTCTTGGGAGGTGCGGATATCGTCCGACGAGTGGGTCACGAGCGCGGTGAGGCGCTCGAGAACGCGCAGGTCGAATTCGAGGGACTCACGTCGGCTCGCCGCCTCGAGGCGCTCGGACGTTCGGCCCTCCAGGCGTTGCTCGATCTCGCCCCGGCGCTGCTCGATCAGACGACGCCGCTCGCCAAACTCGGCCTCGCGGCGCGACAACACCGTCGACAGCTGGACCACGTGGCCACGAGCCGCTTCCAGGGCGGCGCGGTCCTCGTCCATGTGACGCTTGCGTTGATCGGCGTCACTGACGGCGCGCTCGAGCCTGGGAAGTTCCTGGTGCAGCGTCGCCAACTCCTCGTCGAGCGTGACGATCTGCGCGGCGAGCCCGGCCACTTCGCTGGTCAACGATGCAACACCGAGATCGAGCTCTTCGATCAACTCGCCGAGGCGCGCGATCTCGCGCTCCAGACGATTCAGTTCAGCTTCGGCCTGGGCGTGCAGCGTGCTCGAACGGTTGAGGCGCTGGCGAGCGGCGACGGCCGCCTCGTCAGCTTGGCTGCGACGTTCACGAATGGGACCGACCGCGCCCTGGGCCTCGCTCGCCGCGCCCTGGGCCTCCTCGACCGTTGAGCGCGTGACGACGGCGCGCCCGGACGCCACGCGCCAACCCGACGACGCGAAGCGGTCACCCTCGCGCGTGACAATCACGAGGTCGGGGTTCGCGACCGCGACCTCGATGCCCGACTCCCAGTCATCAGCCACGAAGGCCCGACTGAAGAGCGCGTCGAGCACCCGCGTCACGTGCTGAGGTGACCCGGCTCGCGAGCGCACCAGTGAACGTAGCGCCGTGCAGCCGCTCGGTGCCGGCGGGACCGCCACGTCCCCCTCGGCGACGGGCAGGATCAGTCCCGCGCCGCCTTCGCGCCGAAGTGCCTCGAGCGCGGCGCGCGCGGACTTGCTTCCGTCGACCACCATGGCCCCGACCGAGGCGCCGGCGGCCGACTCGACCGCTCGCTCCCAGCCGCTGTCCACTTCGATCAAGTCGAGGAATGAACCGAGCACGCCGTCGAGGTTGCCGATGATCGCGCGCCCTCCGGCGCCGGAGAGTTCGTCGAGGGCGCGCGCCAGCGCTTCGGCGCGCGCCTGGGTTCGAGCGGCGACGTCGGTCGCCTCTCGAAGTGCTTCGTCGGCGTCGCTGCGCTGGGCTTCAGCCCTTTGTGCCTCGCTCTGGGCGTCGAGACGCTCTTGATCGGCCGCCTCGACCACGCCGTGGGCGCTGGTTCGCGCCACCAGGTCGTCGTCGAGCTGGGCCGAAGCCTTCGCGCGTCGTTCGGACGCGTCGCGCACTCGAGTCGAGCTTCGACGTTCACTCTCGCGAAGCGAACCGAGCGAACGCTCGAGCAGTTGGACCCGCTCACGCGCCGCGCGCAACGCCGCCTCGTCACCTTCGCTGGAGGCCGAGCCCCAGGTGGCGTCGAACTGTTCGTCCGCGGCGTCGAGGGCGCGCTGCGCCGCGTCGAGCTCGTCGCGCTGCGCACCTAACTGCGACTCTTCGACGTCGAGACCCTGCAAATCGGTCGCCAGCTTCGCGGCATCCGCCTCGAGCGTCGCGATGACGTTCTCGTCCGCCGAGGCGATGAGAGCCATGCGCAGCGAGCGCTCGCGCTCTTGGATGATGGAGACGGTTCCACGCGCACGTTCGCTCAGTCCCTGGAGAGTTCCGAGCGTGGAGGCGAGCATCTCCTCACGGCGACTCGCCATCTCCGCGGCGGCGGTCGTTGCCTGCGCGTCGAGCGTGACGAGCTCACTGCGCAGTTCACGCTCCCTCGAAGAAGATCCCTGGAGGACTTCTTCGAGTTCGTGGCGACGAGCCTCGAAGGCCGTCAGGCGCGACGAAAAAAGCGAGTGGCGGGCATGGCGAAGATCCTGCTCGACGTCGGAGTAACTGCGTGCGGAGGCGGCTTGGCGTTCGAGCGGGCGCATCTGGCGCCGCACCTCTCGAACGAGGTCCCCCAACCGCTCGAGGTTTTCTTGGGTTGACGTGAGGCGTCGCTCAGCTCGTTCTTTTCGCCGACGATGCTTGAGCACCCCGGCCGCCTCTTCAATGACCGCGCGGCGGTTCTCGGAACTCGAATTCAAAATGGAGTCGAGCTGGCCCTGACCAATAATCATGTGCTGCTGGCGACCAACACCGGAGTCGCCCAGGAGCTCTTGCACGTCGAGCAAACGACAGGTCGTTCCGTTGATGGCGTATTCGGAGTCGCCATTTCGAAAGAGGGTTCGCGAAATGGTGACCTCGGCGCCGTCGATGGCCAGGCGCCCGGAGGAGTTATCGAGCGTCAGGGCCACTTCGGCGCGTCCGAGGGCGGGCCGATTCGCGGTGCCAGCAAAGATGACGTCGTCCATTTTCGCGCTGCGAAGCGCCCGCGTGCTCTGGGCGCCCAGCACCCAGGTCACCGCGTCCACGACGTTGGATTTTCCCGAACCGTTGGGACCGACCACGGCGGTCACACCGGTCTCGAACTCCAGCACGGTGTTGTCGGCGAAGGACTTGAAGCCCTTCATGGTCAATCGCTTAAGAAACACGCGTAGACGCTAGCAATCTTCTGGGGTCGAGTTCGGCGCTAACTTTGGCACTTCTCACAGAAGAAGGTGGATCGCCCGCGCAGCGTCACCCGTTTGATGGGCAGCCGGCACTGGTGGCACGGGAGTCCTTCGCGGTTATAGACCTGAAGGTACTGCTGATACGAGCCGGGCTTGCCGTCAGGATTCACGAACTGTTCGTCGTCCAGCGTGGTTCCGCCGTGCTTGATCGCGTCGGTCAATATCTCAGAAATCGCTCGGTGCAGCCGGCGGATCTCGATGGTCGACAGCGACTCCGCGGATCGGTCGTAGCGTAGGGCGGCGGCGAAGAGCGACTCGTCGGCGTAGATATTGCCGAGCCCCGCGATGATGTCCTGATCCGTCAGGACGACCTTCAACGACGTGGTGCGGCTGCGCAAAATCGCGGCGAAACGATCCCAGCCGATCTGATCCTCGAAGGGATCGATCCCCAGGTGGGCGAGCTCGGGAATCTGGCGACGCAGCGTGAGTCCGTCGCCGCCAATGGAGAGTCGGGCGAACTTCGAGATCTCGACCTCCACCCCTTCGCCGGGAGGAATCGACACGTAGAGCTCTCCGAACGTCCTCGGATCGACGTAACGGAGCTCTTCACCCTGGGCGAAGGTGAAGACCACGTGGGTGTGCTTGGGCTTGGGGTCCTTCGCGCCCTTCGCGCGCAACAGCTGGCCGCTCATCCCGAGGTGAATCACCAGATGGTTGCCGTTGTCCAGACCAAAGATGAGGTTCTTGCCGAGCCGTTGCGCGCTCTTGATGGAGTGACCTTCGAGCAGGACCCGGAAATCCTTGGCCGTCTTGTGGCGACGGACCACGCGGCCGTTCGTCACGGCCACGCTCTTGATCTTCTTTCCGATCAAGTCGCGGGCCAATGAGGCGCGCACGGTTTCTACTTCGGGCAGTTCAGGCATCGATACGCCCCTTCCACGCAGCCTCAGCTGCTTGCGTCTCCGCGCGTTTCTTTGATCGGCCTCGTCCCGACGCGCGAAGCGCCGCGCCGATCGAGACCGTTGCTTCGAACATCATGTCGTGCGACGGGCCGCTCGACGCCACGTCGTAGACGGGAACACCGAGTCCGGCGGCCTCGGCCCATTGACGAAGGCGCGTCTTCGGATCCAACGTGTCCGACGCCGACGAGGCGTTCGCGACGTCGTCAGCGAGAATCGTCTGGACGAACGACCTCGCGGGCTCGTAGCCCCGTTCGAGGTAGAGCGCGGCGACCACGGCTTCGAAGGCGTCGGCCAGCATCGAGGGCCGCTCGAGGCCCTTCTCCTTCACCACGCCGCGGCCAATACGCAGGAAGCTCGCGAGCCCGAGGCGAGTCGCCGCCTGCGCGAGCGAGTCCTCATTGACCACGCGCGAGCGAAGGATCGAACTGGCGCCCTCGTTGAGCTCGGGGTACTCACGAACGATGAAGTCCGCGATCGCCAGGTCCACCACGGCGTCACCGAGAAACTCCAGACGCTCATTCGATTCGCAGTTATGTTCCGCGGCGTAACTCGAATGGGTCACGGCCAACGCGAGCAGCTCGCTCTCGGGACTCAGTCCCAAGCGACCAGCCAACGCGTCCAGTGGTGAAAGCAAAAGGCTCACGAACTCCGTTACGCCACTTGCAGTTTTGCAACCACGTAATCAACGGCGTCGCGCACCGAGAGAAGACCCTCGAGGTCTTCGTCATCAATGTGGAAGCCAGCGACGTAGCTGGATAGGTATTCCTCGAGCGCCTCAACGAGTTCAATGAGCGCGAGCGAGTCGGCACCTAGATCGGTAAACGGAATATCTTCGACGATCTCATCGGGGCTCTTTTCGAGGATTTCGGCGAGTTGTTCGCGAACGACTGCCAAGACTGCGGCCCTATCGAGTGATGAAGCGTTCCCAGCGTCTGCGGTCATGACCACTCCTTTGTGTTGCTGCTCTAGATTACCGAGAAGCGAACCAGGCGTGGCTTGTTGCTAGTCCTGATCAGGGCGAATGGCCAAGCGCAGTCTCTCGACGACTCCCGCGCGATCCATTTCGGACGCCACGCGAAGCGCATTCATGATCGCCGTGGCGTTGGAAGAACCGTGGCTGATCACGCAGATACCGTTGAGCCCGAGCAGCATCGCTCCGCCTTGATTTTCCGGGTCCAACTGTCCCGCAATCGGCAGCAGGTACTTGAACAGCACGTCACCGGCGGCCCTCGTCTCCTCGTTGGTGCCAATAACCCCGAGCACCGTCGAGAAAATGAACTTAAGGGCGCCCTCGAGCGTCTTCAAGGCGACGTTGCCGGTGAAGCCATCGGTCACCACCACGTCGACCGGCGAGGGAATGAGGTCGCGCCCCTCGACGTTGCCTGCGAAGTGCAGGCCCTCGAGTTGCGCCAGCCGCGCGTGCGTCTCTTTCACGAGCGGCGTGCCCTTGGAGGACTCTTCACCAATGGAAAGCAGTCCAACCCTCGGAGACTCAACGCCGTAGCGAGCCTGCACGAAGGCCGAGCCCATCTGCGCGAACTGCACCAACATCTCGGCGGTGCATTCGGCATTGGCCCCCGCGTCCACCAGGACCGACGGCGTGCGCCCGGGGTTGGGTATTGGCGTGGCGATGCACGGGCGCACCACGCCGGGTAGCCGTCCCATGCGAAGCAGCGCCGAGGCCATGGTCGCGCCGGTATTGCCCGCCGACACCATCGCCGAGGCCTTGCCGTCGCGAACAAGTTCGGCGGCGCGAACGAGCGAGGAGTCCTTCTTTTTGCGGACGCTGCCCGCGGGATCGTCGTCCATCGCGATCACTTCGCTGCACGCGAAGACGTCGAGACCCTGGGGGTCTCCCATTAGTTCGGGAACGCCGACGAGGATGACCGAGAGACCCAATTCATCGACGGCGCGCCGGGCGCCCGCAATGATTTCACTGGGTGCGAAGTCACCTCCCATCGCGTCAAGGGCGATGGGCAGGGTCAATTTAGTTAACCTCGACGGCTACGCGATTCTTGTACCAGCCGCAGTTCGGGCACACGATGTGCGGCAACTTCGAGGTGGCGCACTGCGGGCAGACGCTGCGTGCGGGACGGGCCAGACGCCAGTTGGCCGCACGGCGGCTACGCGTCTTGGCTTTGCTGGTCTTGCGCTTTGGAACTGCCATCGATCTTCTCTTTCGCCAGAACGGGCGAACCCGTCACACTTCTTTGGATTCGTCGGACTCAAAGTCCGCGAATCGGAGTACATCAAGTGTAGCCCAGCGCGCGTCCACCGGAACCTGGCAGTCACAACTGGCCTCATTCCAGTCGATTCCGCAAAAGGGACAGAGGCCCTTGCAGTCCTCGCGACAGAGCGGGGCGAGAGGCAGATCCAAGAAAATCGCGTCGTGGGCGAGGGGGGCCAGATCCGCAAAGTCGTTCTCGACGAGGTAGGCGTCATCGTCGCCGGGGCCCCGGGCGTCGACGTAACGCTCGTCGACGGCGACCACGCTCACCCCGAGAACCGGGTTCGAGCACCTGCGACACATCCCGTGCCAAGGTGCCTCGACGAGACCCTTCGCGCGCAGTCCCCCGCTGAAGCTCTGCAGCGTGATGCGGACCTTTACCGTGGCCTCGGGAAAAACATCGGTCTCGGCGGGTCCGCGGGCTGGGAACTCGTGGGGCTCGTCAAACGGCGCCTCGAAGGATGCCTCGTAGGTCGAAGGTACGTCGCGAAGTAGCTGGGCGACTGGAACGAGGTAGGGCGAAGCCACCGTAGTTAGAAGGCGTCCTGATCAAAGAACGATGATTCGTCAGGCACCTGTGGTTCGAGGTAGTCCGCGTCGCCACGGTCACGCTCGAGCGGGGTCGCGGGCTCGATCATGGACGTCGGAAGGCCCTGGGCGCTCAGTCGCTCGCGACCCGAGTGCGCGGTCTTCAAGAGTCGTTCCAACACGATTTCGAAGTTGCCGAGCTTGCCGTCAATGAAGTCCTCGGACTGATTGATCATCTGGCGGGCCTGGGCCTGGGCTTCGGCGATGATCTGCTCGGCTCTGAGACGCGACTGGCGCACTATTTCGGTCTTATCCACCATGCGGGCGGCCTCGGCCCTCACCTGGTCCATCAGTTGCTGCGCCTTTTGCGTCTCCGCGGCCATCAACTCCTCACGGTCGCGAAGCGCCCATCGGGCTTCTCGAATCTCTTCGGGCAGGCTGCGCAGGGCCTGCTCGAGCAGGCCCAGCACGTCTTCGCGAGGCACCAGCGCCGAGTTCGACAGCGGCATCTGCTTGGCGTTCGAGACGAGTTCGATGAGCTCGCGCAGATCTGATTCAATGTCGCGGCGCGCGTGTCGCCCGCTCGGCTCGATGAACTCTTCTGGATTGTCGTAGCCGTCAAAAGACGTCATGGTCACCTCCGGGGAATATTGCCTTTAGTCGGACCGCGACGGGACCGGGCACGAACTGTGAGACGTCGCCGCCGTAGCGGGCGACTTCACGAAGCAGGCGTGAAGCGATGAACGAATGCCCGGAACTGGTGGGGATGAAGAGGGTCTCAACACCCGAGAGCGACCGGTTCATCTGCGCCATCTGGAGCTCGCTTTCAAAGTCCGACACGGCGCGCAGCCCCTTCACGATGGCGGTGGCGTCGACGTCGCGAGCCACGTTCACCAGGAGCGTGGAGATCGAGACGATGCGCACGTTCTTGATATGCGCGCAGGACTCGGCGATCATCTCGCGGCGCTCTTCGAGGTCAAAGAGGGCTTCGGACTTCTGGGGGTTGCGGATTGCGGCGACCACAATCTCGTCAAAGATGTGCGACGCGCGCTCGACGACCTCGAGGTGGCCGTTGTGGAAGGGGTCGAAAGAGCCCGGAATAAGACCAACCGTCACTCGTCATCCCCTTCGTGCGGTTCCAACATCGTTACGAGCGTAGTGCCGTAGCGCTTGGTTTTCGTCACGGTCCACCCCGACGGGGCGTCCATATGGCGATCATTTTCGACAATCACGCGCGATGCCCCAACGTCTCGCAGCAAACTCGCCAGCTCCAGTGGCCCGTACGGGGGGTCCGCTAGGACGAGATCGAGGTCGTTCGGAGGCTGCCAGACGGGCAGCGTGGAGCGGATGAACACCGCTTCGCCGTTCAGGTGCAAGGGTTCGAGGTTGGCCTTCGCGGCGACCAGGCACGCGGGGTCACTGTCGACGAAGTAGACCTTGGCGGCGCCGCGCGACATCGCCTCGATGCCGAGCGCGCCCGAACCGCAGTAGAGATCGACGACCACGAGACCAACCAGACCTCCGCGGCTCTCGAGCATGGAGAAGATCGCCTCGCGGGCGTAGTCGGTCGTTGGTCGCACCGTAGGTGGAAGTTTCGCCTTGAGCGGACGTCCCCGCGCCGCACCACCAATCACTCGCACCCCTTAAGGGTAGGCGCTGGGAACGGCTAGGACTTGAACAGGTAGTCCGCCTCCTCGTCGTCGACGAAGAGCCGGAGTTCGTCGACCATGTCTGGTTCGCCGGTCAGCCCGTCGCGTCGCACCATGGAATCAGCGACTCTTTGCGCGGCGAGCAGCAGATCCTCGTCGTCACGAAGCGACGCCAGGCGCAGGTCGCTCCGGCCGCGTTGGCGCGCGCCGAGCAGCGTGCCTTCGCCACGCAAGTCCAGATCGATTTCGGCGAGGGCGAAGCCATCGGTTGAATCGACGAGCGCCTGGAGGCGAACGGCCCCCTCGTCGTTGGGCGGAGTACCGAGCAGATAGCAGTAGCTCTGGACGCTGGCGCGTCCGACGCGGCCGCGCAACTGATGCAACTGGGCGAGGCCGAAGCGCCACGCGTCTTCGATCACGATCACGCTCGCCTCGGGCACGTCGACGCCGACCTCGATGACGACCGTCGCCACGAGAACGTTGAGTTCTCCCGCTCGGAACTGCGCCATCACTGCTTCCTTCTCCGGCCCCTTCATCTGCCCGTGCAGCAGCCCGACGCTGAGCCCACGTAGTTCTTCGAGCGCCAGTCGCGTTCGTTCCTCGACGGCGCTGGTTGCCTCGATGCGCTCCGAACCCTCCACCAGGGGACAGATAACGAAAGCCCGGCGACCGGCACTCACTTCTTCACGGACTCGTTGCCAGCAACGTTCAACGTCGCCGGCGTCTTTGGCCCACTCGGTACGGATGGGGATTCGTCCCCGGGGCATCTCATCGAGCACCGATCGGTCGAGGTCGCCAAAGACGACCATCGCGGCGGTGCGCGGAATCGGGGTCGCAGTCATGACCAGCAGATCGGGGTCGGCCTGTTCATCCGAGTGGTTTCGTCCCTTGTCACGGAGTGCGGCCCGTTGTTCGACACCGAAACGGTGCTGCTCGTCGATGACGATGGCGCCGAGCGCCTTGAAGCGCACGTCGTCGGTCAAGAGAGCGTGCGTGCCCACGACCACGTCGACCGAGCCGTTGCGCAGTCCATCGAGCACCGATTGGCGGTCCTTCGCCTTCACTCGCCCCGTGAGCAGTTGAATCGAAAGTCCCCGCTCCCCGCCGAGGACCGAGGGGTCGCTCTTCGTGAGTCCGGCCAGGTCCGCACGAAGCGAGGCGAGGTGCTGCTCGGCGAGAACTTCGGTCGGTGCCATCAGGGCGCCCTGGCGACCACCGTCGATCGCCGCCAGCAGCGTCGTCAGCGCGACCACCGTCTTTCCCGAACCGACGTCACCTTGCAACAAGCGATGCATTGGCAGGGGCGAGGCCATGTCGCGGGCGATCTCTACGAGCACGCGGTGCTGCGCGGACGTCAAAGCGAAATGGTGACCGGCGAGGAACCGGCGCACGAGCGATGACGACGGCGAGCTGAGAGCACCGGGCTCGACGTCCAGATCGTCAAGCGCGAGGGGATGGCGAATACCCGCGGAACTCTCCTCCAGGCGCCGTCGTCGAAGAGCGAGCAGCAGCTGCAGTCGCAGGAACTCGTCGAACACCAGTCGGCGTCGGGCCGGGGCGACGTCGTCCAGGTCGCTCGGCAGGTGGATCCCCCAGTAGGACTGGGTGCGGTCGACCAGCTGGAGCTCGTCGCGCACCGAGGGCGGCACCGGGTCGAGCAGCGGTCCGGCGCGTCGCAGCGATTCGTCGATGAATCCCCCGATCTCCCAACTCGTGAGACCGGCCTTTCCCGACGCCGGATAGATCGGCACGACCCGACCGATTCGAGTGACATCGCGCTCCTCTCCCGAGGCGCCAACGATGACGTCAACTACCGGGTTGGTCATTTGACGCTGGCCCTTGTACTCGGTGACCTTGGCGAAGAAGAGCGCCTGCACGCCCACGGGCAGTTGACGCTCGCGCCAGGCCTGATTGAAGAAGACCACCTTGATCGACCCGCCGTCGTCACGCACCGACACCTCAACCATCACCTTGCCCTGCTTCGTGCGACGAGACGAGACCTTTCCCACCTCGCCAAAGACGGCGGCTTCTTCACCCACCGTAAGGTCGGAGAGGTCGACGCGTTTGGTGCGGTCAATGTAGCGACGCGGATAGATCGTCAACAGATCAAAGACGTTTTCAATGCCGAGCGACGCCAGGGCCGCGGTGCGCTTTTCACCCACGTTGCGCAACTGGCTGACGGGAACGTCGCCTAACTGACGCAGTCGGCGAGGCGCCGATTCACTCACTCGATGCCGAAGAGGTAGGGGTAGAGGGGTTGACCGCCGTGGTGGACTTCCACACTGACGTCGGGGAACTCGTCGGCGACGAACTCCGTGATTCGACGGGTATTGGCGGGCGTCGACCCGTCGCCTTCAATGATCGTCAGAAGTTCGTGCCCGGGTCTCACCAGCTGGCTCAGCAACTGGTTGCTCGCCACGGCAATCGAGTCGGCAATCGAGCGGACGCCCTTGGATCCGAGGCCAATCCAGTCCCCGACGTGCACCTGACCCACATCAGTCGAGGTGTCGCGAACCGCCTGGGTCACTTCACCGGCGACCACGCTGCCCGCCGAGGCACCCATGGTCTTCATGTTCTGCGCGGCGGTGGCGTCGGGGTCGTAGGTCAGCAGCGCCGCGAAACCTTCCACGATGGAGTTGGTCGGCACGACCGTGACCGTCTGGTCAACGAGCGCGTCGACCTGTTCGGCGACCGGTCGAATATTCTTGTTATTCGGCAGTATCACGACTTGACTCGAACCCGTCGCCTTCACCGCCTCGACCAGATCGGCGGTTGAAGGGTTCATGGACTGGCCGCCCTTNNACCACCACCGCCACCACCGCCGTCGCGGGTGGGGGCTCGGACTCGAGATCGGTCTCGGGCAAGGCGTTCGCTTCTCTCACCCACCGCTCTTCAATCACCTGTTCGGTGAGGTCGGTGATGCGAATCTCTCGCGGACGTCCCGCGTCAAGGGCGGCTTCAATGGAAGCCCCTATCTCGTCGGTGTGAATGTGGCAGTTGTAGAGCCCCTCGCCACCCACGATGACAATCGAGTCGCCGAGGCCCGACCACACCTCTCGAAACGCGTGCATCTTGGAGTCGTCGGCGTCGAGGAGGTACATCACTTCGTAGCGCAGGTCGGCGAGGTCGCCCGTCCCGTGCGTGGGAGGTTGCTCTTGCACGTGCACCTCGATCGACTCGAGCGGCGGGGGCTCGGGCAGGGGGNNCCTTCGCCGCTCGCGCGAGCGAGATCAGCGAACTGGTGTCGCTGCGCGCGCCCTCGGCGCCCGCGCGAGCAATCGAGAGGATCGTCCCCTCGACGGGACGCAGCACGGCCTGGCGGGCGAGATTGTCCGCGTGCTCGAACGACTCGGCCAGGAGTTCGGGGTCGACCTCGCCCTCCCTCGGGAACTTCTCGACGAGCCCGCGCAGTAGCTGGGACAAGATGACGCCGGAGTTCCCTCGCGCGCCCATCAGGGATCCGTGCGAAATGGCCCGACTCACCGACTCCATGGTGGCGTCACTGTCGAGTCCCTCGAGCTCGGTGATCACCGATTGAATGGTGAGGGCCATATTCGTGCCGGTGTCCCCATCGGGCACGGGATAGACATTGAGACGGTTAATTACCTCTTTGTGCGAGCGCAGGAGCTCGCCAAACGTGCATATTGCGACCCGCAGTTGGCCGGCGGAGAGCGTCTTCGTAGAGGTCATTGATAGCGATGCTACAATGGTCGTTCGGTTTATACCGGCGCCCGCATCGAGCAGGGGTTGGGAAAAAGGAGAAAGTTCACCATGGCATCAGTCTGCGAAATCTGCGGCAAGAAGCCGTCATTCGGCATGAACGTCTCGCACTCCCACCGTCGCACCAAGCGCCGCTGGAACCCGAACATACAGCGCGTGCGCGCAATCGTGAGCGGCTCGCCCACCCGAGTGAACGTCTGCACCGGTTGCCTGCGCTCGGGCAAGGTCACCAAGCCTTCGCCTCGCAAAACCATCATCTAGGTTCCCCCGCTCCTTAGAACTGGTGCTGGAAACCCCGGCGTTCAAAGACTTCACCCCGGCACGTTCGCACCGTCGGGTCGGCGACGACACGTCCAATGGTCAGTGGCGCGCGAAGGCCACGATCGAGAAAGATCATTCGTAACCGGCTGGGGTCATTCGTGACAATGAGCAGTTCGTAGTCCTCCCCGCCGCTCAGCGCCTCTTCGGGTGTCGCTCCTTGAGCGACCGGTATCTCATCGAGTTCGAATCCCACCTTCGAGGCGTCGGCCAGTCGATGAAGATCGAGTCCGATGCCATCGCTCAGGTCCATCATGGCGCTCGCTCCCGCGCTTCGAGCGGCGATTCCTTCGCTGAGACGCGGCCAGGGGCGACGATGGGCGACGACCAGCTCGTCGTCGAGCGGCGCGCCGTTGCGTCGACGGCGCAGTCCCGCGGCCGAACGGCCGAGCGCACCGGTCACCAGAATCTCGTCACCGGGCCTGGCGCCACTTCGCAGCACCGCCCCACGGCCCGGACACTCGCCCAAGACCGTGACCGCCACCGAAACGTCGCGCGAGGTCGTGAGGTCACCCCCGACAATCGGACAGCCCGTCATCGCGGCGGCGTCGGCGATGCCGCGGTGCAGCTCCTCGAGGTCCGTTCCCGCCGGCGAACTGACGGCGACGACCGCGCCCCTCGGGCGCCCCCCCATCGCGGCGAGGTCGGACACCGCCGAGGCGACGGCCTTGAATCCCAAGTCCTCCAGTGGGAAAAGCTTCCCATCAAGGTGAACGCCCAGGACCGTGACATCGGTGCTGATCAGCGCCTCGCCCACGAAGGGGGCCAGCACCGCAGCGTCGTCGCCGATATGGCTTTCCCCCTTGGGAATGGGGTGGCGACCAACGATTGCAACGATACGCTCCAGTACCTCGTCCTCGCGCCGGGCGCGCGCGTCGGTGAAGGTCGATGGATCAATGGGTGCCGACATGACTCTATAGTTCTAAATCACCGTCGCAACGATGCGACGAGTGGACAATGGAGGGATCTGACGTGACGTACCCAACCCTAAACAAAGAACTGATTGACTGGGTTGAAGAGGTAGCGCAACTCACTACACCCGATCGTATCCAATGGTGCGATGGCTCTGGCGAAGAGTACGACGAACTCTGCCAGCTGCTGGTCGACCAGGGAACCTTCACCAAACTCTCTGACGCGAAACGTCCCAATAGTTACTACGCGAGTTCGGACCCGGGCGACGTCGCGCGCGTCGAGGACCGAACCTTCATCTGCTCCGAACGCGAGATCGACGCCGGACCCACCAACAACTGGTACGAGCCCTCCGAGATGCGCGAGAAGCTGAAGGGTCTCTTCAAGGGATCGATGAAGGGTCGCACCATGTACGTGGTCCCCTTCTCCATGGGACCGCTCGGTTCGAAGATCTCGCACATCGGCGTCGAGATCACTGACTCGCCCTACGTGGCGGTATCCATGCGCATCATGACGCGCATGGGCAAGGGTGCGCTCGATGTTCTCGGCGACCACGGAACGTTCGTACCGTGCCTGCACTCGGTGGGCATGCCCCTCGCAGCGGGACAGGTGGACGTCAAGTGGCCCTGCGACGCGGAGAACAAATACATTGTCCACTTCCCCGAGACCCGCGAGATCATTTCCTACGGATCGGGCTATGGCGGCAACGCGCTGCTCGGCAAGAAGTGTTTCGCCCTGCGCATTGCCTCGGTGCTCGCCCGAGATGCGGGCTGGCTCGCCGAGCACATGCTCATCTTGAAGCTCACGAACCCCGCCGGTGAAGCGCGTTTCGTCGCCGCGGCGTTCCCGAGTGCCTGTGGCAAGACCAACCTCGCGATGCTCGTTCCCACCCTTCCGGGCTGGAAGGTCGAAACCATCGGCGACGACATCTGCTGGATGAAGCCGGGGGCCGATGGGCGCCTGTACGCGATCAACCCCGAGGCGGGCTTCTTTGGCGTGGCTCCGGGCACCAACATGCTCACCAACCCCAACGCGATGTACTCCGTCGAGGCGAACACGATCTTCACCAATACCGCCCTCACCGCCGACGGTGACGTGTGGTGGGAGGGAATGGGCGAACCCCCAGCCGGCCTCACCGACTGGAAGGGTCAGCCCTGGTCCAAGGAGCTGGGTACGCCCGCCGCGCATCCGAACTCGCGTTTCACGGCCCCGGCGGGCCAGGACCCCTGCATCGCCCCCGAGTGGGAAGACCCTGCGGGCGTCCCCATCGACGCCATCCTCTTTGGCGGAAGGCGCGAGAGTGTGATTCCCCTCGTGTTCCAGTCGCGCAACTGGGAGCACGGCGTCTTCTTGGGCTCGATCATGGCTTCGGAGACAACCGCGGCGGCAACGGGCGCGGTCGGCCAACTGCGCCGCGACCCCTTCGCCATGCTCCCCTTCTGCGGGTACAACATGGCGGACTACTTCGCCCACTGGCTCAAGTTCTCGGAGCGGTTCGACGAGGACAAGCTGCCCAAGATCTTCTACGTCAACTGGTTCCGTAAGGGCGACGACGGTCGCTGGCTGTGGCCCGGATACGGCGAGAACAGCCGAGTCCTCGAATGGATATTCGACCGGGTCGCTGGTCGCGCCGAGGCGGTGGAGACGCCGATTGGCTTCGTGCCGACGGCCTCATCGATCAATGTCGAGGGGCTCAATGTCTCCCCGGCGGACATGGCCGAGTTGCTGACGGTGCACGACGACGAATGGCGCCTCGAGGTGCCGAGGATTCGAGAGCACTTCGCGCAGTTCAAGGACCATCTGCCCGCTCAGCTGACCACTGAAGTCAACGACCTCGAAGCTCGGCTCTCCTAAGCGGTAATGCCGCCGGGCCCGGGCCCGGCGGCATTATTCAGCGGTCTCGGCGTCGGCGACGATGAGACGTGGCCCCGACGGCCAGTCAAAGTAACGCCACGTCCAGTTGATCATCACGCGCAAGCGGTTTCGAAATCCGATCAAGTACCAAAGGTGCAAGCCGAGCCACGCTAACCAGCCCGGCGTTCCCTTCACCACGGTGCCGCCCGGAAGTTTGGCCACCGCGGCGTGACGGCCAATGGTTGCCATGATGCCCTTGTTGCGGTACTTGAAGGGCTTCGTGGGCTCGCCCTTTAGAACGTGCAGGATCTGCTCGGCGCAGTGGCGACCCGACTGCATGGCGACGGGTGCCAGCTGGGGGCAGAAGGTCGTGTCGTCCAACGGCACGGCCGCAGCGTCACCGACGGCCCACACGTTCTCGCTTTCGACCAATCGAAGATCGGTCATCACCCGCGCCCGTCCGCCCGGACCCGAGCTCGCCTGCAGATCGTGGGCGAGGGTGCCGCTCGCGGTGACGCCAGCGGCCCAGATGACGGCCGCGACCTTCAGCCGCTCGCCGTCGGCGAAACGGATGGCGCGCTCCTCGACCTCGACAACGGATCGACCGAATTCGATGTCGACGCCCATCTTCTCGAGTTCCTTGAATGCGTACTGACTGGCCTTCTCCGGAAACGGCGTCAGGAGCCGCGGCGCCATGTCAACGAGCATGACGCGAACTCGAGAGGGATCAATTCGAAGGCCGTCACGCTTGATGACCGTGCGAATAAGTTCCGACAGGGCACCCGAGGTTTCGACGCCGGTCGGTCCCCCGCCCACGATGACGAAGTTGAGTGAGACCGGCGCGGTATCGGCACCGGCGTCGGCCTCTTCCAATGAGGTCAAGAGGCGATTTCGCAGTTTGCGCGCATCGGCCAGCGAGTACAGCGGCATCGCGAACTGCGAGGCGCCGGGAATACCGAAAAATGCCGCGGTTGCGCCAGTGGCGACGACGAGATGGTCAAAGGCCACCTCGGTGCTGTCCTCGAGCACCACCACACTGCGAGCGTGGTTCACCTCGCGGACTTTGGCGTGGCGAAACCCGACATTCTTGGCTTTGCCGAAGATGGTGCGGATGGGATAGGCGACTTCGGCGGGCTCGAGCATGGCCGTTGCCACTTGGTAGAGCAGGGGCAGAAAGGTGTGGAAGTTGTGCTTGTCGATGATGGTGACGCGCACGCTCTTGTTCGCCAGCCCCCGGGCGGTCGCGATGCCGGCAAATCCCCCGCCAATGATGACCACGTGCGGTAGATGCGAAAAGTCCGGGAACGCTCGAGCGTCATGGGGAGTCATCGCCATATCTAATCAAAGCATAGTTCGCAATGATTCAATTCGATTCATTGATGGGCGAAACGCCGCCCCATTCCGTACACGAGACCCGACGTCAGCATGAGAATGGCGAGCAGCCCGTCGCCGGTGGAAAATCCCAGAGCAATGCCCACCGGGATCACTGCCCCAATGACCCACAGGAGTTGCTGGCGAACGGCGAAGCGGGCGAACGTCCGACCCTGCGCGCCGGGTGGAACAAGGCGCTGGGTAATGGCGTCGAAACTCGGCTGGGTCACCGCGGCGCAGGCGCCCAGCCACCCGGCGAGGATGACCTGGTCCACCAGGGACGGGTAGAAGGACGCGACTCCCGCGCCGAGTCCGGTCCCGAGCAGTGACAACGTCAGCAGCGTCGACTCGGGGACGGCGTTTCGAACCCTGGTCACAATCCCGAGCCCGATCAGTGCCCCGACAGCGCTGACGGCGAGCGCGAAGGCGAACCACGTGAGTCCGGCGTGCTCACGACGGAGCCCGAAGGCGAGCAGAAACGTCGCGAAGCCCACCGTGAAGCGCATCAGCGCCGACGCGGTGAGTCCCCACGAGACCTCGATGTCGCCAGTTGGATTGAGCGCGTGCATGTCGCGCTCGGTCTGCGAGAGCGACGTCACCTCCTCGCGCACGACCTTCGCCGGGCGCTGAAGACGAACACTCGCCACCGTCGCAGCGACGAAGACAATCGACGCCGCGATCAGCACGCTCGGCGCACCGATCCCCTTCAGCAGTCCCGCCCCGATCGATCCGGCGATCAGGCCAACCAGGGTGCCGAGCAGCGTGAGCTGTGCGTTGAAGCCCGCGAAACCCTTCTTCTCCTCGGCTTCGTGGGCCGGCCAACCCGCCTCGCCAACCTTGGCCGCGTGCTCTCGAAACTGGTCGGTCCGGGCCATCTCTGGAACCAGCGCGCCGCGCGTGACGACGTAGAGCTTGGAGGAGATGAGAACCAGAAACGCCAAGGGGAAAAGCCAGAGAGAGTTGAGATGCTGGCTCATGGACCAGCAGAGAACGACGCGAAATCCCGCCGACAACGCCACCAGGATCCTTCGCCCGTTGGCGGACTTGTCAATGAGTGGTCCGAGCAGCGGCGAGACCACCGCGAACGGGGCAATCGTGAGCAACAGGTACGCCAGCACCTTGCCTTTAGCTTCGGTCGGCGACACCGAGAAGAACAGCGATCCCGCGAGCGAGACCGTGACCAACGTGTCGCCAGCCATCATGAGCACGTGCACGAGAGCCAGCCGGCCAAAGGCGGTGGTCTGGTCAAAGAGGTCCTGCGCCGAGGCCCAAGCCAACGAGGCAAATCCACGACGACGCACGCTACAGAGCGTACGTGATGCACACGGATCCTGTCGGTCAGGCCTTCACGAGCGACGGGCATGACGTCACGCTGGACACGACGTCATGCCCTGCGCGAACACACCCGAAGCTGTCGTAGCCCTCAGTTCGAGAAGCAGCCCTGCTCGTAGATGTAGTGGGGCATGATCTTGGCTGAACAGACCTTGGCGCGCAGCGCCGATCGCCATTGCTGCAGGGCCCGGTCGTAGTGCAAAACTTCAGTCACGCCAACTGCCGTCGGGCCGCTCCCTATCGTCGCCCAGAGGTACGCCCAGCCGTCCTCGCAGGCGTAGCTCGCGACGGCGGTCACGCGCTCGGCTCCCGTGAACGCCGCACTGAGCGCCGTCGCCGTGCACGGAGTCTCCACGGGCGCGGTGGTGTAATTTGGGCGCGGCCGCGCAACGGCGACGACCAGGGCCGCGACGACCAGCAACGAAAGAGACCAGCGAAAGACCTTCATGAACGCAGTTCAGCACACCGCGCGCTCGACGCCAATATTATTGCTGAATCAGCAGACCCGCTAGGAATACCGCCATCAGTGGCTGCCACTCCGCGGGTTCAATCTGGGTCGGTGAGACGTCGTCGAGCACCCGGCCCACGAGGAGGGCCTGAAGGGCGATCGCGATCGCGCGCGTTGAAACGTCACGGCGCACCCAGCCCCGGTCCTGGCCATTTTGCACGATCTGCATCAACTGCTGAGTCAACGTTTCCTCCGTCGTGCCAATGAGCTCTTTCAGTTCAGGTCGGGTCAAGGCGGCGGCCACAATTCGCACTCGGATGGAACGTCGTCGTACGCGGTCGGCTCCAAAGGAGAATGTGCCGAGCATGCCCGACAGGTTGGCCACGTACTCGTCGAAGCTCTTCGAAACTTCGCTGACCTGCTGGAGCAGCCTTATGTCTTCCAGGGCAAGCTTCGAGAACAGCATGTTGAAGGCCGCATCGATGACCCCTTCACGCGAGCCGAAGTGGTGGTAGACCGAGCCGTAGTTGACGCCGGTTGCTTCACATATATCTGGTATACGAATGAGTGTCTCGTCACCAGTCAAAAGCCGGACGCCAACCTCTTCCAGTACGGCCAGCATCACTGGCGCGGATCGATTTTGTTTGGCCATTTAGATATTTTAACGACTTTTGAGAAAAACTGTCACCGAACGGGTCGCCTGGAAGCCAATTCCCACCCAAATACAAGCACGCTGACCAAGAATTCCCGCTGGCCATTAGGGTCACTGTGAGTTTTAGCCCCACAACGTCCGAAGGAGTCTGCCGTGTCCGAGCAGCAACGCCTCGAACCAGCCCTCATCAAGGTGGGCGTTGTCGTGGTCTTGGGCACGATCATGTCGATCCTGGACACCACCATCGTGGCGGTTGCCCTGCACACCTTAAGCGGCGACTTTAGAGTCAATTTCTCGACGATCCAGTGGGTAACGACGGGCTACCTGCTCTCGCTCGCCGTGGTGATCCCGGTGTCGGGCTGGGCCATTCACCGCATCGGGGCAAAACCCGTCTACATGGTGTCGCTCGCCCTCTTCGTCCTTGGATCGATCCTTTGCGGCTTCGCGTGGTCCGCGACGAGTCTGATCTTCTTCCGGGTCCTGCAGGGCTTGGGGGGAGGCATGATTATGCCGGTCGGCCAGTCGATCATGGCTCGAGCCGCCGGGCCCCATCGCATGGGACGGGTGATGGGGATCATTGGCGTTCCCCAACTGCTCGGGCCGATCCTCGGTCCGGTCATCGGCGGGCTCATCGTGTCCAACACGTCGTGGCGCTGGATCTTCTTTGTCAACGTGCCCATCGGGATACTCGCGCTCTGGCTCGCCAAAGACTTTCTTCCCAAGTCCGAGCGGGACAACCAACACCGGTTCGACCTGCTCGGGTTCCTGCTGCTTTCCCCCGGTCTTGTGCTCGTGGTCTTCGGGCTCTCCCAGGTCGCGAACGAGGGCGGATTTCGTGGAGCGTCGGTGTGGGACACCCTAATCGGCGGACTGGTGCTGGTCGCGCTCTTCGTGCTGCGTTCCACCAAAGCTCTCGAACCGCTCATCGACATGCGCCTCTTCAAGGATCGGACGTTCTCCGTGGCGTCCATTGGCATCTTTCTCACTGGCGCCACGCTCTACGGCACCATGTTCCTGCTGCCGCTCTACTACCAGGTGGACCGTGGCGACGCGGCGTGGAAGGCCGGGCTCATGATGGCGCCCCAGGGCATTGGCGCCGCGATCGTGATGCGTTACGCCGGATCCCTGTCCGACCGGAAGGGACCGCGCTACGTGGCGGCGTTCGGAATGGCCCTGCTGGCGCTCGGAACGTTCTTCTACACGGGCGTCAGCGCCACGTCCAGCTACTACTTCCTCGGCCTCGCGCTCTTCGTTCGAGGCATCGGGCTCGGCTTCGGCATGATGCCAGTCTTCGCGGCGTCCTATCGAAATCTGACCCACCAGAATGTTCCGAAGGCCACCTCGGCCACGAACATAATTCGCCAAATTGGTGGATCACTCGGCGTCGCGGTATTCGCCGTGGTACTGCAGACCCAGATTGCCCAGCGGTTCCCCATGACGGGCGCGCAGTTGCAAGCCGGCCTCATTACGCCCACCGCGAATGACCTGCAGAAGATCGCGACCGCCTTTGGTCATTCGTTCTGGTGGTCCTTCGGAACGTGCGCCCTCGGCATCGTGCCCGCGCTGTTCCTACCCAGGACCGGCATCGCGAAACGTGAAGGCGAGTCCGTCGCCGTGCAGGCCGCCGACTAAACTTCTCGGGTCCCGAAAGGTTTCTCTTGTCCAAACCAGTACTTCAAATCATCATCGGCAGCACACGTCCCGGTCGCGTGGGACCCTCCATCGCCCAATGGTTTTACGACATCGCCCGCCTGAACGAAGACCTTCAAGTAGAACTCGTCGACCTCGCCACCTTCGACCTGCCGATATTCAACGAGCCGAAGCACCCGATAATGGGCCAGTACGAGTTCGAGCACACGAAGCAGTGGGCGACGAGCGTGTCGCGGGCGGACGCCATTGTCTTTGTAATCCCCGAGTACAACCACAGCTTCAACGCCGCGACGAAAAACGCCATTGAGTACCTGCACAACGAATGGCGCTACAAGCCAGTGGGCTTCGTGAGTTACGGAGGCGCGGCCATGGGCACGCGCGCCGTGCAGGCGCTCAAACCAATCTTCGCCGCGCTCAAAATGATCTACGCCGGTGAGGTCACCATTCCCCTCACCTTCGTTCCCGTCGTTGACGGAAAGTTCTCGGGCAACGAGGTGCTGACCTTGGCTGGCGAGACCCTGCTGAAGGAGTTGGCCAAACTCACCCCGGTCTACCAAGCGCTTCGCCAGCCGAGCTGAAGGACACTTCGAAAACTGGATCTCTCGCGCGGGACCTTCTTTTGCGAGTGAGATCTGCAGCCCTCGGCTGTCCCTAAGATGAAAAACGTGACGCAGCCATCGCAGATTCCCGACGCTCCGGTCATCATCACAGACAACCTCACCAAGGTGTACAGCGGTGCGGACTTTCGTGCCGTTGACGAACTGAACCTCTCGGTCCTGCCCGGTGAGATTTTTGGACTGCTGGGCCCCAACGGCGCGGGAAAGACAACGGTGGCCGGGATGCTCACGACCCGAGTGATCCCGACGTCCGGGTCGGCAGTGGTCGCCGGCGTTGACGTCGTCAAGCATCCCGCCGTCGCCAAGCAGTTCCTTGGTGTCGTGTCGCAGTCCAATACCCTCGACCGACAACTCACCGTCTGGGAGAACCTCTATTTCCACGGCCGCCTCTTTGGCATCAGCGCTGCGGAGTCACGCGAGACGTCCGACCGCCTGCTCGAGCAGTTCCAGCTGGCCAAGTGGGCCAAGGCCTCGG
>PLKM01000029.1:0-18052 GCA_003141095.1 Acidimicrobiaceae bacterium | reverse complement strand
ACGACGCACTACATGGAAGAGGCTGATCAACTCTGCGATCGTGTCGCCATCATGGACCACGGCAAGATCCTCGCCCTCGACACGCCGGAGAAGCTGAAGCAGTCGGTGGGCATCGACACGATCGTCACCGTCAAGGCCTCGGGCGACCAGGACCAACTCGCGCGCGCGCTCGAGCAGGGCGTCGGCGGCGTGACCAAGACCCGCCAGACCGAGAACGGCCTAGAGCTGCACGTCGCGAGTGGCGACCGCCTGCTCGCGCGCGTCATCGCCACCGCCGAAGCCGGCGGCTTCGAGATCGCGGATATCTCGGTCGCCGAGCCCAGCCTCGAGACCGTCTTCATCAACCTCACCGGCAAGGAGTTGCGAGACTAATGGCCACCACCCCGATCACCCAGCACCGCGAGCACATCGTCGTGGGACCGCGTCGCTCGGCGTTCACGGCGAGCCGCGCAGCGCTCGGGGCGCTCCTACTGCGCGACGTCACCGTGCTGCGCAAGGGCGTAGTGATCTTCGTCCTGCGCACGATCGTCCAGCCCTTCCTGCTCTGCTTCGTCTTTCTCTTCGTCTTCCCCAAGATCGGCCAGTCGATCGGCGGTGGCACGCGAGGCTCCGCCTCGTTCGCCACCGTGCTGGTGGCGGGGGTCGTCGGTATCTCAATCATGTTCCAGGGCGTGCAGTCGGTGGCCCTGCAGATGTCCACGGAGTTCGGCTACACGCGCGAGATCGAGGACCGCGTGCAGGCGCCCTGTCCAATCTGGCTCGTCGCGTTCGAGAAGGTCCTCTCGGGGGCCATCCAGGGACTCATCTCCGCCGCGATCGTGCTGCCCATCGCGTCGGTCGTGCACGCGAGCGGCGTGGAGGCCGACATCAACCTGCACTGGCTCATCCTGCTCACCCTGGTGCCGCTCGCGTGCATCGCAATGGGCGCACTTGGCCTGGTGCTGGGCACCAGCTTCGAGCCCCAGAACATAGGGATGATGTTCGGTTTCGTGATCCTGCCCATCACCTTCCTCGGCGGCACCTACTACGAGTGGACGCGCCTCGCGCCGGTGAAGATCGGCGCGTGGCACTGGCTGCAGACGATCGTGCTCATCAATCCGCTGATCTACGTCAACGAGGGCATGCGCGCGGCCTTCACCAACTCGCCCCACATGCACCTCTACATCGTCTACCCGGTGCTGATCGGCTTCTGCGTCGGCTTCCTCTGGCTCGGGTTGCACAACTTCCGTCGTCGCGTGCTCTCCTAGTTTCGAAGCACTCTCCGACCGGATTGGCGATGCGTCACCTGTAGTCAGGGAGACGGTGTCTAACATCTCTTCACGTGGACCCGTATCCTTCGCTTGATCGACGAGGGTTCCTGCGCACGACCGTTCACATCGGCGCGCTGGCGGGAGCGGTCGCGGGCTCGATGCTCTTGGGAGGTTGCAACAGTCGCCCGTCACCTGCGACGTCCACGACCACCACGACGCTCGGACCACCAGACGCCGCGGATTGGAAGGCGCTGGGCGCATCGCTGACCGGAACCCTGGTGTTGCCCACCGACCCGTCCTACCAACTCGATCGGCTCCTCTACAACTCCAAGTTCACGCAACTCCACCCGCGCGCGATCGCCTACTGCTCGACGCCGGACGACGTCGCTCGCTGCATTGACTTTGCCACCTCGCGCGCGGTGGCCCTCGCCCCGCGATCCGGTGGTCATAGTTACGGGGGCTATTCGAGCAGTCCCGGACTCGTGATCGACGTAAGCCAGCTTTCAGCGGTGTCGGTCGACACCGGGGCCAACACGGCGGTCGTCGGCGCGGGGGCGAGATTGATCGACGTCTACGACGCGGTTGGCCGCCACGACCGTTTACTTCCCGGAGGCTCGTGCCCGACCGTGGGCATCGCGGGACTGGCCCTCGGTGGCGGCCTTGGCGTCTTTGGCCGCAAGTACGGCCTCACGTCGGACAACATACGCTCGGTGCGTCTCGTCACGTCCGACGCCCGCTTCGTCACCGCCGATGCCGCCACGAACCCGGACCTCTTGTGGGCGTGCCAGGGCGGGGGCGGGGGCAATTTCGGCGTGGCGACTTCGTTCGAGTTCAACGTCCACGCAATGCCCCAGGTGACCCTCTTTACGCTCCAGTACCCGTGGGCCGCGGCGCCCACGATGCTCGAGGCGTGGCAGCACTGGCTCGGCACCGCGCCCGACGAGATCTGGTCGAACTGCCTTCTGCTCTCGCAGGGGACGTCGGGCTACCTCGCCCAGGTAGGTGGCGTATTCTGCGGCTCGCCCGCCGAATTCGCCAGTCAGCTCGCGGCGCTGACGTCGGCGATCGCGACCGCCCCGCTCAACAGTTTCGTTGGTTCCAACGACTACATCTCGGCCATGGAAATCGAGGCCGGGTGCTCCGGGCTCTCGATCGCCTCGTGTCACCTCGCACCCGAGGGACAACTGAGCCGTTCCGCGTACTCGGCCAAGTCGAGCTACGTCAACGCGCCAATGACGCCGTCGCAGATCGCCCTCATCGTTGAGGCGGTCGTAGACCTGCAGGACGAGGCGCCCACCGTCGGCGGAGGACTCGCCTTCGACTCGTACGGCGGGATAATCAACCGGGTGGCGAGTGACGCCACGGCGTTCGTCCACCGCGACAAGTTGGCGTGCATTCAGGCCACGTACTCGTGGTCCGCGTACACCCCCAGCTCCGAAATCGCGGCGGGTGAGAGGTGGCTCACGTGGCTGGGAACTAATGTCTTCGATCCCCAAACCGGCGCGTACCAGAACTACATCGACCCCACGCTGGACAACTGGCAGTCCGCCTACTACGGCGCCAATTTCAAGAAACTCGTGAAGGTGAAACGCCGCTACGACGCCGACGACATCTTCTCCTTCGCCCAATCAATTCCTACAATCGCGTGACGAACCCGCGCAGACGAGGGAACTGCAGTTACTTTCAAGTAGAGGCGGTGAGTCCGCCGGGGGCTTGAGCGAAGGCGGACCAGTCGTGGGATTTGAAGGCACCACCGAGGAAGAACGACACGCCCAGGCTCATCTTCAAGGTCAGAGGCGAATCATTCGCAAGATGCTGAAACGGCGCCTCGGCGCGATCACGGCGCTCGTCGTGGTCGGTGGCTCTTTCTTCACCATGCTGGGAACGGCTGGCGCGTTCGAGACCAGCACGAACTCCGCGGGCCGTTCCCTATCGGCCGTACCGTTCATTGTTTCGAGCCTGGTGTTTGGTGCGGTCCTTTGCGTCGTGGCACTACTGCATTACCAGTGGCGTATGACGCGTCTCCAGGCCAACGGCACCATGAAGAGCTCCCACCGGTTGCCGCGACTACGAAAAGCTGGCGACGTGGTTGAAGGGGACGTCCGGAGCTTCTTTGCCGAAGGTCAGCTACAAGCTCGCAGTTCGCGGCCGCGTGCCGGAGAGCGGGCCAATGACGACACCGTTCGCACTGACGACGGCCCGATGTCCGACGTCGACGTCCTGGGACAGAAGGGTGAGGCGAGTCCCGACGGGGTGAATCGCACCATGGATCCGCGCCGCGGACCGATCGAGTGAGTTCGAGCGGCACGACGTCGCCACCTTCGCAAACTCGTTAACGTTTTCGCTCACCCGCTCCAGCGGCCATTTCAGTTGGTCCGGCTCGAGTTTCGCCAGCGCCCGAGCCCCGCGAACAAGAGCCTCCATCCGAGCATGAACGCTCCGAGAAAGACCAGCGCGACCACGACGAAGGCCACCGCAATCCCCTGGCCGGCTACCACACGCAGTGCCATCCCCACCGAGACGGTGGCGAGGCACACCGTCACGCCCGCCGCGAACGACGTCGCGGATCGACCCCTCACCACAAGTATCAACCAACCAATCGCCATGCCCACCGCGAACGGCCACGTCGTTGAGATCATGCCGGACAGCTTGACCCCGTGGTCGTGAACCGACCGTCCAATGGCCACGAAGATCAAGATCATGATCAAATCAGCCACCGCACTCGCCGTTCGCCGTCGGGTGGATCGTAACGACCGGGGATCGCTCACGTCTGGCGCATCGAAGCGTCGAGTACCACAGCCTCACCCGGGTCGAGCACGTTCGAGTCAACCCTCGAGGAGCTACGAAGCAACGTGTCGCCACCCCACGAGGAGACGTCGCACTCGGCGTTCGAGAAATTGACCATCACCCGGATTCGCTCACCTTGCAGAACTCGGTCAAAGATCAGAACGTCCCCGTCGAGCTGGAGCCCCTCCACTNNCCCAGGGCTCCAGCTCGAAGCGCCCGGTGCCTTCGGCGAAGTTCCAGCACTCGACGAGTGAAGCTCAGCATCGATCCACTCATCCCCCGCTGCGCCTCGACCGAGGACTCGGTTGCGCCAGTGGCGAAGGGCAGCCAGGGCTCACTCGACCAGCCGTGACCTGGCTCTCTCGTCCACGGGATGGGCGACCGGCAGCCATCGCGGCCGCCCGGGTCCACAACTCGATCGGGCGTCATCGCGGCGTCCTCGAGCCCCAGTTCTTCACCCGCGTAAAGGAACGGGGTACCGCGCAAGCTCAACAGCAGAACCATCGCCGCACGCACCCGACGCTGGTCGCCGCCGTGGCGCGTGGCGACGCGGGCGTTGTCATGATTACTCATCACCCAGGTGGGCCAGGCGTTCACAGCGGACAGGACCCCCTCGGACCTCTCAATGAGGTCAAGCCACGCGTCTGCGAGCCACGGCGTGATGAGTGCCGCGAAGTTGAACGAGAGATGAAGCTCGTCATCGTGGCCGTAGTACGTTGCCACCCTTTCTGGGTCGAAGAGACAGACCTCGCCGACCGACACTCGATCCCCCTCGTACCGGTCGAGGACGCCTCGGATCTCTCGCAGGTAGTCGTGGGTCGCCGCGGCGTCGTTGAGCGGGGTGTGGCTGAGGGCTCGCAACTCTTCGGGATCGTTCGCGCTGACGTCCTTTCCGAGCAGATTCACCACGTCGATTCGAAAGCCGTCCACGCCACGATCGAGCCAGAAACGCAACGTCTGGTACATGGCCTCTCGGACATCGACGTTGGCCCAGTTGAGGTCGGGCTGGCCCGGCAAGAAACAGTGCAGGTAGTACTGCCGGGTGGTCTCGTCCCACGTCCACGTCGGCTCGTCGCTCCACGCGCCGACCCAGTTATTGGGCGGTGAACCGCCGGGTCCGGCGTCACGCCATATATACCAATCCCGCTTCGCGCTGTCGAGGGACGACCTCGACGCCACGAACCAGGGGTGGTCACTCGACGTGTGATTGGGAACCCAGTCGAGCACGACGCGAATGCCGAGTTCGTGAGCCTCCCTCACGAGGGCGTCGAAGTCCTCAAGAGTCCCGAAGATCGGATCGACACTGACGTAGTCGGCAACGTCGTAGCCGAAGTCACGCATGGGCGAGAGGAAGATCGGCGAGAGCCACAGTGCGTCGACGCCGAGCCACGCGAGGTACGCGAGTTGCCGGCGTACGCCGCCCAGATCGCCAACACCGTCGTCGTTCGAGTCGCAAAATGACCGGGGGTAGATTTGATAGACAACTGCATCGCGCCACCACGTCATCATCGAAGACTAACCGTGACAACTGGCGGATTGCGCAAGACGTCACGAAGGAGCCCGGCGTCCGGTGCAGTCTGCGTTCGCTGAATTTGGTGCAGAATCTTCGAACCTGGACGTACCCGTGATCTCGGGGCGGTTCGCGGAACAAGACCTCGTGGGACTTGTCCTGCTGGCGACGCCCGCCGTTCAATCAACGTGCAACGAAGATCAAGAAACGCGAACCAGTCCACCGGTTCACACGCCCCAACGTCATCACAGCCTCCGTGTCGGTAAGCCGGTGCAACGAAAGTCGCACGCTCGGAACTCGATCGAGTTTGAATTTGATCACCCCGGGAGCGCGTTCGAAACCCGCACCATCCCTTCGGCGGCGACGGTCCTGTCTACGACGATGACCTCGGGCGCCGGTTGCGCGATGATGCAACATCGGATCTTCGATTCACCAACGTGCGAGGTGCCGCTGGCAGTGACTGGTTGGCCCCGACATCTTCTGGGTCACGAGTTCGTTCGAATCTATGTTTTTTGTCCAACCCCCTTCAACCGTCACCGCGTAACATGTAGTACGTGTTTCTGCGTCCCCTCGGCACTTCATTCGAAGCCTGGCGTTGACAAAATCATGGATTCGACTCGATTCGAGAGGGAGGGTTGCCTATGGACAAGATTCACTCGACTAGCGACCACGTGAGCGAACTGCAACGACTCCTCACCTCGGAAAAAGTTCTTGACTCGATGGCAGCTGGCATTGTGTTGCAAGGAGTCGATGGAACAATCCTTGACTGCAATCATGCCGCGACGCAGTTACTCGGAATCAGCCGCGAAGAACTTATGGGGGTTACATCGACTGACACGCGATGGGAGGCAGTTCGTGAAGACGGAACACCCGTCCCCTTGGACGAACGTCCAAGCCTCAGGGCGATGAAATCGGGCAAACCCAGTACCGGCGTGGTTGAAGGCATCGACATTCCCGGTCGAGCGAGACGATGGGTGTCGGTCAACTCCTGTCCGGTGACGCTCGACAAGGGCATCGAGGCCGTGGTCTCGTCGTTCATTGATATCTCCAGTCGAGTGCAACGAGAAAGGCTCTTGAAACTTCTCACTGAGGTGAACCGGGACGTGTTGCTCGCGACGACCGAAGCGCAATCTCTCCAGGAGTTGTGCGACGCTCTCGTTGAAAAGGGCGGCTACGCACTCGCGTGGATCGCCGTGCTCTCCAGCCCCGACGACGGGGGCATCGAGATCGCGTACGCCGCCGGTGAAACCGGTTATCTGCGCGAGGGAATGATTTCGTGGTGGGGAACAAACGAGAGCGGACGAGGTCCCACCGGCACCGCACTGCGAACCGGGGCCACCCAGGTGGTCGAAGATCTGACCGATAACGACCAGTTCGCACCATGGCGCGAGCGAGCAGCCCAATTCGCACTCGGTTCGTCGATCGCGATCGCCTTCACCCCAGGCGGGCGACGAGCGGCCCTCAACATCTACGACCGACACATTTCTCAGTTTGACGGCATTACAACTCGCGGACTCGAGGTTATCGCCAGAGAGGTCGAATTGAGCATTGCGCACGTGCGTTCCGTCGAAAAAACTGAAGCGGCGCTGCGAGAGACGAAGGCCGCGTTCGCCACCCTGGCCGAGCGCGAGAAGGCGCTCTCGGACTCCGACCAGCGATTTCGTATCGCGTTCGAAAACAACATGTCACCGATGGTCTTATCCGATCTCGACGACCGCATGACCGCCGCGAACGACGCGTTTTGCCAGATGGTTGGTTTTCCCCGAGAAGAGCTCCTTGGTTTCGACTCGAAATTATTCACGTATCCCGACGACGTTGGCATCACCGAAGAGACCCTGCAGCGGATGAGTACCGGTGGAGCTGACCAGCTTCGCTACTCCAAGCACTACCTGCGCAAGGACGGTCGAGTCATCATTAGCGAGATCTCGCGGTCGCCCGCTCGTGACGTCGACGGGAATATCCTCTACTACGTGTTTTCGGAACGTGACGTCACCGAAGAGCGCGCCCTCACCTCCCAGCTCTCCCACCAGGCGTTGCACGACCCACTGACGGGTCTCGCCAATCGGGCGCTGTTCAACGACCGGCTCTCCCAGTCCTATCTTCGCGTTGCTCGAAACGGGGGGCTCGGCGCCGTGCTGATCCTCGACCTCGACGATTTCAAGGGCGTCAACGATACCCACGGCCACGTCGTAGGCGACCAACTGCTCGTAGCCATTGCGCATCGGTTCGAACACGTCGCGCGTTCATCGGACACCCTCTGCCGCTTCGGCGGCGACGAGTTCCTCTACCTCGCCGAAGGGCTCTCGTCGCCGGCCGAGGCTGAGATGGTCGCCGCCCGACTGCTCGAAGCGCTCGTCGAGCCGTTCAAGATCAACGGCTCATTGTTGGAGCAGCACGCCAGCATCGGCATTGTGGTGTGGAGCGGCGCGGATACCGAAAGCGATGAGTTCGTCCAGAACGCCGACGTGGCCCTCTACCAGGCCAAGCGACAGGGCAAGGGAAAGTACATCGTGTTCACCCCCTCCATGCGCGAACAAGTGGCCGGCCGCTTCGAGCTCGTCCAGGAACTCCGTCACGCGCTCACGGCCGGCACACTGTCGATGCACTATCAGCCGATTGTCAATCTCGCCACGACCGAAGTCGTTGGCTTCGAGGCTCTCATGCGTTGGAAGCACGCCGAACGCGGATGGGTACCTCCCGACGTCTTCATTCCGCTGGCGGAACAGAGCGACCTCATTTTAGAACTCGGAGCCTTCGCGTTGAACGAGGCCGTCACGGCGGCGAGTTCCTGGATCCAGACTGGCGCTCAGAACATCCGGCCCTATGTTTCAGTCAACCTCTCAGCGCACCAGTTCCAGGACCCGGGACTCGCGTCGAAGATTGAAGGAGCGCTCACGATGAGCGGTCTGCCACCACGTTGCCTCGTCATCGAGATCACCGAGAGTGTGACGCTGCTCGACGTCGCCGAGACCTCGAGCGTGGTGGAACGACTCAACCGCCTCGGTGTGGACTTTGCCCTGGACGACTTCGGCACCGGTTACTCCTCGCTCTCCTACCTCGCCGCACTCAGTCCAAGGATCATCAAGGTCGATCAATCGTTCGTGAACCCCTCTCTCGAGAGCGAGCGAAACGACACCCTTCTCGAGGCGATCATCTCACTGGGCAACAAGCTCGACGGAACGATGCTCGCCGAAGGCATCGAGACGGTGGAACAACTCGAACGACTTCGACAACTCGACTGCGAACTCGGACAAGGTTTTCTCTTCTCACCCGCTGTTCCGGTCGGCGAAGTGCCCGAGATCCTGAGCAACGGGCCGAGTCAGTGGGGCTTCATGCGCAGGGGGCACGTCGACTGACCCGCGGGGACTCGGGGCCATCAGGTCGTGGCAGGGCTGGAAAATCCCCGAGGACCAGTCTCATTGGACCCGTCCCTTGGTCGTCGAACGATAGGTCGATTGACTAACCCTGAACGACTGCCAGATAGGCGACCACACGATCCGCCGAAGGGGCCAGCAGGAGCCCGTCGCCAACGCTCGGCGTTGGAAAATGGTTGGCCTGCTCGCCGACCGAAGCCTGTTGACGCACCTCTCCGGTGTCGGGATCGAGTCCGTACAACTCTCCGTTCTGCCCGATTGTCCACACCAAGCCGGCCGCGACAATCGGGGGTCCGCCGCCCACCTTCGCGCTCCACAGCAAACGGAGCGATGGAGTGGACGATCCCACGCGAACAGCAACGGTGCCGCTCAGACAGGGAAGGTACACCGTGTCACCCACCACCGCACTCCCGCCATCGATGTCGTCGCTGCACGCGGATCCGAGACTCGACTCCTGGTGGCCAACGCCGCCCAAATTGTTGCCGTTAAGCAGATACACGATGCGCGATTTACCAGCCAGCACCACCTGCCCGTTGGAAAGCAGGACCGGCGCCGTTGACATGTCGAGGTCGCTCGCATTGTTTTGGGCCCACGTGGCCGGAGTGAAGAACTGCCTCAACCTCAGCGCGGGCGAGAGCTCGAGCACCGAGTCGCTGTCATCGAACGGACTACCGGCTGAATGGACCGAGCCGTTTCCGACGCTGACCCAGATATTGCCACTGCGGTCGACGACGGGAGCGGCTCCGCCCATCCAGATAGCGCCCTGGCTGTCACCGGAGCGGGCATCAACGGTGAAGAACGACGGAGCCGATCCGGTTTCCCTCACCGCGATCACCCGACCCCGGTACGCCGCGCAGTCGCCGTAGTTGCCCCCCATTGCAAACACCACCCGACCCGCGTCCAACGTGAGGCCCGTGCGTTGCAAGAGTGCGGCCGGATTCGCTCCGGGCGGGTCGACGTTTCTCCTCAGTTCAATCGCTCCCGAGGACGTACTGAGGCCCACCAATACGTGTTGCGGACCTCCCTTCACCCATTCGTCAGCGACGACAAAGATTTCATGCCTCAAAGGATCTATGACGGGAGTGCCGGTGATTCCTACGTTCGGTGCGATGTCACCGCAGGGAAGCCGTGACGACGGTACGGGACTGGCCAGGCGCCTGGACCAGATCACCGCGCCGTTGGTGGAAGAGAGCGCGTAGACCGTGTCGTTCTCACTCGCCACGTAGATCTCATTCGAAAAAACCAGCGGTTCACCGTAAAGCTGCCCCGCGAGAACTGGTGACGTCCAGGCCCTCTTCGAGGTCGTAACGGCCCTCAACCCTCCGATAAGTCCAGACCCGGTGGCGTCGCCGTGGTACACGGTCCAAGAACTCGTCTCACTGAGTCTGGCCGAGTTGCCGACCGCACCAGCAGATCTGAAGCCTCCGATGAGAGTGAGCGCTGATGCGAGGGTAATGGCGGCGATCACGAATGTCAGTGAAAGCCGTGCCCGCACACAATGAGCCTTCATGCCGTATCGAAGCCATGACGTAAAGCACCCATATTTCCCTGAGGTTAGTCCCGATCCTCCGGTGGTTCGGTGGAGCACTCAACCCGGCGGCGCGACGACTGAGTTCAACGTCGCCGTCGTCGGATTGAGCGGACGGATGAATGACGAGGCTCTTGACCACTCACGTTCGTGGCAGGCCTTTCGTTACTGCTCAACCGCCCAGCCGCACCCTCAGGACTTGGAAGTAACTGTTGAGTTGAGCCAATGTTGCAGGTACCTCATTGTTGACCACATTCGCTGGCGAGGGAACCGAGTCAGGATTTTCCACAGCGAGCATCTCACGCCCCAAATCTCGCAGCGCCGACTCGTAGCGCCGCGCCTGACTCAGAGCGTCTGTTGGCACAAACAGGTTGCCATCCAACAACGAAGATTGCTCACTCAGCACCAGGTACGCCCGCGCTGCAGCGTGCGAGATGCAGCCATGAGATGCTGACGTCGGACAGGAATTCGCCGTCACTTCAAACTGACGTATCGCAGTGATCGCGGTGCCGTGAGAAGCCACGAACAACGAGCGAGAAACGGCCTCCTTGAACTTCGAGAGAGTGGAGTTATCAATGGAGAACGTCAAAACGTACATGCCAACACTGATCACCAAAATCAGTATCAACACCACCTTGGCCGCTTTCGCCACGATCCATCGTGTCGGCAACGCTGCGGTGGTGACCGGCACCACCGAGGAGGAGCCCCGGAGATCCACGAAGCTGTCCGGTTGAGGGGCCTGCGGGGCAAACGTTGGGGGTCCCAACGAGGAGTTCGTCGCCACTATCGATGTCGACACTCCCTCGTCACCAAAGAATCCTCGAAAAGGCTGGGTTGGCGTGAGCAGACACGAGTACGCCTGAAGGCGTATCTGATAGCGCAGGACGAGCGCGACGGCCTGGTGCAGTGCCTTCGGTTCTCGGCCCGCAATACTTCCCCAGATCCACATCACGACTAACAATGGATACAACCCGAAGGCGAGAAGACTGCCGACAATCGTCGCGGGATAGCCCAGGACAAAGCGAAAGAAGACCGACCAGCGTCGCAAGGCAACGTGATCGATTTCTAAGTTCAGTTGTTCGCCTGGCTTCGCATCGAACGCGAAACCCGGCCAACGACGGGTGAGAAGGAATACGTAGGCCTGCACGTTGCCGTAGAGCCGCAGTGCGTTGGTCAGGAAGCGCTGGAGACTGTCGGGGACGCTTCCATTGACCAATGCGCAAAACCATGCGGCGATGACGACGAAGAACGTGGCAAACCCGATACCGACGACAACCACGAAGAGTGGTAGCGACAAGACCAGACGAAAGAGAATCGACCAGCGCGACTGATGCGGCGGATCCAGCGAGATGCCAACCAGTACTCGAGCTTCGTCGTGGGGACCGATCGACGGCATCGGTGGCATTCGTGAAGCGTCGAACTGGTCAGGTCTTCGAGCGCCACACACTGCGCAGAATTGCTGGTTCTCCTTTTCCAGGGTCCCGCAGTTTGTGCAGTACGGCACGTCTGCTCCTTAAGTGGCTTAACTGCGCATACTGACACATGAGGGAGGCATTTCGCGCCGCCGCGCTGCTCGCGTTAGAAACGCCCGTCGAGCGCAAGTCGCAACCAGTGAGGTCTGGGGAACTTCATGAATCTCATACCACGACCCAAGGTCTGGGCCGCCTGCCGTTATTGGGCAGGGACGGTGGTTAGAACATCGACCAAGGGAGTATGCGACGGCGCCAAAGTGACTGCGTGCCAGCCGCCGGTGGCGAATGGGCTTTTCAAATACGAGCAGGGGCCGAGTTCGCAGGAATAGGGCACTTGGGCTCTAGTTATTACCAACTCCGAGGGTAAAATTAATGGCGTGAAGGCGGCTTTTTTACTCCTTCCTAAGACCACGAAGGGTGGTGCGCCATGGCTGGAAAACCCACGAAGGTGAAGGGCCAAGTCGAAGAGGTAGTCGGGATCATTACCGGTAACAAGAAGCTCGAATCCAAGGGTAAGGTCGACCGCCGAGTTGGCGAGGTCAAGGAGAAGGTCAGCCGGGTAAAGGACAAGGTCGATAAGACCACTGACAAGATCGAACGTAAGGCCGGCAAAGTGATTGACAAGAGCAAGGGACTCGGGCATAAGAAGTAGTCGCCGGCGCTTGACCGCGATCTCGACGCCCCGCCGCGTTGGTGCAGGCGGTCCGGCTGTGTGCGCCGTTCTTTCTCGCGCCTCGCGTTGACTGCTCGTGGCTCGACGTCAAAATGACGGTCTCCATGTCGTCGTCTTCATCAAGTGAAAAATGCAGTCCGCGCGGATCAGTCCTTTAGCGCCGATTATCGCAGAAGTACTGAAATCCAATGGTATTAGGCTCTTGAGGTGACTTCTGCAGACCAATCACGAATTCGATCGACGACTATCGCGGGGCTGGTAATGTCGCCCGACGATGCGGCCCAGTTCATAACGCCGGGCGACAACGTCGGGATGAGTGGTTTTACCGGAGCGGGCTATCCGAAAGAGGTTCCCGGCGCTCTGGTTCGACGTGTGGAGGAAGCGGCCGCTCGAGGAGACCGCTTCGCAGTCAGCGTATGGACCGGAGCATCGACGGCGCCCGAGCTTGACGGTGCGCTCGCGGCGGTCGATGCGATTGACCTGCGTATGCCCTACCAGTCCGACCCAGTGAGCCGCGCCAAAATTAACGCCGGGTTACTCGACTACTTGGACATGCACCTCTCGCACGTCGCGCAGATGGTCTGGGAGGGCGCCTTTGGGCACCTCGACGTCGCGCTCATCGAGGTCGCCGGCGTCACCGCGGACGGCGAACTGATTCCATCGTCATCGGTTGGCAATAACAAGACGTGGATTGACATGGCGGACCGGGTGATTCTCGAGGTGAACTCGTGGCAACCCACCGAGTTCGAGGGCATGCACGACATCTACTACGGCACCGCTCTCCCACCAAACCGCACGCCAATCCAGATTCTCGAGACGTCCGATCGCATCGGAGTGCCCTACCTGCACTGCCCCCCGGAAAAGATCGTGGCCGTCGTCGAGACGAACTCCCCCGATCGCAACACAGCCTTCAAGCCGGTTGATGACACGTCGCAACTCATCGCCGAGCATCTCTTGGAGTTCCTGGCCCACGAAGTGCGGCGAGGACGCCTGCCCGCCTCACTGTTGCCACTGCAGTCGGGCGTTGGCAACATCGCCAACGCCGTGCTTCGCGGGCTCGACGATGGACCGTTCCGTCCGCTGACCGCCTACACGGAAGTTATTCAAGACGGCATGCTGGGGCTTTTGCGCTCAGGCACGATGAGTACGGTCTCGGCAACGGCCTTTTCGCTCAGCGAAGCCGGGGCCGCCGATCTTCACGCCAACATCGCTGACTACCGCGACCGAATCGTCCTTCGCCCCCAGGAGATCAGCAACCATCCCGAGGTGATACGCCGACTCGGCTGCTTGGCGATGAACGGCGCCATTGAAGCCGACATCTACGGCAACATTAACTCCACGCACGTCATGGGTTCGAGCATCATGAACGGCATCGGCGGCTCCGGTGACTTCGCTCGCAACGCCTACATCGCGATGTTTCTGACGCCGTCAACTGCCGTCAAGGGAGCGATCTCCTCGATTGTGCCAATGGTCAGCCACGTGGACCACACCGAGCACGACGTCCACGTCATCATCACCGAGCAGGGCGTGGCGGACCTGCGTGGTCTCGCGCCTCGTCGTCGCGCCCAGAAGATCATCGACAACTGCGCGCACCCGGACTTCCGACCAATGCTGCAGGACTATTTCGACCGCGCCAGCAAGACCGCGCCCGGCAAGCACACCCCGCACCTGCTCGAAGAGGCGCTTTCATGGCACGTGCGCTACCTGCGCGAAGGCACGATGCGGTCCTCCTAAGCCGTGGTCCGATTTCACCAGTCACCGCGCGATTACTGGCGCGAGGCTGCTGTTGGAAACATCACCTGACTGCTCGATCGATTCGCCGAGCAATGCGTCGTGCCTCAGCGCCACCCGCGCAGTGCTCGAGAAAGCACGACGTCGTAACCCTCAAGGCCCTCGCGACTGAGACGCGCTTCGGGTCCCGCGGCAATGCCGACACGCTCGGGGATCACTCCCCAGATCTCCACCTTCTGCTCCTTCCACCAGGCAATCGCCGCTTCGAGATCATTGGTACCGAGTCGCGCGGCGCAGATTACGATGCCTCGCGGAACTGGGGTGGGGATCAAATCCAGCGTGGCGAGCACGCGCGAGTACTCAACGCCTCCCGCGCGCGTCGGTATAACGACGGCGTCGGCTAGGGCGACAGCTGACTGAGTGATCCGCTCGTTTCCCGGTGGCGTGTCAACGATACCCAGGCCCTCGACTCGACCCATGGCTCGTGTCGCCATGCGTTCTGACGGGGCCTCGATGACAGTTATGCCAGGCAGGGGCCATAACTCGAGCCATTCGGCCGATGATGCCTGAGGGTCGGCGTCGATGAGCGTAACGGGGTCATAGCCCCGCTCAACGCCAGCGGCAGACAAGTAGATCGAGGACGTCGATTTCCCGACCCCGCCCTTCAATGAGGTCACGATGATGTTCATAGCAGGCATGCTAGGACACAGTCACCGATTCATGGCAAGTCGAGGTGGACTGGAGGCTATCCGTCCGAGTGGTCGAGGTCGACGGACGGCAGATCCTCTACCTCTTGCTTGGTGATGCTAAGGCGGATCTCAGGTCCAAAGTCCACCACGGCGCTGATGGGGATTGCCACTTCTTCGCGGCCCCACAAATGCCCTTCTTGGAGCAGAACGTGAGTGACGTGATGGTCGCCGGCGTCGATGACGAGCCCTTGGACTTTTCCAATCTCACCATCCGTGGCGTGTACTGGGACGCCCCTTCGAACTGCCACTTCCCCCAGTGGCAGCTTGTCGTACGTGACCGGTAGCGTGGTACTGCCCGGGCCAAGGGCGAGATAGGGCAAGGACCACACGCGCTCAGAGTCGTAACCCTGGTAGTCGATGGTTCCCGGAAGGAAGTCCGTCTCTTCAGCCAACTCAAGTCTCTGGAACTCGTCCACGGTGCAACGAAGCGTGAGTTCACCCTTCGAGGAATCAATGAGGTCGAGGGGAACGAGTCTGCCCAGACCCTGACGGTGCTTCGGTTCCACCACGATGTGGGTCAACTTTCGAGCGACGGGGTCGATGACCACCCGGCTAACCTCGCCACACTCCCCATCGCTGCAACGTGCCGAGACCCCGATCGTGAATTGTGGTTCACCCATGGCCACTTCCCTTCTCCTTCACCGACCTTAAAGCCTCCATGACGAAATGAGCAAGGGGACGAAGTGCGCACGCCCAATAGGATTTGACCGAGACCATGGTGCGATGATGCGCAGTCGGCTCGAGAGTTGTTCGTGGTCTGAGGCTGGTAGTAAGCATTTTGGTGATTCCACTGAAGGAGAACTGTGCAGCGTGCTCGTTACTTCGATCATTGCCCCGCCGCGACCCTGGGCACTTCTCCTCCGAGCACCAATGTCACTAGCGCCACCGCAACTCAGGCGGCCAGCCCTTGAAACCCGCACCTGGCACCAATCTCACTGGTCACAACCTCAGGGGAATTGACCTCTCCGACGAGAATCTCTCCGGTTGCAACCTCACCGGCGCCAATCTCGCGAACGCCAAACTCGCCGGGGCCACTCTCGCGAACGCAAATCTCGTCGATGCCACTCTCACCCGAGCAAACTTCACCGGCGCCAATCTCGCCAACGCCAATTTCGCCAGAGCCAACCTCAACGGCGTTGTCTCGGGAGGTACCACTGGCCCTCCGGCATCTCTCCCGAGCGACTGGCAGCTGATTAACGGTTATCTCGCGGGTCCCTACGCAGACCTCGCCGGCGCCAATCTCACGAACGCCAATCTTGCCGGCGGTTGCCTCTCTAGTGCCACTCTCGCCGGTGCCAACCTCGCCGGCGCCAATCTCGCCGGCGCGAATCTCGCGAACGCGAATCTCGTCGACTCCAATCTCGCCGGCGCCGCTCTCGCCAACGCGAATCTCACTTCCACGAATCTCGCGAACGCCAACCTCGCCAACGCCAACCTCACCGGCGACAACCTCAACAGAGCAAACTTCGCGAACGCGAACCTCGCGAACGCGAATCTGACCTACGCCAACCTCACCGGCGCCACTCTCGCCAACGCGAACCTCGCGGGCGCCACTCTCGCCAACGCGAATCTCGCCAACGCGAATCTCGCGGGCGCCAATCTCGCGAGCTCCACTCTCACCGGTGTCACCTCAGGAGGCATTAGAGGTGTTCCGACGTCTCTCCCGAGCAGCTGGCAGCTGATTGACGGCTACCTCGTCGGCCCCTACGCCAACCTCGCGAAGGCCAACTTCTCCACCGCCAATCTCACCGGCGCCAACTTTCTCGGAGCAAATCTCACTGACGCGAATCTCACCTACGCCAATCTCACCGGCGCGAATCTCATCGACGCCGCCCTCTCCGGCGTCATCCTCACGTACGCGAATCTCACCAACGCGAATCTCACTGGTATTACCTCGGGAGACATCACCGGCTCTCCGTTGTTTCTCCCGAGCGGCTGGCAACTAGTTGACGGCTACCTCGTTGGCCCCTACGTCAACCTCACCTACGCGAATCTCACCAACGCGAACCTCACGGTCACCTACTTCCTCGAAGCCAACCTCACTTACGCCACCCTCATCGACGCCAATCTCGTCGACGCGAACCTCAGCGACGCCAATCTCACTGGCTCCGCTCTCACCAGAGCCAATCTCACTGGCATCGATCTCACCGGAGCCACCCTCGTAGACGCGAACCTCGTCGACGCCAACCTCACCAGCGCGAACCTCACCGGCATCATCCTCACCGGAGCGAATCTCTGCCGCGCCACTCTCGCCGGCGCCAACCTCACCGACGCGAACGTCACTTACGTCAATCTCACCGGCGCAGACCTCGCTGACGCCACGCTCACCGGCGCGAACCTGGTCGGTACTAATCTCACCTACGTCAACCTGACCTTCGCCGACCTGACCGACGCGAAACTCGTGGGCAATGATCTCTCCACCACGAACCTCTTCGGCGCCACTCTCACCGGCGCAGACCTCACCGGCGCCAAGCTCGCCGGTGTGATATCGGGAGCAATCACCGGCGCACCGCCGGCTCTCCCGAGCGACTGGCAACTGATTGACGGCTACCTCGTCGGCCCCTACGCCAATCTCGCGAAGGCCAACTTTTCCACCGCCACCCTCACTGGTACCAACCTCACCGGCGCCAATTTGTCCGGCGCCAATTTGTCCGGCGTTATCTCAGGGGCTATCACCGGCGCTCCGGCAACTTTCCCGGGCGACTGGCAACTGATTGACGGCTACCTCGTCGGCCCCTACGCCAATCTCTCCGGCGCCAATCTCGCGAGCTCCACTCTCACCGGTGTCGATCTCTCCGGCGCCACCCTCTCAAGAATCGACCTCGCCGGCGCGAACCTCACCGGCGCGAACCTCACCGGCGCCAATCTCACCGGCGCCAATCTCACGAACGTCACTTTCGTCGATGTGGATCTCACCAACGCGAACCTCACGACGGCCGACCTCGCCGGTGCCAAACTCACGGACGTCGATCTCTCCG